>JANQJE010000219.1 GCA_028281795.1 Cohaesibacteraceae bacterium | reverse complement strand
TTGAATGCGCCTCTTCAAAGAGGCCCTTTTCGTTCCCATATCCTGATCAACGCCGGGCGCCTTCCGGGTTCGGCCGTCACCGGCAACGCCGCAATGCGGGTTGCTGATCTTTTTGCGTTCCTTCCCGAGGGCCAGATCTGGCGCGGGCGGGTGCATGGAGGATGAAACATGAATCTTGAGAATTACACCGAGCGCGCGCGCGGTTTTTTGCAGGCTGCCCAGACGAGCGCACTGGCCAAGGGCCATCAGCGCCTGCTTCCCGACCATCTTCTGAAAGCCCTGATCGATGACAAGGAAGGTTTTGCCGCCCGGTTGATCGAAGCGGCTGGCGGCAAGCCCGACGTCGTGAAAATGCAGGTCGACCAGACGCTTGCCAAGCAGCCCTCCGTCGAAGGTGGCGGGGGTCAGCTCTATATGGACCCGGCGATGGCCCGCGTGTTCGAAGCGGCCGATCAGGCGGCCGAAAAAGCAGGCGATAGTTTTGTCACTGTCGAACGGTTGCTTCTGGCGCTGGCGCTGGACGCCAAGAGTGATGCCGGCAAAGCCCTGAAGGCAGGTGATGTTACACCGCAAAGCCTGAACGCCGCTATTGAAAGCGTGCGCCAGGGCCGGACGGCCAACACGGCATCGGCTGAAGAAGGCTATGATGCTCTGAAAAAGTATGCCCGTGACCTTACCGAGGCCGCGCGGGACGGTAAGCTCGACCCGGTGATAGGCCGGGACGAGGAAATCCGGCGCGCCATTCAGGTTCTTTCGCGCCGCACCAAAAACAATCCTGTTCTGATCGGTGAGCCAGGCGTCGGTAAGACCGCCATCGCCGAAGGCCTTGCTCTGCGCATTGTGAACGGCGACGTGCCGGAATCTCTGCGTGACAAGCAGTTGATGGCGCTGGACATGGGCGCGCTGATTGCTGGCGCCAAGTTCCGCGGCGAGTTCGAGGAACGTTTGAAGGCTGTTCTCTCCGAAATCGAGGCGGCGGCTGGCGGCATCGTCATGTTCATCGACGAGATGCACACGCTGGTTGGGGCCGGTAAGGCCGATGGTGCGATGGATGCGTCCAACCTTCTGAAGCCCGCCCTGGCGCGCGGTGAGTTGCATTGCATCGGTGCTACGACGCTTGATGAATACCGCAAGCATGTGGAGAAGGATGCCGCTCTGGCCCGCCGGTTCCAGCCTGTGATGGTTTCGGAGCCGACGGTTGAAGACACGGTTTCGATCCTGCGCGGACTGAAAGAGAAGTATGAGCTACACCATGGGGTGCGCATTCTCGACTCGGCCATCGTGTCGGCGGCGTCGCTTTCCAACCGCTACATCACAGACCGGTTCCTGCCGGACAAGGCCATCGATCTGGTGGATGAGGCATCCTCGCGTCTGCGCATGCAGGTGGACTCCAAGCCCGAAGCTCTGGACGAACTCGACCGCCGGGTTATCCAGCTCAAAATCGAACGTGAAGCGCTGAAGAAAGAGACCGACAGCGCCTCAAAAGACCGGCTGGAAAAGCTGGAGGCCGAGCTTTCCGATCTTGAGCAGAAATCCGCCGAGATGACCGCGCGCTGGCAGTCCGAAAAGGACAAGCTGGCCGGTGCGACCGCCATCAAGGAACAGCTTGATGAGGCCCGCACGCAGCTTGAACAGGCGCAGCGCATGGGTGATCTGGCGAAGGCGGGCGAGCTCGCCTATGGCGCCATACCGGACCTTGAGAAGAAACTGGCGGAAGCTGAAGAGGCCGGTGAGCGTGACGATATGGTCGAAGAAGCTGTCACGCCGGACATGATCGCTCATGTGGTCTCGCGTTGGACGGGCGTGCCCGTCGACAAGATGCTTGAAGGCGAGCGCGAAAAACTGCTGCGCATGGAAGATGAGCTGGCCACCCGTGTGGTTGGTCAGGCAGAGGCCGTGCACGCTGTTTCAACTGCGGTGCGCCGTTCGCGTGCCGGTCTGCAGGACCCGAACCGGCCGCTCGGCTCGTTCCTTTTTCTGGGGCCGACCGGTGTCGGTAAGACCGAACTCACCAAGGCGCTGGCGACGTTCCTGTTCGATGATGAGCACGCCATGGTGCGGCTCGATATGTCGGAGTTCATGGAGAAACACGCCGTTGCCCGCCTGATCGGCGCCCCTCCGGGTTATGTCGGGTATGATGAGGGTGGTGCGCTGACGGAAGCCGTCCGCCGCCGGCCTTATCAGGTGCTTCTGTTCGACGAGGTCGAGAAGGCGCACCCGGACGGGTTCAACGTTCTGCTTCAGGTGCTTGATGACGGCCGTTTGACCGATGGTCAGGGCCGGACGGTCGATTTCAAGAACACGCTGATCATCATGACCTCGAACCTTGGGGCCGAATATCTCGTTGCCGCCAAGGATGACGAGGAAATGGAAGGCGTGCGCTCGAATGTGATGGACATGGTGCGGGGGCACTTCCGGCCTGAATTCCTCAACCGTCTCGATGAGATCGTTATGTTCGAACGGCTCAAGCGCACCGAGATGGGAGCCATCGTCGATATCCAGATGGGCCGCTTGCATGACCTTCTTGCCGACCGCAAGATCGTGGTTGAGTTGGATGACAGCGCCCGCGAGTGGTTGTCCGACAAAGGTTACGACCCGGCTTACGGAGCCCGCCCGCTGAAGCGTGTGATCCAACGCGAACTCCAGGATCCGCTTGCGGAGAAGATCCTTTCCGGCGACGTGAAGGACGGCGATGTGGTGCGCGTGTCGGGCGGCAGGTTCGACGCCGGTGCTGATCGCCTGATTTTTGAAGTTGGCGCCAACGATGCCGGGCGCGAAGAAGCCGAAGCGGCTTAATCCGCCGGTTACGGCCCACCATTCCAAGATTGGCCCTTCCCTGCCTCGGGAAGGGCCTTTTCTTTTTTGGGGAGGGTCCCTAAGCGGCGGCGCGATAGATGCCCATCACGACTCCATCGGGCGTCCATCTGGTTTTTCGAAGTGCGATGTTTCGCGGCTGTGATCCGTCTGCAAATACGCGCTTGCCGTCGCCGACCAGAATCGGGAACGTCCACAGGCGATATTCGTCGATGAGATCATGAGCCAGCAGCAGTTGGATCAGGCGCCAGCCGCCACGGACCTGAAGAAGCGGTCCCTCCTCGGCTTTGATGCGTGAAATCTGCGATGCGATGTCGTCGGTGAGCGCCACGGAATTGTTCCACGTCACCGTTTCCTCGGATTGTATGGGTTGCTGCTCATCATACCTATCCGCCGTTCGACTGGAACAACGATGCTCTCTCATTCGTGAGCAAACGCTATTTGCGTCCGCTTAGGGCCCTTCTTACCGTCGCCGCAGCAAAACGAAGGAGCAGTTCTCATGCGCGTGCGTTGGAGTTTGGCGGTTTCATGCTTGTTGTCGGCGGTTCTGGTCGCCTTGCCGTCGGCAGGACCAGGCAGCTCAGTTGCTCGAGCCCAAGTGCAAGCCGAAGGGTCGCGCGATGCGGCCGCCGATCTGGATTTGACGGCCTTCTTTGTCTTCTTCGTTTCGCGCTCACCTGCGCGCCTGCAGGAAGCGCTGACGACGCTCGACGAGAACTGGAGCGACGGGTATTATGCCCCGCTGATTGAGATTACGGCTTTCACAAGTTCAACTGTCGCGCGCAATGCGATCTTTGATTTTCTCGAGCAGCGTACGGGCGAAGCCCATGGTCGGGATTCCCATGCCTGGTTCCAGTGGCTTTGGAACCGGCCTGAAGTCGTGACCGCCGATTACGATCAATTCAAAGCGCTCATCTACCGCAACATTGATCCCCGCTTTGAGCGGTACTTCGCCGGGCGCCTGGAGACCGCGCAAATCCGTCTGGACGAAATCCGCTGGGGCGGCGTGCTGCAGGATGGCATTCCTCCGCTGCGCGACCCTGAGATGGTGAGTGCCGATGAGGCCACGTACCTTGATGACAGCAACGTTGTTTTCGGCCTTGAGATCAATGGCGACGCGCGCGCCTTTCCGAAGCGTATTCTGGCCTGGCACGAAATGTTCGTCGACACCATCGGCGGTGTTGAGATCGCCGGCGTTTACTGCACGCTCTGCGGCACGGTGATCCCCTACCGGACCACCGTGGACGGTACCAATCACGTGCTGGGAACATCGGGGTTTCTCTACCGGTCGAACAAGCTAATGTATGACCTGGAGACCCAGTCGCTTTGGAGCACCATGCGCGGCGAGCCGGTTGTCGGACCTTTGGTCGGGCAGGGAATCCGCATGGACTACGAGCCCATCGTGACCACCACCTGGGGCGAGTGGCGCCGTCGCCATCCGGACACACAGGTGCTTTCGCTGAACACGGGCCATAGCCGCAACTACGGCGAGGGCGTTGCCTACCGGTCCTATTTCGCCACTGACGAGCTGATGTTCAACACGCCTTTCAACAATGACCAGTTGGAGAACAAGCAGGAGGTGCTTGGCCTGCGTCTGCCCGGTGCACCTGACGATCAGCTGGCGATTGACACCACGTTCCTTGAAGCAATGCCGATCTATACCGATCGCATCGGTTTTCAGGACGTCGTCATCTTCACCGATTCAAGCGGCGGTAACCGGGTCTACGATCCGCAAGGGGTCACCTTTGATAGCTATGATGGCGACCGCGCGATCGTGGATACTGACGGCGGGCAATGGACATTGAGCGAAGATGCGTTGACGGCGGACGATGGTCGGAGCCTGCCGCGGCTGCCTGCACACCGGGCTTTCTGGTTTGGATGGTATGCCGCTTTTCCCGAAACAAGGCTGGTGAACTGAGCATAGGTCACGTCGCCCCCGCCTACACAGATGCTGATCCGGACTTTGCAGGTGCGGTCAGACGAGCGCGGCGAAGATTGCCTTGAAGACCGCCATATGATCATCGGGGTCATCGCCCTCGGCAACGCCGAGGGCTGCCCGTTCGAACATGGCCGAGAGCTGTGCGGTCAAAGGCTCAAGAGGCAGGGTCTTCATCTCTCCAGCAGCCATGGCGGCCTCTAGACCGAGCCGTAGCGAGTCGGCAGACGTTTCGCGATCGATGGAGTCGAGTTCGAGCCGCCCTAACACCGCTGGCCCGTCAAGAAGCATGAGCCTCACGCGACCCGGCTCGCGCATCGCATTCAGGTAGGCGCGGCTGCCAAGCAATAAGGCATCGATCGAGCCTTTGGGTTTTCGCTTCGCGGACTTCGTGATTTCGGATTCCACCGCTTGGTACTCGGCCTGGATAACAGCGCGGAACAAATCGGCCTTGTCGGCGAAGTGGTGGTAGAGAGCGCCGCGCGTGATGCCGGCCTTGGTGACGATCTCTGGCGTCGACGTTTCCGCATAGCCTTTCTCGACAAACAGCGATCGCGCAGCCGCCATCAGAGCGCCACGCGTTGCCTCGGTGCGTGCCTTATTCGTGCGTCGGGTTTTTTCCTGTTGCATACATACAGCCTGTATGTTAGTTCATTAATACGTACAGATTGTATGTTTTTGAAAGGAGAAACAAGTCATGAAATGCACACAGTATTATCCCGTCATCCAGACCGACGATGTTGCCGGTACCACAGCGTTCTATGTCGACCATTTTCGTTTCAAGCTGGCTTTTGAGAGCGACTGGTATTGCCATCTGCAATCGCAGGAGGATGAGAGCGTCAACATCGCTGTTCTCAAAGGGGATCATGAAACCATCCCTGAGGAGGGACATGGCACGGTTGGGGGTCTTATCTTGAACTTTGAAGTTGCCGATGTGGACGCCGAGTACGAGCGGTCGAAGGCGGCTGGACTGCCCATCCTCAAATCGTTGCGCGATGAACCTTTCGGCCAGCGCCACTATATCACACGCGATCCCAATGGGGTGCTGATCGACGTAATCAAACCCATTCCGCCGTCGCCTGAGTTCCTTGCACAGTATGCTCCGGAAGCTGTACCGGCTTGAGGCTGACGAGGCGCAGGCCGCGCGCTGGAGAATGCCCACCGCGCGGTCCAGATCACCGCCATTCGGCACTGGCTTGTCGACCTAAAGCAACGTGTTGGTTGCGCCGTCCCAAAGCAGGCGCAGACCGGTCAGGAACAGGAAGCCATAGACAATTCTGATGAACATGCTCTGGTCGACAAAGCGATGCAGTAGCATGCCAAGTCCAATGCCGAGAACCAGTACTGGCGAGAGCCAAAGGCTGACTTTCAGGCTTTCCGGTGTCAGTTGGCCCATCGCGCCATAGGCCAGCGATTTGATGGCGTTCATCGAAAAGAAGAACATGGTGTTGGTGCCGACAAACACCGATTTTTCGAGTCTCTGGCGCAGCAGGAACCCCTTCACTGGCGGGCCACCCGCATGGGCGACAAAGCTCGCAAATCCCGAGACCGTCCCCAGCATGAAGACCAAAGGCCCTGGCGTCTGTCGTGGCTTGGTCTCACGGCGTCGATGCAGCACATATTGAGCAACGAAAACCATCGCCAGAATGCCCACCAGAAAGCGGATAACATCGGCGTTCATTGCCTGAAATGTTGCAGCGCCGAGGGCAAGCCCGATCAGTGCGCCGGGTAGCAGCACCATCACCACCTTGCGGCTCCAGCGTGCGCGGTAGTGCCAGACAATGATGATGTCCATCGCAAGCAGGATGGGCATCAGAATCGCTGCGGCGAATTGCGGGGCGATAAACAGGCTCATCAGCGGAACGGACATGACGCCGAGCCCGCCACCAAAGCCGCTTTTTGATATGCCGGTGATCAGAATGGCCGTCGCGGTCACGACATAGAAAGTTGGTGAGAGTTCCATAAGGGCTCCTTGGGAGGAACCTTTTCTAGCCTGGTGGTTTGTATCTGAAAAACGGTTTAAAGTGCGGCTTGAAATCGTTATTTGAGATAATGAGCCTTACCCTCGATGCCTGATCTGAATGCTTTGCGTAGCTTTGTTGTGGCAGCCGATACGCTGAACTTTTCGCGTGCTGCCGAGCGTCGCAACACGGTTCAGTCGGCGATCAGCGCTCATATCGCCAAGCTGGAGGAAGAGCTTGGGCGCACGCTGCTCGAACGGGGGCGCGGGCAGTCCATGCACCTGACGCCGGAGGGAGAAGCGTTTGCGATCTACGCCCGGCGTATTCTCGGGCTGACCGATGAGGCGGTGGAGACCATTCGTAGCGTGCGTTCGCTGCGTATCATCCGGCTTGGAACGACCGTGACACTGGCCCAGTCGGTCGTTGTGGATGCCCTGCGAAGTTTTGCGCAGGCCAATCGGGATGTGCAGATTCACATTCAATGCGATCGCAGTGACGCGCTGCTTGCGCGGCTTGACGCTGGTGAGATCGACCTTGCTTTCATGATGGATCAGGGCAGGCGTCCCGGCCGCGACTTCGTGGAGAACATGCCGCTGGTTTGGGCTGCCGGGCAGGGGCTTGCCCTTGACCGGTCAGACGATGTGCCGCTGGTGTTTCTGACCGATGGCAGGGATTTGCGTGGCTACGCGTTCGATGCGCTCGACCGTGTGGGACGGGTCGGTTATCTCGCTCATCTCAGTCCCCATCCGATAGGCGTCCGCTCCTTTGTTCTGGCAGACCTTGCGCTGACGGTGATGCCGCACGTTTCGGTCACGCCGCCGCTGGTCACGCTGGGTGAGGCTGAAGGCTTGCCGTTGCTAAAATCCGTGGCTCTTTCTCTTTATCGCAAGGCCGGTTTTGCCAGCGGTGAACTGGATGCGTTTTCGGCCACGATCCACCATCAGGTTACATGTGCGATGGGGTGATCGCGCGGCAGGTCGTCCCACCACGCGATCCTGTTCTTGCTTGCCGTGCTATTGTGCTACGCTTTCGCGCAGTCTGGCAAAGTGCTCATCCCAGCCGGCGTCGAGCGCCAGGAGCATGCGACCTGTTGCTTCGCCTGCCGCGTCGGCCACCCCTTCATGGGTCAGATGCAGGCGCGTCCCGCCGGCAGCTTCCTCCAGCTCCCAGGTGACGGTGGTCGACCTGTCGCCAAACGGCTCGATGCAGAAGGTCGTGACGAGCCGCCCGGGCGCATCCATTTCCAGAACTTCACCATAGATCTGCGGGATTTTGGTTCCGTTCTCGTCGATACGGTAGAGCGAGTATTTCTCACCCAGCGTCAGATCGGCATCGGACAGGTGAAACCAGGTGCCGAGCTTGGTTTTGTCGGTCAGAAACGACCAGACGGTTTCGCGCGAGGCGTTGAAGAAAACGGTCTTGGTGATGACCGTCGGGTCGGTCGCGGTGCGCTCGGTCGTCATAGGTGTGGTCAGCATCGGTTTATCCTTCATCTTCGGTTTTGGTCTTTTTGGCTTCTTCCTGTTCAACGGCATGCTGCAGCTGCGCCAGACGCTTATCCCAGAAGCGGTTGAAGTGGTTCAGCCAGTCGGCGACCGATTTCAGGGCGAGCGGTTCCAAGTGATTGACGCGTTCGCGCCCTTTGGCGTGCACAGAGATCAGCGCGCCCTCTTCCAGAATGGTGAGGTGCTTCTTTACGGCCGCCCGTGTCATGTCGAAGTGCGCCGACACTTCGCCGATGGTCATGTCCTGCTCGCCGAGGAACATCAGGATATTGCGGCGCGTGGGATCGGCCAGTGCGCGGAAGACGCCCTGTACATCGATGGGTTGGGTGGTCTGTAGGCCTGATGTCATGCGAACTCCTCATATAATACCAAAAGGTATCACATATATATGATACCATTTAGTATCATGTCAAGTGTTGCGAGAAGCGGTCTGCCAACCTCTTGTGTTGGTAATGACGGCAAACGATGTGGCTGGCGTGGCAGGAGTGTCGACAAAAC
Organism: Cohaesibacteraceae bacterium; assembly: GCA_028281795.1. Lineage (GTDB taxonomy): Bacteria > Pseudomonadota > Alphaproteobacteria > Rhizobiales > MH13 > MH13. The sequence goes on along the minus strand of JANQJE010000219.1, from coordinate 7,077 downwards.
AGGCGTAAAGCTGCGTTTCGCACAGCGATTAGGAAACCGGTTTCATGAATCTGTCATGGGGACGAATCCAATTCGTCATCGAAGCGACGTATGGGGATTTCTGCTTATGCCGACGGAATCCCGGGGGCTCGTTCCGTCGACCCCATCTCACATTCAGGAGACTTTGATGACCACACGTTCTCTTCCGCTGATGTCGACACTTGCCTTGGCTGCAGCCTTGTCGCTGCCCATGGCGTTGCCTGTTGTCGCTCAGGATGTTCAAACCGGCAATGTCATCTTTTTCCACCCGGACGGTACCGGCGTTAATCACTGGGGCGCCGCACGCATGCATATCGCGGGACCGGATGGTGAGCTCAATTGGGATCAACTGCCGGGTATCGGTGTCTATACCGGCCATATGGCCAATCGGCTGACCGGCACCTCACACGGTGGTGCAACGGTGCATGCCTATGGCGTTAAAGTCGTTGCCGACTCCTTTGGTCTGAACGGCACCGAGGAGATCACTGCCGCCTCCGGAGAAACAATGTCGATTGCTCAAGAGGCCATGGCTGCCGGCAAGGCAGTGGGTCTTATCCAATCGGGCCATATTGCCGAGCCAGGCACGGCCGTGTTCGTCGCTTCGCAACCTTCGCGGTCCGAGCGCGAACCCATCGCTCAACAGGTCATCGAGTCAGGCGCCCAGGTTATCATGGCGGGCGGCGAGCGCTATCTGCTGCCTGAAGGTCAGGAAGGCCGGCACGGCATGGGCGAGCGCACAGATGGCGTGAACCTGATCGAGCGGGCCGGAGAACTGGGCTATACCATCGTGTACACGCGTGAGGAGTTGATGGCTGTCGATCCGGCCGAGACCGACATGCTGCTTGGCGTGTTTGCGCACAGCCATACGTTCAACGATCAGGAAGCCGAGCGGAACATCATCGACGGCGTGCCGACCTATTGGGATCATGCTCCGACCATCGCCGAGATGACCGACGTGGCCCTGCGAATCTTGTCGCGTGACGAAGATGGCTTCTTTGCCGTGATTGAAGAGGAAGGTACCGACAACATCGCCAACAACATGAATGCCGCTGGCACGCTCGAAGCGCTGGCGCGTGCGGATGAGGCTGTCGGCGTTATCAACGATTTCCTGGCAGCAAACGACGACACGCTTCTGGTTATGGCAGCGGACTCCGATGCCGGAGGTCTTCAGGTCGTCTCCGGCAGCTTGGCGCGGGAAGGCGGCGCGGTGGCGGCCAGCACCAATGGCGGCGGCCGTCTGTTCGGACAGCAGGGTGCCTTTGGTGATGTGTTTATGTCGGCGCCGGACAGCAACGGCGTGTCCCATCCGTTCGCGATCTCGTTCGTTGGTTACAACGATGTGGCCGGCGGCATTCTCGTCCGGACCGCTGGTCTGAATAGCGATATGGTCGAGCCGCTCATGGACAACACCGACGTCTATGGTCTGATGTATCAGACGCTGTTCGGCGCTGAGCCCATGGGCCTGTCTCAATAGGTCTTCGTCAGACTTCTCAGAGTAAGGGCGCGCTGCTGAGGCGCGCCCTTTTGTTTTCAAAACGTAACTTACAGTGAGCAACATGGCGTGTTCACGTGCCGCTTCCTTGCCGCAAAAGCGTTCGGTTCGAGCCACATTCGACCGCCAGTGTCCTGCCCGTGCTCCGGGGTGGCAGCGGATAGCCTCGGCACGCACAGGCACCGGGTGCGGCTCCATTGGTGGTTTGCGCACCCTCACAACCAAGGGCCTTGCCCGGTGCACCTTCCAATCATCCGCGCCATCCGCGTCTTGAGAACTGGAGACATACGATGACCAAACGTTTTGAGACTTTTATCAGCACCTGGAAGGTGGCCGCTCTTTCCGGCGCCGTCACCCTTGGCGTGGCGCTTTCGCCCTATATGGCGCAGGCGCAAGACGCTCCGAGCTTCGCCGACATCGATCAGAACGTGGATGGCGTTGTGAGCGAGGATGAGTTTCTGGCAGCGATGCCGGAAGCCACAGCCGACACATTTGCGTCGGCCGATGTGAATGGCGACACCGTGCTCACCCAGGACGAATATGAAGCGATGGCTGCGATGATGCAGTAACCGCCGGCATTCTGGAGGTGTCCGTCCCCCGTGGGCACCTTCGGGACCCCGCGCCCACAGGCTGGGGAAAACGGCCCCGGACAGCAGCCGCTGTCCGGGGCTAGTTTTTGAAGCGGAACAAGGATAAAGGAGCGCAACCCTCCGAGATTGAAAAAGCGATCCCCCATGGCCCAGAGTTCTGGCGCACTGCGTAACATCGCCATCATCGCGCATGTCGATCATGGCAAGACCACCCTTATCGATGTCCTGCTGCGTGAGTCCGGGCTCTTCCGCGAGAACGAGGCTGTGGCCGAGCGGGCCATGGACTCCAATGATCTGGAACGCGAGCGGGGTATCACCATCCTGGCCAAGGTCACCTCGCTGACCTGGAACAACAATCGGATCAACATTGTCGACACGCCGGGCCACGCCGATTTCGGCGGCGAGGTAGAGCGTATCCTGCACATGGTCGATGGCGTGATTCTTCTGGTCGATGCCGCCGAGGGACCGATGCCACAGACCAAGTTCGTGCTGTCCAAAGCCCTGAAGCTCGGTCTGCGCCCCATCGTTGCGATCAACAAGATCGACAAGCCTGAAAGCCGGCCTGATGCCGTTCTCGATGAGGTTTTCGATCTGTTCGCGGCGCTGGACGCCACCGATGAGCAGCTCGATTTCCCCGTGCTTTACGGGTCTGCCAAGCAGGGGTGGATGGCCCGCGATGCGGAAGGCCCGAAAGAGAACATGACTCCGCTGTTTCAGCTGGTGATGGAACATGTGCCTGCACCTGCCACCGAAGAGGGACCGTTTCGCCTGCTGGCCACCACGCTGTCGGCGAACCCCTATCTGGGCCGTATTCTGACGGGCCGCATTGCGTCGGGCACGCTGAAAGCCAACATGCCGATCAAGGCGTTGACCCGCGACGGAGACCTGATCGAGAGTGGGCGCGCGTCCAAAGTGATGACGTTCAAGGGTCTGGAAATGGTGCCCGTGGATGAAGCCCATGCGGGTGATATTGTGGCGCTGGCCGGTCTGGAGAAAGCAACTGTCGCGGACACGATCTGCGATCCTCAGGTGAACGAACCGATCGCAGCGCAGCCGATCGATCCGCCGACACTGTCGATGACCTTCATGGTCAACGACTCGCCGCTGGCGGGCCGCGAAGGCGACAAGCTGCAAAGCCGGGTGATCCGTGCCCGCCTCATGGCCGAGGCCGAGGGCAATGTCGCCCTGCACATCGAAGAGGGCGAGAACAAGGATGCCTTCATTGTGTCCGGCCGTGGCGAGCTTCAACTGGCCGTGCTGATCGAAACGATGCGCCGTGAAGGCTTTGAGCTTGGCGTGTCGCGTCCGCAAGTGGTGTTCCAGAAGGCTGACGACGGAACACTCCTTGAGCCGATTGAGGAAGTGACCGTCGATGTCGATGAAGACTATTCCGGTACGGTAGTGCAGAAGATTGCCGAGCGCCGTGGCGACCTGATCGAGATGACGCCCTCCGGGGGCGGCAAGCAGCGGCTTGTCCTGCACGTGCCGACCCGTGGCCTGATCGGCTATCACGGTGAGTTCCTGACCGACACGCGCGGTACAGGCATCATGAACCGGGCGTTTTTGGAGTATGCGCCGCACAAAGGTGCGATCAGGGATCGTCATACCGGTGTTCTGATTTCGATGAGCCAGGGCGACGCCGTGGCCTATGCGCTGTGGAATCTGGAAGACCGCGGACCGATGATGATCGAGCCTGGCGTTCCGGTCTATGAGGGCATGATCATCGGCGAGCACACGCGCGGCAACGATCTGGAAGTGAACGTCCTAAAAGGCAAACAGCTGACCAATATGCGCGCCTCGGGCAAGGATGAAGCGGTACGTCTGACCACGCCGATCCAGATGACGCTGGAAAAGGCACTCGCCTACATCGCCGATGACGAGCTTGTCGAAGTCACGCCAAGCGCGGTTCGCTTGCGCAAGCGCCATCTCGATCCGCATGAGCGCAAACGGGCGGCCAAGGCGAAAGCAGCGGCTTAGACCCGTTTTCCGGCTGCGGCCATCCGGGTTTGTCCAAAGTGTTTTGACGTGGAGCGGAAAAGCGCTTTGCGTTTTTGCGAATTGACCCTAGGCTCTCTTTATGAGCCTCGATCAAATCAGCATTCGGCCAGCCGAACTGGAGGACGCGACCGCTGTCGCCAGCGTCCATGATCAGGCTTGGCGCGGCGCTTACCGCGGTATCATTCCCGGCGTGGCGCTGGAGCGTATGGTGGAGCGGCGCGGTCCGAAATGGTGGCGCCGGCTGATTTCCCATCAGCGCGGCGTGCTGGTGTTGGAAGTGGGCGGCAAGGTTGCCGGCTATGCAACGCTGGGGATCAACCGGTCGCAGACGCTCCGGGTACGCGGTGAGATTTATGAGCTTTATGTCGCTCCGGCCTATCAAGGCCTCGGCTTTGGCGCGCGGTTGTTTCGGGCAGCGCGCGACAGGTTGAGGAATGCCCACCTTGGTCATTTCGTGGTCTGGGTGCTCGAAGACAACGCGCCAGCGGTGGCCTTCTACCGTGCGATGGGTGGCGAACCCGTGGCACATGGTGTGGAGCGTTTTGCCGGAGCCGGCAAAGGCCGTCAGCAAGACGCCGATCACCACAAAGGTCAGTGCCGCAAGCTGGCCTTTGTCTGGCGCGGGAGCCGAACCGCCTAGCCCGGCTGCGATTGTGCTGCGACCTTTGGTGGTTATCCCTCTTGCTTAAGGTCTTGACGCGCAGAGGCTGATAGGTTCTGGCGCAGATCGTCAGATATCAGCGGAGCCGCGAGCCAGCCCATGCGCATAGAAGCTATCCCGATTGGAATAAACCCGCCGCATGATGTGAACGTGATCATCGAGGTGCCGATCGGCGGTGAGCCGATCAAGTATGAGATCGAAAAAGAATCCGGAACACTGTTCGTCGACCGGTTCCTTTACACACCGATGCGCTATCCCGGAAACTACGGCTTTGTGCCGCACACGCTCTCAGCGGATGGCGATCCGATCGATGTTGTCGTCTGCAACACCCGGCCCATCGTTCCCGGTGCCGTGATGAACTGCCGGGTGGTTGGCGCATTGGTCATGGAGGACGATGGCGGGGGCGATGAGAAGCTGGTGGCGATTCCGAGTCAAAAGCTCACCAGCCGGTATGACAATGTGCAGAACTATACCGATCTCCCGTCCATTCTGACCCACCAGGTCGAGCATTTCTTTGCCCATTACAAAGACCTTGAGCCCAACAAGTGGGTGAAGATCGAACGCTGGGCGGGTGTTGACGAGGCCAAGGACATGGTTCGCCAGGCCATCGACCGGGCCAAGGCAGAAGCTTAGAGCGCTTTTCAGAAGACATACGGTCAACAAAAAGGGCACCTCATTGGGTGCCCTTTTGTCCGTTGTTTGTCAGGTCGTTCTAAAAAACACTCGGATAGAGATAGAGAACGATCAGCCGCTGCAGGAAGTAAATACCCAGCAACAGCACGATGGGTGAAATATCGATACCGCCCAGATTGGGTAGGAAGCGACGAATCGGGCGCAACGCCGGCTCGGTCAGCCCGTAGACGACCCGGCCAATGGTGCCGACAATTTCGTTGCGCGGGTTGATCACGTTGAACGCCACCAGCCAGCTCATGATGGCGGAGATGATGACGATCCACCAGTACAGGTTCAGCGCCAACATGAGGACATCGAGAATGGCTCGCATGCGTGCTCCACTTGAAATCAATGGCGCGCGGGTGCGCAGCCTTCATATTCGTCATGTAGACAGTGGCATAGGCTAAGACAAGAGAGGTGCCTTGGTCCTACACATCCGCCTTCTTTGAAGCGAGATGCTCCAGAATGGCGGAGAAGTCACGGCCCGCGCCGTTGTTTGCGACAAACGCGTCATAGAGTGTCTGGGCGTGGCGGCCCAAAGGCGTGGCGACACCGCTCGCGGCAGCAGCCTGTTGGCTGAGTGAGAGGTCTTTCAGCATCAGGTCGGCAGCGAAGCCGGGTCGGTAGTCGTTGTCGGCCGGGGTTTTGGGTCCAACGCCCGGTACCGGACAGTAGGTCGTCATCGACCAGCTCTGGCCGGAGGAAGCGGCCACCACGTCGTAAAGCGCCTGACGGTCCAGACCCAAGCCGTCTGCCAGCGCGAACGCTTCGCAGGTTCCGATCATCGAGATGCCGAGAAGCATGTTGTTGCAGATCTTGGCGGCCTGACCGGATCCGCTGCCGCCGCAATGAAACGCTTTGGCGCCCATGATGTCGAACATGGGTTTGGCGTGCTCAAAGTCGGCATCCTCCCCGCCCACCATAAAGGTAAGTGTACCAGCGGCCGCACCGCCGGTGCCACCCGAAACGGGTGCATCCAGAGCGGCATGTCCGGCAGCGGCGATGTCGGACGCTGCCAGCCGTGCGCTGGCGACATCCACCGTGGAGCAATCGATGAACAGTGTGCCCGGCGCTGCATGGGAAAGAAGGTCGTGGATCACCTCACACATGATCGGGCCGTTCGGCAGCATGGTGATCAGCGTGTCGGCTCTGGATGCCAGCTCTTCCAGCGATGCCATACGCTCAACACCCTCCGGTGCTGCCGCCACGACGTCGTATCCCAAAACAGCGTGACCGGCTCTTGCCAGATTGGCCGCCATTGGTGCGCCCATATTGCCAAGCCCTACAAAGCCGATTGCCATGAATCCCTCCCGTTGCAACGCTGTTCGTTCCCGACGGATCGACCATCAGCGCTGTCCCTATTGCCTTGAGCGCAGGGTAGGTGCGAAACGCCGACTATCAAACCCTGCCAAAAGCTGCCGAGTGACATTTTTTTGACAGCTTTCCACACCGGCTTGGACTCGTGAAATCCCGGGTTTGCGGGCTCTTTGACGGCGTACTGTCTGGGACGGTCTTTGCACCGGCAAAAAAGATGCGTTTTTTTGGAATTCGGTCGTTGACAGCGGAGAGGTCGCAGCCCTATAAACCGCAACACCGAGAGCGGGACGCCGCTGGCGACAGTTGCTTGCGCTCTCGATGTTCTTCAG
>JANQJE010000200.1 GCA_028281795.1 Cohaesibacteraceae bacterium | reverse complement strand
AGTCCGAGACCTGCAAAGGACGCGAAGCCTGCTGCCGCGCCCTGCATCGCAGCACCGAGCAGGGCAATGGTCAGGGTATAGCAAACCGCTACAAAAAGTGGCGCCCGCGATCCCAGGGCCTGTGCCGATGATCCAACGCCGGCTAATGCGTCATCCTCCAGGTCCTGACAGGCGTAGATTGTGTCATAGCCGACGATCCAGATGACGCACGCGGCATACGCCGCCGCCATGGGCAGATCGAAGCTCGCGGTCTGCGCTGTCCACCCGACCAGTGCACCCCAGGCAAACACCAACCCCAGAACGATCTGGGGCCAGTTTGTGATCCGCTTCGTGAAAGGATAGACCGCAACCAGCACCAACGATCCGATGCCGACGGCAATCGTGAACGGATTGAACGTGATCAGGATCAGGAAGCCTGCACCGAGCAGCCCGATCAGAAACAGCGATGCATTGCGGGCGCTGACTTCGCCGGAAGGAATAGGCCGTGCGGCGGTGCGGGCAACCTTTGCATCGATATCGCGGTCGGCAATATCGTTGAGCGTACAGCCAGCCCCACGCATGATGATCGAGCCAAGCAGAAAGAGCCCGATGTGCAGCCATTGAACGCCGCTGCCGGTGGCAATCGACGCGAGCAGCGAACCGAACACACAAGGCCAGAACAGGAGTTGCCAGCCAACAGGTCGCTCCAGTCGCATCAACCGGCCATAGGGCCGTGCCCATCCCGGCAGAAGGCGCAGCGACCAGTGGTGCTCCAGCGCATCGGGTGTCAGGGGGGCATCTGGCAGGCTCATACCGGCTTGGTCTTCATTCGGGTGTCATCCTCCCGCTCGTCAGCCACATCGCTACCCTCTCGCCAACCCGGAAGCAACTTGCTAAACAGCCGCAATTGCAGCCTAAGCCTGCGGTCCCCTAGTCTTTTCTCGGTAACATTCAGTGATGCGTCTGTCCTTCTCTTTGCCCGTTGTCCGGTCCGCCTGTGCGCTCGGTCTCGCTTTGACCCTTACCGCCTGTGGCAGCGGCGGTCTGGAAGGTTTGACCGGTTTCATGGGTGGCAACCAGGACAACCGGCCGACACCCATACCGGCGTCGACACTGGGTGGCATTTCCGTTGAACAGTTGCGTGCCGACCAGCTTTGCCCAGCCATCGTGGTTCGCGACGGCACCGAAACGCTGCGCACCTATGCCGGTGAAGAGCGCAATGCATCTACCGTGCAGTATCAGTCTCAAATCCTTGACACGGTGGTGGAATGTACACCGGGTGAGGGGCAATTCGCCTTGTCGATTGGCGTGGCCGGGCGTTCGCTCATCGGGCCGCAAGGCGAACCGGCGACACTCAATCTGCCGATCCGCATCGTGGTTCTCAACACGGTTACCGACGAGGTCGTGTCCAGTCAGGTCATCCCGACCACGGCCACCATTGCGCCGGGCACGGTTTCGGCCAGTTTCTCGCTGGTGAATCGCGATTTCTTCGTGCCGACACCGACACTGCAGTCAGACTATCAGGTGCTCGTCGGTTTTGATGAGGCTGAAAGCTGAACCGTCAGAGCGGCTCGCCCTCCCATGCGCTGAGCGCCTGGATGGTTTCCGCCAGATCGGCATGACGGTTGACGGTCGTCAGCGCCCCGGCCTGCATCAGAGTCTCCGCGTGTCCTGGCCATGTATGATCGGCACCAACAAAGCCGACCACCGTCATACCGGCGGCCACGGCAGCTTTCACGCCGGATGATGAGTCTTCCACCACGAGACAGGCTTTTGGATCGACGCCGAACGTCTGTGCGGCAATCTGGAAAACGTTGGGGTCCGGCTTTGATGCTTTGTTGCCGACTTCTCCGGCAGAAAAGATGTTTGGCGCGAACCGCTCATAGAGGCCCACGTCACTTAGGTACCGTTGGAGGTAGCGAGAATCGGAATTGGAGCAAATGCACCGCGGGCCTTCAACGAGGTCGAGCATCTCCTCGACACCCGCCACCGCCGTCATTTCGGCATCCGCCAGCTCCAGGAAAGCCTCTTCGAGCTTGTCATGAAAATCCTCGTCCAGCTTGCGTTCGAGTTCCTCCTCGATGGCTTCCCGGATCGCGCGATGAGTCATGCCGGCAAAGTGCTCGGCGAACCCGAGCGGCTCCATCTCAAAGCCCTCGCGTTTGTAAGCGGCGGCTTCCACACGCGCTGCGATCATTTCGGAGTTGATCAGCACGCCATCACAGTCAAAAATAATCAGGTCGTACACGGATTAAGCTTTCCTTGGAGCAAAAGGGGGAAGCACGGGCGCTAGCAGGGATCAGCCTCAGATGAAAGAGCACGTCAAAAATGCCGCGCCGACAGCAGGGCGAAATGCCGCTAGCCCCAATGTCTGCGGCCAGTTGCTCGGCCACCAGGTAACGACCAAAGCTGCCGTGCCGACTAGCGCCCGGTCGATTGGCGTTGAAGTCAGCGCCGTGTTGCAGCCGCTTCAGTCAAAAGACCGTCGTGGCGGACCGTCAGGCAAGCAGTTCGTTTCGCCGGACTTTTTGGCAGCTTGGCCGGAAATCGTTGGTGAACGGCTCGCCGGACTTTGCCTGCCCGTCCACATGAAAGCGCAGCCCAAGTCCCGCTCCCGCCACAAAAAGGCGGGCGAGGACGGTGCCGTGCTTGAGGTGCGGGCTGACCCGTCCATTCAGATCGATCTCGATTATGGTCAGGCGCTTATCCTGGAACGGATCAACGCGTTTTTCGGGTACCAGGCGGTCGCAAGCCTTAAAGTCTTGCCCAAAACGCCAAGCGCTGTTGCAGAACCAGCGGCTGCAACCAGCGACCCACCGATCGTGCCGACACCGGCCTCCCGCGATGCTGCCCGTGCGCAGGTTGTGCAAGTCGAGGATGAAAGGTTGCGTAGGGTGCTGGAGGAGCTTGGCGCCTCGGTTTTCAGCGCTGATCGGTCGCCGCGATAGCTGAATTTTCCATGATCAAGCAGGCGTGATGCCGCTTTTTGGCCATGGATGGCTGGCACGGGCCAATCCAGCGAGTGGATGCCTTGCCGTTCTGCGGCGAGGTTCGTACATCCAGATCACGAACGTCCAGCAACGAAACCGACATCAAGGGTTACCCATGACCGAGCGCCTGAAGGCCGATACGAACCGCCGGAAATTTCTCAAGACATCTGCCCTACTGACCGTGGCAGGTGGTGTTTTGGCGGCATGCAACGACTCAAGCACGGCCACGACGGCGGACGGGTCGAGCCGTTCCGTTCCATCCTCGGGCGATGACACGGTCGATCTCAACGCCTTGATGACAGCAACCGACGGCCTGCCCGACATCGGCCTTGGCGACCCGGACGCGCCAGTCGTGGTGGTGGACTACTCATCCATGACATGTCCGCACTGCGCCCGTTTCCACACGGCGTCACTTCCGACACTGAAAAGCGACTACATCGATCAAGGGCATGTCTATTACATCTTTCGCGACTTCCCGCTGGATGCCCGCGCCCGTGCTGCCGCGATGCTTGCCCGCTGCGCCAGTGAAGATCTCTATCACGATGTGGTGGACATCCTGTTTGAGCGTCAGCGCGAGTGGGCAACGGCCGCCAACCCTGCCGATGCCCTGTTTTCCATCGTAGCTCAGGCCGGTTATACCCAGGAGACGTTCAACGCCTGCTTGACGAATCGCGATCTGGAAACGGCTATAGTCGCCGGTGCAGAGCGCGGGGCCGAAGAGTTTGGCGTCGCGTCTACACCGACGATCTTTATCAATGGTGCGAGATTCCCCGGTGCCCGCAGTCCTCAAGAGTACGCCGAGATTATCGACCCCCTACTTGGGTAACACTGTTGCACGCCTTGGTGCCCGGCAGCGCCGGGCATCGTTCCTGACCTTGGGCGGTGTTCGCCCATGAAGTTCACCAAGCTGCGCATCGCCGGTTTCAAGACCTTTGTCGAGCCAACGGATCTGATGATCGAAGACGGGCTGACCGGCGTTGTCGGCCCCAATGGCTGCGGCAAGTCCAATCTCGTTGAAGCCATGCGCTGGGTGATGGGTGAAAGCTCCTACAAGGCCATGCGCGCTGGTGGCATGGAGGAGGTCATCTTCTCCGGCTCTTCCAAACGGCCTGCGCGCAATTCTGCCGAGGTCAAGCTGTTCCTCGACAACGGTCTGCGCCGCGCGCCAGCTGCGTTCAATGAGCATGAACAACTGGAAGTCTCGCGCAAGATCGAGCGGGAAAAGGGGTCAAATTACCGGGTGAACGGCCGGGAAGCCCGCGCCCGCGACGTACAGCTTATGTTCGCTGATGCTGCATCTGGCGCGCGCTCACCGTCGATGGTGCGCCAAGGCCAGATCGGCGAAATCATTTCCGCAAAGCCGGTCCAGCGGCGCGCACTTTTGGAAGAAGCTGCCGGGATTTCCGGTTTGCATACGCGCCGCCACGAAGCGGAACTGCGTTTGCGTGCTGCCGAAACCAACATCGAGCGGCTTGATGATGTCATTGGCGAGCTTGATCGTCAGTTGGACGGATTGCGGCGTCAGGCACGTCAGGCAGCGCGCTTTCGCGAGGTAGCCGCCAAAGCCCGCACGGCTGAAGCCGGTGTCTTTGCCCTCAAATGGGCCGCCGCCAATCAGGCGGCCAACGAGGCTGCGCTGGCCTTGCGCGAGGCGTCGGAGACGCTTGCGAAAGCCGATGAAGCGCAGCTTTCAGCAGCGACCGCGCAGGCAAGTGCGGCAGCAAGTGTGCCCGATGCCCGTACCAAGGCTGCCGAGGCCGGTGCAGCGCTTGGCCGGATCATCCGTGCACGCGATGAACTTGCACTGGAAGAAAAGCAGATTGCCGAGCGGATCGAGAGCGCCCGTGCCCAGTTGGCCACAATCGATGCCGATATTGCGCGTGAGGCCGGCCTTTCCAACGATCACTCCGATGAGCGGTTGGCTCTGGATGCTGACCTGAAAACGATCCAAGAGGCCGAAACGGCATCGACCGATCAACTGCCTGCTGTTGAAGAGGCAGCAAGGGTGGCAGAAGCGGCGTTGGCTGAGGCCCATCAGGCAAGCAACGAAGCCAGGGACGCTTTGTCCAAAGCACGGGCTGACATCGCTGCGCAGACCCGCATTCTGGAGACGGCAAAAGCTGAAGTTGCGCGGCTTGAAACGCAGCAGGCCCAGGCTGAGAGCAGTCTCCGCGGCATGCAGGCCAAAACCAGCGCTGTTGCTGCTCTGGACGCGAGACGTGAGAAGGTTGAGACGTTAAAAGCCGGTCGCGATGCGGCGAGCGGCAAAGTGGCCACCAGCGAAGCGGAGCGCACCAGCGCATTGGCCTCTATCGCAGGGGCCGAGAAACCGTTGCGCGCCAGGGAAAAAGAGCTTGCAACATTGCAGGCAGAGGTGGCTGCGCTGGAAAAACTCATCGGCCAGACCGGCGAAGATAGCGCGTCGGCTTTCCCGCCTGTCATGGACGGAATCGAGGTTGCACCCGGTTATGAGGCAGCCCTTGGCGCAGCGCTTGGTGAAGCGCTGGAAGCAGCGACCGATCCAGCCGCGCCTCAGTTCTGGACCCATCTGGATGCCAAGGCTGACGATCCATCGTTGCCGACCGGTGTGACGTCACTGGCTGACCACGTGACGGTCCCGGCCGTTCTGGCTCGTGGCTTGGCGCAGATCGGTCTCGTTGACCAGAACGATGGTGCGGCGTTCCAAGGCCAGCTTGCCGCCGGTCAATTGCTTGTGAGCCGCGAAGGGACCGTCTGGCGCTGGGATGGACTTATACGCAGAGCCGATGCTCCAAGCGCGGCAGCCGTCAAGCTTGCCGAACGCAACCGCTTGTCCGGGCTGGTCGAACAAGTAAAAACGCTCGAAGGTGAGGTCTCGGCTCTGTCGCTTGCGCATATGGCAGCGCTTACTACCCTCAATGAAGCCGACGTCGCCTGGAGCGCACACCGCGCCGAGGAGGCCGATGCCCGTCGCGCCTATGACGAGGCAGCCAGCGGCTTGCTCGCGCTGGAGCGGGAAGCTGAACGGGAGGGCGCCCGCCTTCAGGCCGCAGAAGCGGAAGTGGCCCGTCTTGCCGAAGCTCTTGAAGAGGCCCGGTCCAAGGCGTTGGAAGCCGAGGCTGCAACGAAAACCTCGGACACCTTATCAGTTCTGGAAACAGGGCTGGCAGCGGCCACTGACACCGAAACGCGCGCGCGTCATGCGCGCGATCAGGCCATTGCCGCACTCGATCAACTGCGCCGTGAACTGGCGGACCATGCCCGCCGTCGCGAAACGACGATCCGCTCGATCGAAGCCTGGCAGCGCCGCGCCGATGCCGCCGCAAGCCATGCACAGACGCTTGCCAAGCGCCGTTCCGACCTTCAGGCAACACTGGAAAAGCTGGATGGTGAGCCTGGCCGCCTCGTTGAAAAGCGCCGGTCTCTGGCCAACACGCTCGCCAGCGCCGAAGAAGAGCGGTCAAAGGCAGCCGATCAGTTAGCACGCGTCGAGACGGTGCAGCGTGAAGCCGACGCCAAAGCGCGGGACGCCAAAGAGACCTATTTTGCCGCGCGCGAAGCGCAGGGGCGTGCCGAAGAGCGCAAAGCGGCTGCCGATGAGCGCCGTAGTGCGTTGCAGGCCACAATTCTGGAGGCCGTCGATGCCGACCCGCACGAATTGATGGCGCTGGCAGGCTTCGAGCCCGGCATGCAACCGCCGACATTACAAGTGCTGGAGCGCCAGCTGGCTGAACTGAAAGAAGCCCGTCAACGGCTCGGCGCCGTCAATCTGGCGGCCGAACAGGAAGCTGAGGAGATCGCCGAACGGCGTGACACGCTGGGCCTGGAGCGTGATGACGTGGCCGAAGCGATCACCAAGCTTCGTTCGACCATTTCGACACTGAACCGGGAAGGCCGTGCCAAGCTTCTGGAAGCCTTTGACCGGGTGAATGAGCAGTTTCAGGATCTGTTCAAGCGCCTGTTCGGCGGCGGTGAGGCAGAACTCCAGCTCATCGATGCCGATGATCCGTTGGATGCTGGCCTTGAAATCATTGCCAAGCCGCCGGGCAAGAAGCCGCAGTCGATCACGCTGCTGTCGGGCGGTGAACAGGCACTGACGGCGCTTGCCATGATCTTTGCCGTGTTCCTGTCGAACCCCGCACCGATCTGCATTCTCGACGAGGTCGATGCACCGCTGGATGATGCCAATGTCGAGCGTTTCTGCGATCTTCTGGATGACATGGCAGGCCGGACATCGACCCGCTTCCTGGTGGTGACCCACAATCCGATCACCATGAGCCGCATGCACCGCCTGTTCGGCGTGACCATGGCTGAACGGGGTGTCAGTCAGATCGTTTCGGTGGCGTTGGCGCAGGCAGAAGCGATGATAGACGCCGAAAGCGCCGCGTAAGGGTAGAAAAATCCTTTGAAATCAAAGGGAAAGCCAGGTTGCGCGTTCTCCAGACAACCGGTTGACACCCTATAGGGCGGGCACTATGGTCCCGGCGATTTTTGGCACCGGCTCGGCCGCGTGGAATGGCCGAAACCAGCGCCTTAGATCTTTCGCTGACTGCTTTTGCGCAATGTCCGCCTATCCGATTGATTGGAGAGCCCATTTTGGGTGACGGGTCTGACCCAGACCACGCAGACAAAACCGGCCGACAGGACTTTTCAGAAGTTCGTCAAAGGCTGGATGCGCTGGGGGACAAGCTGGAAGCGCGTAGACCGGACCCGGTCGATGAGCGCGCCGCCAAAGCCGAGCGATCGAATTACGCGATGGCGATCCGGGTATCTTCGGACTTCATCGCAGCGATATTTGTCGGGGGCGCCTTGGGCTGGTTTCTCGACTCAATAGCGGGAACCACGCCTTTTGGGCTTGTCATCCTGCTTTTGTTGGGGTTTGCAGCAGGCGTGCTAAACGTCATGAGAACCCTCGGTCTTGTCGCTACGCCCAAAAGGGCATCCCCGCCGGCGTCATCTGGCGATGCGGCGCGGCGACGTGACACAGAGGAAAACGGCCGCGAGGGCAGCTAAAGCCAGCGCGACGTGCGGGCCGGAATGCTCCGGGTTCGCAAGACGGATTGAAACGATACGAAGACCGCCGGTGCGCCGGTTCAGGAGTTGACGACCTTGGCGAACGATCCCATCAAACAATTTGAGATCCACTCGATTGTTCCGATTGAAATCGCAGGTATCGATTTCTCTTTCACCAACTCCTCACTCTTCATGTTGGCAACCACCGGGGCGGTATCTGCCTTCTTGGTGCTGTCGACATCTGGCCGTGGCCTGGTGCCCAATCGCTGGCAGTCCGCTGCCGAGATGAGCTACGAATTCGTCGCCGGTATGTTGCGAGACGCAGCCGGAACGCAGGGGATGAAGTTCTTCCCCCTCGTCTTCTCACTCTTCATGTTCGTGCTTTTTGCCAACCTGTTTGGCATGTTCCCTTACTTCTTCACCGTCACAAGCCACATCATCGTGACATTCGCCTTGGCCATGCTGGTTATCGGAACCGTGGTGCTCTATGGTTTCATGAAACATGGTCTGGGCTTTCTGAAGCTTTTTGTACCGGAAGGCGTGCCTGTGGTTCTGCTACCGCTGGTATGCGCGATCGAGGTCATCTCGTTCCTCTCGCGGCCGATCTCACTGTCCGTTCGCTTGTTCGCCAATATGCTGGCCGGCCATATCACGCTGAAAGTGTTTGCCGGCTTCATCGTTTCGCTTTCGGGCTTTGGCCTGATCGGCATTGGCGGCTCCATCCTGCCGCTCATCATGACAGTGGCGATCACAGCGCTCGAATTCCTTGTTTCGTTCCTGCAGGCCTATGTGTTTGCGGTCCTGACCTGCATGTATCTCAACGACGCGCTTCACCCATCCCACTAAGAGTTCTCTTCAACGGACGGCGTTCCAGCCGTCCCATCCACCCCGATCTTCACGCCTTCGTTCATTCCAAAGGAGTTCAATCATGGAAGCAGAAGCAGCAAAATTCATCGGTGCGGGTATTGCCTGCCTCGGCATGGGCGGTGCCGGTATCGGCCTCGGCAACATCTTCGGCAGCTACTTGTCGGGCGCTCTGCGCAACCCATCGGCAGCCGACGGTCAGTTCGGTCGTCTTATCTTCGGCTTCGCCGTGACCGAAGCGCTCGGCATCTTCTCGCTGCTGGTTGCGCTTCTTCTTCTCTTCGCCGTTTAAGGCACACTGTTGCGTTGCCGCGCACACGTGCGGCAACGTTTTGGGAATGAACACATTGGGTCGGCATGCACCGTTATCGTCTGCATGCCGGCCCGATGGCCATCCCGCCCTAGACTGGTAAGATAATGCCTGCGGTCGCTTGTGATCGCTGAAGGACAGACAAGACCATGGCAACGACCGAAGACGCCGTAAATGCCGCTGCTGGTGGCGGGGCCTTTCCACCGTTCGACACGTCCACATATGCTTCGCAGCTTTTCTGGCTCGTGATCGCCTTTGGCCTTGTTTACTATGTCATCTCGAAGATCGCCGGTCCTCGTATTTCAGGTATCCTGGAAGATCGTCATGATCGCATCGCCAGCGATATCGCCGAGGCTGAGCGCCTGAAGCGCGAGACCGACGAGGCGATGGAAACCTATGAAAAGGCGTTGTCCGATGCCCGCTCGCGAGCCCAGACCCTGGCAACCGAGACACGCGACAAGCTGACGGCGGAAACCACCGCCAAGCGTCAGGCATCCGAAGCGGAACTGAACGAGAAGCTGGCCGAGGCTGAAACCCGGATTGCTTCGATCAAGAGCGAGGCGCTTGAACAGGTTGATAGCATCGCGACCGATGCCGTTTCGGCCATCATGGGCAAGCTGGCGCCAAAAACTCCCACAGCTGCTGCGGTGAAAAAGGCCGTGACGGCTGTTGCCAAGAGTTAAGACGAAGAAGGTTAGGCACCGTTATGGACTCATCATTCTGGGCATTGGTTGGTCTCCTGATTTTCATCGGGATTCTCGTCTACGTCAAAGTGCCGGGCATGATCACCAAGGCTCTGGATGGCCGTGCCGACAAGGTTCGTTCCGAACTTGAAGAAGCGCGTCGCTTGCGTGAGGAAGCTCAGGCTGTTCTGGCTGACTTCCGCCGCAAAACCCAAAGTGCCGACGAAGAGGCCGAAGCCATCATCGCTCAGGCCAAGGCGGAAGCCGAACGCATGACAGCCGAAACCGAAGCTGCCCTCGACGAGATGATCGCGCGCCGAACCGCCGCCGCCGAAACCCGCATCGCTCAAGCCGAGGCACAGGCGCTCGGCGAGGTACGCGCCCGCGCCACCGACATCGCCATCGCAGCGTCCGAAGCCCTGCTCACCGAGCAGGCCAAGGGCAAGGCAGCAGCTGAGCTCATCGATAGTTCGATTGCTGACGTGAAAGCACGTATCAACTGAACCAGTGACGGGCTCTGATAGGGCAAGCGCCCTTCTTGGCTGGTACGACCGGCACGCTCGCGCTCTGCCATGGCGCATTGGCCCCTCCGACAGCGCCAAAGGCCAGCGCCAGGACCCTTACAAGGTCTGGCTGTCCGAAATCATGCTGCAACAGACGACTGTTGCCGCTGTTATCCCTTACTATGAGAGCTTCACACAGCGCTGGCCAACGGTCGGCGACCTTGCGCTAGCCAGCGATGACGCAGTGCGAAGCGCATGGGCCGGTCTTGGCTACTATCGCCGGGCCGCCAATCTGCATGCCTGCGCCAAAGTTGTAAAAGAGCGCGGCGGCTCGTTCCCGAAAACAGCCTCTGATCTGAAAGACCTACCGGGCATCGGTGACTACACCAGCGCGGCTATCGCTTCCATCGCATTCGGCGAACCCGTGCCTGTGGTCGACGGCAATGTCGAACGTGTCATGACCCGTCTCTTCCGGCTTTCCACCCCGGTCCCGAAAGTGAAACGGGAGGTCACGGACAGGGTTGCCGCCATGGTGCCTGCCGACCGCCCGGGTGACTTCGCACAGGCGATGATGGACCTTGGCGCAACCATCTGTACGCCCAAAAAGCCTGCTTGCGCTCTCTGTCCCTGGCGAGAGCACTGCGCGGCCGCGAAGGCAGGCGACATGGAAGACTATCCGGTCAAGGCGCCGAAGAAAGCCAAGCCGCGGCGTCTCGGCGCCGCACTGGTTGTGGTCCGTAGCGACGGAGCCGTCTGGTGCGAACAGCGGCCAACGGCCGGGCTGTTGCCCGGCATGACGCAGGTGCCGACGACCGAATGGTCCGCCGAAACGCCCGATGCCTATGACGAGGCGCAGAAGGTTGGTGTGATTGAGCACGTTTTCACGCATTTCGCGTTGACGCTGGACGTCTACCGCCGTGACAGCGAAACCCGGCCAACGCAGAACGGCTGGTGGTCCGGGCCAGAGGCGATCCGGGAGGAAGCCTGGCCCACGGTGATGGTAAAGGTGCTGAAAGCCGCTCTGCCCGAGCTCGCCGCGGGAATTCGACCAAAAAAGATGTGAAAGTCGGTCTCAGACCGCTTTTTTGCGAATTTCAGACCGGTAGTCGTCGATCGAGACCAGCACGCCCTCGCGTTTGGCGTGCCAGAATGTCCAACCGTTGCAGGCCTGCTGATCTTCCACCAGCGCCCCCACTTTGTGGATCGATCCTTCATGATCGCCGCTTGCCAGCGTTCCGTCGGCCCGGACCAGCGCGCTGTGACGTCCACGGCCATCGACCAGCTCTTCACCCGGCATGATGTAGCCGGCTTCAAGCAGGGCACCGAAGGGCACGCGCGGCTGTGCGCGCTTGCCCTGCAGCATCGCCTGCGCCGCATCCGGCACGGGCTCTGAGGCTTCAATGCGGGCACGAGCCGCATCGGCATAGCTGTGCTCGCGCTCAAATCCGATAAAGTCCCGACCCAGTTTCTTGGCAACAGCCCCGGTCGTGCCCGTGCCGAAGAACGGGTCGAGCACCACGTCGCCAGGTTTGGTGGAGGCCAGAAGAACCCGCGCCAACAGCGCTTCGGGTTTCTGCGTCGGGTGAACT
>JANQJE010000171.1 GCA_028281795.1 Cohaesibacteraceae bacterium | reverse complement strand
ATCGCCACGACCAGGCCGTGGCCGTCTTGCGTCGTGCCGTCATCACGCATCAAGGGGACCGTGAGGTTCAGGCCGCCTACGCCAAGGCGTTGACATCAGCCGGGCGCTTTGAAGAGGCGCTTCAGGTGATCAGCCAGGCACACTCGCAGGCAAGCCCAAACTGGCGGCTTCTCTCCGCACAAGGCACGATCCTGGATCAGCTTGGGCGGCACGCCGAAGCACGCAACGCCTATGCCGGCGCGCTCGCCATCGTGCCGGATGAGCCGACTGTCCTGAGCAATCTCGGCATGTCCTATGTACTGGAGGGCAATCTGGTCGAGGCCGAGCGCACCTTGCGTCAGGCCGTGGCCAACGGCCGCCGTGTTGATCCGCGTGTCCGTGGCAATCTTGCGCTCGTTGTCGGTCTTCAAGGGCGCTTCGATGAAGCCATGCAGATCGCGCAGCAGGATCTTTCTCCGCAGGAGGCCGAGGCAAACATCGCCTATCTTCGGCAGATGCTGTCCGAAGCTGATCGCTGGGGGCAGGTTGCAGCGGTGGACGCGCAGCAGCAATAAGGCTGGTCTCTGCTTCCCTGATCCAAAAAACAGATCAGAAAAAAGCCTGCGTTGCTGGCGCAGGCTTTTTTGCATTGGAAACTGGGGGGATAAAACGACTTGTTTCCGATGGGACTGGCGGAGGATTTTGCCGATCTGACCCGGATCAGTTCATCTGCATGACCTGGATAGCGGCTGGGCCGATGATCACAATGAACAGGCATGGCAGGAAGAACATGATCATTGGAACGGTCAGCTTCGGAGGCAGGCCGGCCGCTTTCTTTTCAGCCGCCGCCATCCGCATATCACGGCTTTCCTGTGCCAGAACGCGTAGAGCCTGACCAACGGGCGTGCCGTAGCTGTCGGCCTGGATAAGCGACGTCATCACGGCTTTCACCTGTTCCAGACCGGTCCGCCGGCCAAGGTTCTCATAAGCTTTTCGACGATCGTTCAGATAAGAGAGCTCAGCGTTGACCAGGGCCAGCTCTTCCGCGAGCGGAATTGACTGTATGGCGATCTCATCGGCCACCTTCTTAAAGGCCTGCTCGATGGACATGCCGGATTCGACACAGATCAGCATAAGATCGAGCGCATCCGGCCAAGCGCGACGAATGGCCAGCTGCCGCTTCTGAATCTTGTTTTTCAGAAGAATGTTGGGCAGGTAGGCGCCGACGACACCGATACCGACGGCGATAAGAACACGAACG
The DNA here is from genome assembly GCA_028281795.1 of Cohaesibacteraceae bacterium. GTDB lineage: Bacteria > Pseudomonadota > Alphaproteobacteria > Rhizobiales > MH13 > MH13. Next base: position 4,203 of record JANQJE010000171.1, on the reverse strand, counting down.
GCGGCAGGTTGGTCAAACTTCTCCACACCGAAAAGATAGACGAGCGAAATCAGGAAGAGGACCGCGGGAAAAACAAGGCGGGAGAAGATGTAACGGACAACGGCATTCTCGCCGCGCTCGCCAGCCTGAGCCAGCTTATCGCGCGTTCCATCGGCAAGCAGCCGTTGCTTAAGGCCGAACTGGTCGACAACGTTCTGCATGTACGCCTTGGGCTGCTGACGCAGACTCGGGCGTGGACCATGCTCAGTTTCGCGCACCAGAGCAGCGCGCTCCCGGGCGCGGATCGTGGACCGTTCCACGGCCATGCGCTTCTTGCGGGAGTCCAGATCGCTTTTGGCGAGCAGAGGGATTGCCATGGTAAAAACCGTCGCAGCGACGGCTATGGCACTCAGCAACGCGAACAGAAACTGGGAATTTGTGAGTGTGTGAACGAGCTCATCCATGGCGCGCGACCCGTCCTGTCCCCTAGAAATCGAAGTTGATCATTTTGCGCATCACCAAAGTCCCCGTCAGCATCAAAACGGCGCAGCCGCCTAGCAGGACGTTGCCGAGCTGCTCGGTAAACAGCAGTGCGATGTAGTCCGGCGTTGACAGGTAGATCAGGATGGTCACGGCGACAGGGAGACAGGCTATGATGGCGGCCGATGACTTCGCCTCCATCGACATGGCATCGATCTTTGCTTTCATGCGCCTGCGATCGCGGACGACCTTGGAGAGGTTGCTCAGCGGTTCCGATAGATTGCCGCCCGATTGTCCTTGAATGGCCATCATAATGGCCAGGAAATTCACCTCCGGCAGCGGAACTCGCTCGTACATTTTGGCCACCGCCTCCGGCAGTTGCATACCCATCTGCTGCTGCTCGACGATCTGCTTGAACTCGCTACGCACGGGCTCTGCCGCCTCGCGGGAGATAATCACCATACAATCGTTCAGCGGCAGACCGGCTTTCATGCCGCGCACGATCACGTCCAGCGCATTTGGGTACTCCAGGAGGAAGGCCTTCATCCGGCGCTTGGCCTTGAAGTTCACGTGCCAGTTCGGAAGACCGAATGCTCCTGCAAAGCCGGCGGCGATAGCGGCAAAAGTTGGTGCATTCAGAGCAAGCAACACAGCGCAAAGCGAGAGACCGTAGATACCGCTGACCATCCAGAAAGTCCGGGTCGTCCAGGAAAGACCTGCCCGTTTTATCCGCACACTCAACGTCGCCTTGCTGCTACCGGATTTTCCGGTTTTCTCGTTGATCAGCGCCTGTTGTTGTTTCAGCTTCGAGGCGATGTTTTTCCGCCGGGTAGCTGCATCTTCGGCTCTTACCTGGCGAGCATGTACTGCGCGGCGATCAACCACCGCGACTTTGCTGATGCGTTCTTTCTTGTCTTCGCGGTCCATAAGCGGAGATAAGAGCGCAAAGGCGAGCCCGCTGATCGAAAGCGCTGCCAGAACACCAACCGCTACAGTGATTGTTTGCTGATCGAACATGTTTGGTCCGGACCTCGCGTTACGCCATCATACGCTCGTCCTCGACGGTTGATGCGTCGAGGGCGGCAGCAAGCCGGTTTTCTTCGTTGTAGTAGCGCGCGCGATCCCAAAATGCAGGACGGCCGACGCCAGTGGACTTGTGGCGTCCGACAACATTGCCTTTGGCGTCCTCACCGAGAACTTCGTAAACGAAGAGGTCCTGCGTGGTGATGATGTCACCCTCCATACCAAGCACCTCGGTGATGTGCGTGATACGGCGCGAACCATCGCGCAGACGCGATGCCTGCACGATGATGTCGACCGATGATGTGATCATGTCGCGAATGGTTCGCGATGGCAGGGAGAACCCGCCCATCGTAATCATGGACTCCATGCGGCTGAGTGCCTCACGAGGTGAGTTGGCGTGCAACGTGCCCATGGAGCCGTCATGGCCTGTGTTCATCGCCTGCAAAAGGTCAAAAGCTTCCGGACCGCGAACCTCACCGACGATGATCCGTTCCGGGCGCATACGCAGGCAGTTCTTGACAAGGTCACGCATGGTCACCGTGCCTTCGCCCTCAAGGTTCGGTGGGCGGGTTTCCAACCTTACGACGTGCGGCTGCTGCAACTGGAGTTCCGCAGCGTCTTCGCAGGTGATGATCCGCTCATCTTCCTCGATGAAGGCCGTCAGACAATTGAGCAATGTCGTCTTGCCGGAGCCTGTCCCGCCGGAGATCACAACGTTGCAGCGTACCTTGCCAATCACTTCCAGAACAGCCGCGCCTTCTGGCGTTATGGAGCCAAACTTCACCAGTTGTGCCAGCGTCAGCTTGTCTTTCTTGAACTTGCGAATGGTCAGTGTCGGCCCGTCAATCGCCAGAGGCGGAGCGATGACGTTGACGCGTGAGCCGTCCAGAAGCCGGGCATCGCAAATGGGTGAGGCTTCGTCGACGCGACGGCCGACCTGACTGACGATACGCTGACAGATGTTCATCAGCTGCTGATTGTCGCGGAATTTAACCGAGGTCAGCTGCACCCTGCCATCAACCTCGATGAAAGTGTTGTCCGCTCCGTTGACCATAATGTCTGCGATATCGTCGCGCGCCAGCAACGGTTCCAGCGGACCAAAGCCCATGACGTCGTTGCAAATGTCTTCCAGGATCATTTCCTGGTCGGCAATCGACATCGCAAGGTTCTTGAGCGCGATGATCTCGGTAACGACGTCGCGTATCTCTTCACGTGCGGAATCGTTGTCCATGCGTGTCAGCTGCGCCAGATCGATGGTGTCGATCATGGCGGAAAAGACGTCGGTCTTGATGTCGTAATAGTCGGCTCTGCGCGGCTTGGGAGCCGGTTCGGCTTGACGCCGCGCGGGTTCCGGCGCCGGGGCCGGCGTTGGTTCGGGTACCGTTTTTTCAACGCTTATCGGCGCTTCAGGTGGCGCAACAGCATCCGGTGAAACCGGTTCTTCCATGGGTTGAACAGCCGGCGCCGTGGTCTGCTCCACTGGCATGGGACTAGACGCCGGCGCGGGTGACGACGGAGCCGGTTCGGCAACCGGAGACGGTGCCTTGGGATCGGATGGACCTGATACGCCGCGACGGCCAAACATGATTTAAGATGCCTTCTTGCGCTGAAGGAACTTCTGAACGAATGGCGGCAAAGATGATTTCTTCTGGATGCGACCCGCATCGCGGCCGCTAACGGCCGTCGCGATCGCGTGGAACGCGGCAACAGCCTCATGCTTGGGCGCGATTTCAGCAATCATGTGCCCAGAGTTCGCCGCATTGCCGAACACTTCTGCGTCGAACGGAACGACGGCCAAGGGTTCCAACGACAAGGCATCGGAAAAGTCTTTGGCGTCGATTTCCGGGCGCTTGGGCATGCCGGTCATATTGAGAACCAGCTTCGGGGGCCCGTCGTTCGGTCGCGCCTGCTTCACGGCATCGATGAGATTCTTTGCGTTGCGCAAAGATGCAAGATCAGGTGCGGCAACGATGACCAGTTCATCGGCGTCGATAAGAGATTTGCGAACCCAGCCTGACCAATGATGCGGCAGGTCAAGCACGCTGGCCGGCACCGATGCACGCAGTAGGTCGACTACCTGTTCAAACTGCTGTTCGGGGAAGTCGGTAACCTTGTCGAGCGTTGATGGCGCCGCCAGCAGGCTCAGGCGATCGGAACATTTGGCCAGCAGACGATCCAAAAATGTTTCGTCCACCCGGTCCGGCGCGTTGACGACATCTCCGATACCCGTTGGTGGATCCTGATTAAAGTCCAGATTGGCCGTACCAAACGGCAGGTCGAAATCGGCAATCACCGTGTTGGTTTCCAGAGTGTCGGCAAAGGCCCATGCCACATTGTGTGCTACCGTCGAGGATCCGCATCCGCCGCGCGCCCCGATAAAGGCGTAGGTTCGCCCAATCGCTTTTTCTGCACTTGCAGAGTAGAGTTCGGAGATCAGGCGCACCAGATCCATCGGCGCAAGCGGCGCAACGGCATAGTCGCGAACGCCGAAACGCATCAGTTCGCGATAAAGCAAAACATCGTTGACGTGGCCGATCACAAGGACTTCGGTGCCTGGATCACAGACATCGGCCAGCTTGCCCAACTGCTCCATCAACTGGGGCGCAGGCGCCTGGTTTTCCAGGATCAGAAGATTTGGCGTCGGGGATGCTGCGTAGAATTCGAGCGCTGCGGCAATCCCGCCCGGGTGCGCGCGAACATGCGCTTTTGCCATGCGGCGAT
>JANQJE010000146.1 GCA_028281795.1 Cohaesibacteraceae bacterium | reverse complement strand
TCGGCCGACTGTCCCGTATGGATGCGATGGCTGGCCAGAACATGGCGGCTGCAACGGAGCGGGCACGTCAGGCCCGGATCGTCAAAATCGATGCAGCGCTGCGCCGCCTCGATGATGGCGATTATGGCTTTTGCGCCGACTGCGACGAACCCATCGCGCCAAAACGTCTGGAAGCCGATCCGACAGCCAGCCTGTGCATCGCCTGTCAGGGCGCACGTGAGGGTTAGGGCCTAACCAAAAGGACCGGTGCCGGAACTGTGCGGATCATCGTCGTCGTGGTCGAGCCGACGATCAGAGAGCGCAAGGGCGAGTGCCCATAGGCTCCCATGACGAGAAGGCCTTCCGGCACATCCTTCATCGCAGAAGCAATCACGTCTTCGGCACTCCCATCGCGTCGCGAAACCACGACGTCGCCCTCGCACCCTTGCAGTTTCGCCTGCGCGTCGGCTTCGAGCGTGCGATTGCGGGCATCGTCAGGCCCGGCGATCACCACTTGGACCGGCAGCCCGGCAAACAGTTTTGACCCGGCTACGAAGTCGAGGGCATTGGTCGCGGCCGCGCTGCCGTCGAAAGCCACGACAATCGTAATCGGATCGCCTTGTTCAAAGTCATGGCCACGGCGCGAGGCCAGAAGGACCGGCTTTGTGCTGGCGCGGATCACGCGCTCGACCTTGGAACCGAGATGGTCAGCTGCGAATTCGTGCGATGCACCGCGTTTGCCCAGCACCACAAGGTCGGCATCCACCTCGCGCTCGGCGATCGTTTCGACAATGCCACCGTGACGGTGCGTGACCACAACGTCGCCAACGCCGGCTTCGTGCAGCTTTTCCTTGGCGCTTTCCAACATGATGCGGCCGCGCTCGATGGCGAGCTTGCCTTCGGCCTCATCAATGCGGGTCAGTTCTTCAAGAAGCGCGCTTTTCACACCAAGGCCAATGGCGCCGGAGAGGTCGTTGCGCGCGGCGACTGCATCGGCGCGCTGGACCACGTGGAGGATTTCAATGCCGGCTTTCAACCGACCGGAGGCCCATGCGGAGATATCGCAGACGTTTCCGGCGTAGGAAGACGCGTCGATACAAGCGAGAATGCGATTCATGGTCATTGTCCTCAGTGCCCGGATGCGGACGCATCGGCGTCCGCTTTGTCGTGTTCAGCAAAGCGTTGAACCATCATGGCGCTCTTTTCATTGAGACCGATCACATCCACCGATGCGCCTTCGCGGCGAAACTTCAGGATCGCCTTGTCAAGAATACCAACGGCCGAGATGTCCCAGAAATGCGCCTTGGATACGTCGATCACCACACGGTCGAGCACCTCTTTGAAATCGAACGCCTCAGCGAACCGCTCGGTCGACGCGAAGAACACTTCACCCGAGACATTGTAGGTGCGTGTACGGCCATCGGAGGACAGCGTCGATGTGACGTGAAAAAGCCCACGCACCTTGGAGGCGAAGAACAAGCCGGACAGGATCACACCGGCTGCCACACCCTGGGCAAGGTCATGCGTCCACACCACGACCACAACGGTCACCACCATCACGACCGAGGATTGCCAAGGGTGAATCCGCAGATCGCGGATCGATTTCCAACTGAACGTGCCGATGGAAACCATGATCATGACCGCCACGAGCGACGGCATCGGGATCTGGCTAACGAACGGGCCGAGCACAACGATCAGGAACAGCAGGAAGGTTCCCGCCACGAAGGTGGAGAGACGCGTTGAACCCCCGGATTTCACGTTGATGACCGACTGGCCGATCATGGCGCAGCCTCCCATTCCACCGAAGAAACCGGTGACGAAGTTGGCCAGGCCCTGACCTTTGGACTCCTGTGCCTTGTCGGATGGTGTGTCGGTCAGATCATCGACGATCTGCGCCGTCATCATGGATTCAAGCAGGCCGACAATGGCCATGGTCAGCGAAAAGGGGAAGATGATCTGAAGCGTTTCCAGCGTGAACGGCACGTTGGGAATGAAGAAATGCGGCGGCGCGGACGGAAGCTGCCCCATGTCGCCGACCGTGTTGACCTCCCAGCCGAGAGCCATAGCAAGCCCGGTGATCACGACAATGGCGACCAGTGGCGATGGCACCGCTTTGGTGAGGTAAGGGAAGAGATAAATGATCGCCAAACCACCTGCCACCATCGGATAGGTGATCCAGGTGACATCCACCAGTTGAGGGATCTGCGCGATAAAGATGAGGATCGCCAGTGCGTTGACGAAGCCTGTCACAACGGAGCGCGACACGAACTGCATGAGGAGATCGAGCCGCAGGAAACCGGCTATGATCTGTAAGATGCCCATCAGGATCGTCGCGGCAAACAGATACTCCACGCCGTGGTCGCGCACCAGCGGGACCACCAGAACGGCGATGGCGGCGGTCGCGGCGGAAATCATGCCGGGACGTCCACCGGTCAGCGCGCAAATGACGGCGATCGAAAAGGAGGCGTAGAGGCCTACTTTCGGATCGACGCCAGCGATGATGGAAAAGCCGATGGCTTCGGGAATCAGCGCAAGGGCTACGACGATACCGGCAAGGATATCGCCGCGCGGGTTGGACAACCACTCGCGCCGCAACGTGTTGAGGGAAAGCATAGACATCCTGACCGGTGCCGCAGTGCACCGCAATCGGAGGTGGGGGGATACGCGCCTGCTAGCAGATCACGCGCCCCATGGCGAGAGCAGGTCTTCACTGTTCAAAACAAACCGGCGCCGCGGATAACCGCAGCGCCGGATCAAACATCCAATCAGGAGGAGGGCGCTCCTGACCCGAGACACATCATGCCGCGCGAATGGTCTCCAAGAAGGTGTCGATGTTCTTGCGCAGCCCATCGGCTTCATCGGCCAACTCTGTGGTTCCGCTCAACACCTGTGCTGCGGCTGTCCCCGTCTGCTGTGTGCCCTCGTTCACGCTGGCGATGTTGGACGACACATTATGCGTGCCCTGCGCTGCCTGCTGTACGTTGGAGGCGATTTCCTGCGTGGCCGAGCCCTGTTCGTCGACCGATGAAGCGATGGAGGACGCTATCGTGTCCATGGCCTTGATCTTCTCCGAGATCGCTTCGATCGATGTAACGGATGCTTCGGTCGAAGACTGGATATCACCGATCAAACCAGCAATCTGATCCGTCGCCTTGCCGGTCTGCTCGGCAAGTCCTTTGACCTCCGACGCCACGACCGCAAAGCCTTTGCCGGCATCGCCGGCACGTGCGGCTTCAATGGTCGCATTGAGGGCCAACAGATTGGTCTGCTCGGCGATGTCCTGAATGAGGCTGACAACCTCGCCGATTTTCTGCGCAGCTTCCACCAGTGAGTTGACCTGGTTACCGGTTTCCTCCGCCTGCTCCACAGCAGCGCGTGACATTTCAGCCGACTCGTTGACCTGGCGGCTGATCTCACCGATCGAAGCCGACAGCTCTTCAGCAGCACTGGCCACCGTTTGCACATTGGAGGTTGCCTCCTCGGAGGAACTGGCAACGGTCATGGCCTTGTCGGTCGTTTCCTTGGCAATCGCAGCCATGGATTCAGCGGACTGCTGCATCACACCGGCCGATTGCGTCACCTTGCCAATTGCCTGCGTCGCAGCGCTCTCAAAGCTCTGAATGGCCTGATCAATGGTCTGCTGACGTTCTTCTTTGGCCGCCTGTTCACCGGCCTGAGCGTCGCGCAGGTTGCGGCCTTCGATCATATTGTCCTTGAAGACCTGGACAGCACGGCCCATTTCGCCGAGCTCGTCAGCCCGTTCGACACCCGGCACTTCGACCTCCAGATCGTTGTCAGCCAGACGGCGCATGGCCGATGTCATCGACACGATGGCCGTTGACAGGCTGCGCGACAGGAAGAACGCGACCGCTCCGCCAAGCACGAGAATGACCAGGCCGACAATTGCGGTGACGGTCTGGTTACGGCTGAACTGCGCGCTCAATTGCGGGCCAAGCGTGTCCTGAACGGCAACCTGTTGATACTCGGCTTCAACAGCGAGATTGTCGATGCGTGGCCCGATAACGTCGAGCTGCGTCCGGTATATCGTGTTGCGGGCCTCAATGATCTCCACGATCTGCGCGAAGGCCTGGGTGTACAGATCCCAATTGGTCTGCGCCTGCTGGATCAGCGTCCGGCGGCGCGGGTTCTGAAGCTCGCTCAGGACTTCGTCCATCTGCTCACGGGTTAGCGCCATTTCCTGCTCAGCCCGCTCTTTCGCTTCCGGTTGATTGGACAGCAGATAGTCCTGGACATAGAGGCGGGCCAACAACAGGCTCTGCTGGGCGCGGCCGGTATAGAACGCCGCTTCTGTATCCTGATCGCGATAGGCACTCTCCATCACTTCGGTCAGGTTCCGCCGTGTTTCGATTCCCGACGGTTCCAGGACGGTATCGTAAACTTCGTGCCGCTGTTCCTGCAGGACAACAGCTTCTTCAAAAGCTTCAAGATAAACTAGCCCGTCATGTCCGAGAGACTCCAGAAGCTCCAATTGCTCGGCCGTCACGCCGATATGCGATAGACGCTCGTCAACGGCCTCAAGTGCGGCGATACTCTCGCGCACTTCTTCCACAGCGCTCATATCGTCCTGCACACGGAACTTCATAACGCTCAAGCGCGCATGGGCGATTTGCAGCGCCAGGTCGGCAAACCCAACCGATGCGCGCCCATTGGTGCGGTACTGTCCAAAAGCATCGTTGGACGACTGACTGTTCAGATAGCTGAAGCCGGCCAGGCAGGCCGACAGGGCCAGCACGACGCCAAATCCAATGAACAATCTCGCTTGAATCGACAATTTCATTGTTTCCCCCGAGACGCAAAAAGTGCGAAATTCTCGTCGAGGAAGCGCCTGCAAATTTAATGAATACTTAAATATACATTGCGTCCGCATTCGTACGTATACTGTTATAGCTTGACATCAAAAACCCTTTCCGTAGCGGCACTTACGGTCTGTATCCTGACCACTCTGTCGCTTGGAAACCCACGGATATCGTTACGGATTTGGGCGGTCGTCGGGTCACCGGTTATCTCCAGGCAATGGTGCCGGAAGGCATGGGCGTAACGCCTTTATGTCAGGGATGACACGCGTCGCCGTGCTCGTGCGAAATTGTCTGTCATCATGAAAAAAGTCCGCTGTCATGACGTCGATCGACGTCAAAATCGCGGGGTTGGCACAAAGTCATACGTGTGTACGTCACCCATCAGGGCCACCGTTTGGACGGTTGAGAAGAGGGCGAACGGCTGCCAGACAAGTCGCACCAGCCCGGCACAAGATGCTCAGGCTCATACGTGAAGTCAGCGGGGCAGCCGATGGTGGAGACTTCGACGCAGTCCGGTTTTTCAGCCCAGGCTTCCGGTGACTGCTAGGCAGCCGATGTGATGGTGTTGCCGGCTGCGTCAAAGACCAGCATGTGGCTGCGATCAAAGCCGATCTTGATGTCGTCGTTGGCTGCATGAGCGTGCTGGCCGAAGAGACGCACCGTGATGTTCGGCCCATCGCTTAAGTTCACCACGATGTTGGTGTCTCCGCCCAGCTTCTCGACATGGATGACTTTGCCCTGCAGCGGACCATCGGGATCAACCCGCAAATGCTCAGGGCGGATGCCTGCTATCGTGCCGTGCTCGCTGCCCAACTGCGCGGCCGGGAAGAAGTTCATGGCTGGAGACCCCAAGAAGCCAGCCACAAACTGATTTGCAGGATGGTTGTAAAGCTCCAACGGAGTGCCGATCTGTTCAACCCGCCCGTCCCGCAAGACAACGATCTTGTCGGCCAGCGTCATGGCCTCGGTCTGATCATGGGTCACATAGATGATCGTGGCCTGGAGCGAGCGGTGCAGTGTGGAGATTTCAAGCCGCGTGTTCATGCGCAAGGCAGCATCCAGATTGGACAGAGGCTCATCGAACAGGAAAAGCTTGGGCTGCCGCACCACGGCCCTGCCAATGGCGACCCGCTGGCGTTGACCGCCCGAGAGCGCTGCCGGCCGGCGATCGAGATAGGATGCCAGATCCAGCATGCGGGCTGCTTCATCCACTCGCTCATCGATGACCTTCCTGGCCAGCCCTTCCTGCTTCAGGGCCAGCGTCATGTTTCCGCGCACGGTGAGATGCGGGTAAAGCGCGTAGGATTGAAACACCATGGCGATACCGCGCTTGGCCGGCGGCGTCATATTCATCAAGTTATCGTCGATGTAGACTTCGCCGGACGTGGCATCCTCCAACCCAGCGATCAACCGTAAAAGCGTGGACTTGCCGCAGCCGGACGGTCCGACAAAGACAGTGAACTCACCCTGTTCCACGTCAAGATTGACATCTTTGATCACGTCAACCGTGCCAAACGACTTGTTCAAACCCCGCAGCGATAGTGCCGTCATCAACTCCCCCTAAAGCGTCACGGTTTGACCGGTTCGAATGCTTTCATCGGCCGCCAGGCAGATCGCCAGACTCTGCACGGCGTCCCGCCCATGACGGGTCAGGTCGATATCGTCGCGAATGGCTTGCACCATGTAGGCCTGCTCGGCATCGCACAGCTCCTGATGGCCCGGTTCATCGGGCATCGCAATGGATGTATCGCCGTGCAGAGTGTGAATCAAAAGACCGCCGACGCGGGTGTGACCTTCCACATCATCGGAGCCGCCGCGATTACCGTCTGTGATGGACACCGACCCGTTCGGTGACACGATATCCTTCACGAAGAAGGCGGTTTCGGACATCATCGGACCCCAGCCGGCTTCATACCAGCCGACCGATCCATCATCGAAAACGACTTGGAACTGACCGTAATTGTACATGTCAGGCCCAATTTCGTCCGACAGCCGTACCCCCATGCCGTGCACACGGACCGGCTTGGCGTCGGTGATCTGGCACATCACATCGACATAGTGGACGCCGCAATCGACGATCGGGCTGGTTGTTTGCATCAATGCCTTATGCGTCTGCCAGGTATCGCCGGTCGATTGCTGGTTGAGGTTCAGCCGGAACACATAAGGCCCGCCGAGCATGCGCGCTTCCTCGATCAAACGGATCCAGGACGGATGATGCCGCAGAATGTAACCGACAACCAGCTTGCGACCGGTTTCCGTAGCCTTGTCGACCACCCGTCGCGCATCGGCCACCGTCGTTGCGAGGGGCTTTTCGACAAAGACATGCGCCCCGGCGTCCATGGCTGCTACAGCATAATCGGCGTGGCTGTCGGAATAGGTGGCGATGACCACAAGGTCCGGCTTGGTTTCCATCCCTTCTTCAAAACTGGCAAAGCGTGGATAGCCGGCCAACGCGGCCGGCAGATCAACGGGCGATCGATTGACCAGCCCGACAATTTCGGTGTCATCGAGCTTGTTATGGGCAAGCGCATGGCTCAGCCCCATATTGCCCAGGCCTGCGATCAGGACTCTCATCATTTGACGGCTCCGGAGGTTATGCCGCGAATGAGCTGCCGGGAGAAAATGACGTAGAGTGCCATCACCGGCAGAATGGCAAGACTGAGCGCGGACAGGACGGCGTTCCAATCGGTGACGAACTGACCGATGAAGACCTGCGATCCCAGTGTCAGTGTTTTGGTGGCTTCGGACGGTGCCAGAATGAGCGGAAACCAAAGATCGTTCCAGATGGGGATCATGTTGAACACCGCCACGGTTGCCATGGCCGGTTTGACCAGCGGCAAAACCAGGCTGAAGAAGATGCGGTATTCTGACAGACCGTCAACGCGGCCGGCGTTCTTCAGATCGTCCGACACCTGGCGCATGAACTCGCTCAGGATGAACACAGCCAACGGCAAACCTTGGGCGGTGTAGACGAGAATAAGGGCCCAGAGTGTGTTCACCAGGCCGGTCGCAACCATCATTTCCAGGATGGCCACTGTGCCGATCCGGATGGGGATCATGATGCCCAGCGCCAGATAAAGGCCCATGATGGTGTTGCCGGGGAAGCGGTATTCGGCGAGCGCAAAGGCGGCCATCGCACCGAACAGGAGAATGAAGAAGAGCGAGGCGACCGTGACGATCATCGAGTTCTGGAAGTACAGAAAGAAGTCCCCCTGCTCCAAAACGGTCTGATAGCCGATCAATGAGAAGCTTTCGGCATTGGGCAGAGACAAAGGCTCGCGAAAGATCGACCGGCGATCCTTGAAGCTGTTGATGATGATCACGAAGACGGGAAACAGCGCGATCACACAGTAAAGGATCAGCGCGCCATGAGCGGCGGCGACATGAAGCGGGTTTTGCCGGGCCTTGTGCATCAGAACTGGTACCGTCTCAGGCGGGTTTGAATGCCGAACAGATAGATGCAAACGCCGATGAGGATGACGCCGAACATGGCTGATGCAATGGCCGCTCCCATGTGCGGGTCACCCAGTTGAAGCTGGAAACCGAAGAAGGTCCGGTAGAGAAACGTTCCCAAAATGTCGGATGCGAAATTCGGCCCGGCCAATGCGCCCTGAGCGGCGTAAATGAGGTCAAATGCGTTGAAGTTGCCGACAAATGTCAGGATCGAAATGATTCCGATCGCAGGCAGAATGAGCGGCAGCTTGATCTTCCAGAAGGCGGCGATCCCCGTGATGCCGTCCACTTCGGCTGCTTCGAGAATTTCTTCAGGAATACTCAGCAACGCTGCGTAGATAAGCATCATCGGTATGCCGACAAACTGCCAAACCGAAATCAGCGCCAGCGTGGTGAGGGCTGTCTCTTCAAGGCCGAGCCAGGGCCGGAAGAAAGCACCCAAGCCGACCGTATCCATGATCTCCGGGGCGATACCCCAAATCGGCGACAGGATGAGCTTCCAGGCAAACCCGACGATCACGAAGCTCAGAATGGTCGGCACAAAGATCGCCGAACGGTACAGCGCGGCAAAGCGCAGGCGCGGGTGGCTGAGGATTGCTGCCAGCGCGATGCCAATCGGGTTCTGGACGAGCATGTGGATGAAGAAGAACCAGAAATTGTTCCCTAGCGCGTTCCAGAAGCTTTCCGACCAGCGCGGATCGCCGAACAGTGTCTGGAAATTCTGCAACCCCGCGAAGACGCGGGTCTGGTCGATCTCGGTGTAAAGCGCCAGCCGCAGCGTGTTGAACAACGGAAAGATCATGACCGCCGTGTAGACCAGCACCGCAGGTGCCAGGAACACGATGATATGCCATTTGATGCGGATGGATTTCATGGGGATTGTCAGGCGTTCAACCCGGACAGGACCTTCCCCGTCCGGGCTGAGCCATGCTGCCGCTTATTGATGCGGAGCGTACCAGCTTTCCAAACCCTCCTGCAGACGTGCCGATGCATCCTCGGCCGACTCAGCGCCGCGAATGACCTGAGCCGATGCGTTCCACGTTTCATTCTCAAGGTTGGGTGTTCCGCGAGACAGGATCTGATAGGTGGAGCGGATGGTCGAAGAGCATTCGCCGCGCCAGCTGACAAATTCCTGCGCCAGCGGATCTTCCTGCTCGATGTCGAAATCCGTCAACGAGAAGAACCCCGGCAACGCGTTGGAGTAGATTCTCGCAAACTCTTCCGAACCGACCCACTCCAGGAAGGTGCGCGCCGCGTCGGCATTGTCCGAAGCCGGGTTCAGACCCAGCGCAATGTCGGTGTGGTCCGAAATGAAGCATTCCTGCCCATCCGTTGGAACCGGTGGCGGGAACGCGCCCATCGCAAAATCGGCCTGAGCGTTGAAATTGGAAATCTCCCAGGAACCGGCCGGGTAAATGGCGGCCCGGCCAAGCGTGAAGAGATTCTGGCTGTCCGGATAGGTCTGTGCCTGATAGCCATTGCCCAGATAATCGCCCCAACGGGCAAGCTGGCGGTAAGGTGCGATCCATGCTTCGTCCGTCAGGGACTGCTCACCTGCGATCAGCGCCAGACGCCCTTCTTCACCACGCCAATAGTTGGGTCCGATGTTCTGATAGCCCATGGTGGCCGCTTCCCACTGGTCGTTCGTACCCATCGCCATGGGGATGTAGCTGCCCTCGTCGTTGATCGCATCAAGCACAGCGAAGAACTCATCGACAGTGGTGGGCTCCGAGAGACCCAACTCTTCGAACGCATCGGCGTTGTAGATAAAGCCGTGGATGACACTGGCCATCGGCACGCAGAACGTGGCCGATCCGTCGTCCGTGGTCCAGGCCGAGCGGGCCACGTCAGAGAAATTGGCCATCGCGTCCAGATCGGACAGGTTGGCCAGGTGACCGTCTTCATAAAGCGACAAAGATGCATCGAAAGGACGGCAGGTGATGAGGTCGCCCGCCGAGCCCGCTTCAAGTTTGGAGTTCAGCACGGCATTGTACTCGGCCGGCGCCGAGGGCGTGAACTCGACACTGATGCCCGGATTGTCCGCCTCGAAGGCCGGTATGATGACGTTTTGCCAAAGGGTCAGATCGTCGTTGCGCCAGCTCTCAATGGTCAGTGTGACATCCTGTGCGAACGCCCCGGTGGCCGCCATGGTCGTTGTCATAAGCACGGCCAGTCTGAGTGTACGTTTCATGCTAAGTCTCCCTGGTTTTCATGCCGGTTTTCCGGCTGAGTTAGACGCGCCAAAGCTGCGCGCAGATTGCCCCCAGCTTCCGTCAGAAGCACGTCAGCATCTCGGGCAGAGGCCGCACCAGCAGCCAGAAGAACGGCAGGCTTCACCCGCCCCTCAGTCATTTGAAGTACACGGTCGGCTTCATGCTCGCTCACCTTCGCGATGGTCGCAACCATGGCGGCCGCCCGCGCTTTCAGCTTGGCGTTGTCGGCCACCAGATTGACCATCATGCCATCATGCACGTGGCCAAGCGCGATCGCCATCAGTGTGGAGAGCATATTGAGCGCAATCTTTTGCGCTGTCCCGCCGCCCATGCGGGTCGAGCCGGCCACGACCTCGGGCGGTGTTTGCAGCAAAATGGTGTGAGTCGCTTTGGCAAAAAGCGGCGCGCCGTCATTGGTGGCGACCGCGATGATCGTCGCTTTCCCGGCGTGCGCGAGACGCACGGCCTCCAAGGTGAAAGGCGTGCCGCCGCTGGCCGAGACAGCGATGACGCAGTCAGCCGGTCCAACATCGCCAAGCTGGCTGGCAAGCGCCTGCGTCTCATCTTCGGTGCTGCCAGCCATGTGGGCATCCGATGTCAGGCCGCCAGCCATCACAATACGGACCTGATCGGTCCCGATGCCAAACGTGCCGTGCAACTCCATGGCGTCGGCTGCAGCCATCAAACCGGATGACCCGGCCCCCACATAGATGAGACGCCCGCCATCGCGGACGCTCTGCGCGATGCTTTGCGCGGCTTGGCAGATAGACGGTAAAGCTGCGGCGACAGACGCGGCTGCATCGCTTTGAGCCGACGCCAAGATCTGCGCAACCTCGGTCAGTGGCAGAGCATCAAGCCCGATCGCTTGCTCATGCAGCTTTTCCGTGGTTGGCGTTATGGTTAATTCCGGCAGCATTCGGGCATAATACCCATATAATACCATTTGTACACCACTTTGTTATGAGCAGTGGGAACCCGCCGTTTCAACTTAAAATCGAATGAGAAACCGATATGATCACCTTGTTTGGTATTATATGGGCCTTTCAATCGTCCAAAAGGTATTATAAAGGTATTGTATGGCAATTAACCCTGATAGCGCTGTGATCGGTGTGGACGGCGGAGGTTCCCGATGTCGCCTCGCCTATGCCGCTGGCGATATCAGACACACTGTCGAGACCGGAGCCGCCAATATCTCCAGCGATTTCGACGGCGCCATCAAGACCATCAAATCCGGTCTTACAGCCCTGGCCGAGAAAGCCGACATTCCGGCTGACGCGCTTTATGCCTGCCCGGCCCATCTTGGCCTTGCCGGCATGATGACCGAAGAAGACGGTCACCGGGCCGCCCAAGCATCGGGCCTTATAAAGGTAACCGTATCGGGTGACCGCGAGATCACGGCAGCCGGCGCTTTGGGCAACAGCAACGGGGCGATCGTGTCCATTGGGACCGGGTCTTTTCTGGCAAGGCTTTCCGATGGACGGGCGACCTTTGTGGGCGGCTGGGGCTTTGTGCTTGGCGATGAGGCGTCGGGGGCCTGGCTGGGCCGCGCGGCCCTGACGCGCACGTTGCACGTCCTTGACGGTGCGTTGAAGGCAACCGGTCTGACGCAGGAGCTTTTGAAACGCTTTGGGAGCGGTGCGGCTATCGTCGCGTTCGCGCAAACCGCCAAGCCAGCCGATTTTGCCGCGATAGGGCGCGATGTGGTGAACGCGCTAGAAGGCCATGACAGCCTTGCCGAGGTTCTCATGGATGAAGGCGTTGCCTACATTCTGCGCTGTCTGCGTGCTCTTGACTGGAACCCGCAAGAGCCGCTCTGCCTCATCGGCGGGCTTGCTGACGCCTATAGAGACCGCCTCCCGGCAGAGGCGCAAAATGCGCTGATTGATCCGGCGGGCAGTGCGCTTGATGGTGCCCTGAGGTTGGCCCGGAATCACCACTTTGCGGAGCATGGCTGATGGATGTCGCGGATTTTCTTTCGCCCGGTATCTGGCTCGATAAGGCCAAAGGCCCGCTCTATTTGCAGCTTCGGCGGCGCTTGGAAGATGCCATTGATCAGGGTGTTCTTCAGCCCAATGGCCCACTCCCGCCCGAGCGCGAGATCGCCGATCTGACCGAACTCAGCCGCGTCACGGTACGCAAGGCGATCCGCGAACTGGTCGAGGATGGTTCAGTCGTGCAGCGCCAGGGGTCCGGCTCATTCGTACGCGGCGATACCCCAAAGCTCGAGCAGTCGCTTTCGCAACTTACATCCTTTTCTGAAGACATGGCACGCCGGGGCCTCGATTCTCGCTCGATCTGGCTTGAGCGTGGTATCGTTTTGGCAACGCCTGAAGAAGTCTCTGCGCTGGAGCTCCAAGAAGGAGAGTCGGTGGCCCGTATCGGGCGCCTGCGTGAAGCAGGCGGCCAACCGATGGCTCTTGAGACAGCCTCATTGCCGCTCGACCTGTTGCCCAATCCGCTGGAGGTGACACAGTCCCTATACAGCGTTCTGGCAAGCAACGGCTGTCATCCGGTGCGGGCGGTGCAGAAGATTTCAGCGATCAATCTGGGCGAGGCTGAAGCCTCGTTGCTTCAGGTCGCAACGGGCGATGCGGGCCTGAGTATGGTGCGCACCTCGTATCTGCCAAACGGGCGGGTGGTCGAGTTCACCCGGTCCACCTATCGCGGCGATGCCTATGATTTCGTGGCCGAGCTTTCGATTGTCAAAACGAAGGAAAGCTAATGCCTGAGCAGGCAAGCCAAATGGCCTTGGAAATCGCGCAAATTCCCGATGCGGTCGACAGGCTGCTGGCTGAAGGCGCTGAGGAGACGCGCCGCGTGGCACGGGAGGCCCTTGCCGCGTCGCCCAACTACCTTGTCACCGTGGGGCGCGGATCTTCGGACCATGCCTGCTCATTTCTCAAATATGCCTGCGAACTGCTGATCGGGTTGCCCGTGGCATCGGTCGGACCCTCCATCGCCTCGATTTATCATGCACCGTTGACGCTCACCCATGGCCTTTGCCTGGCGGTTTCCCAGTCCGGTCAGAGCCCGGATATTGTCGAGCTGACCAGCGCAGCGCGCAGGGGCGGCGCCTACACCATTGCCATCACTAACGAGGCCGCTTCGCCCCTTGCCAAAGCTGCGAACGGTCTGCTCGACCTGCACGCCGGTCCGGAAGTCAGCGTGGCGGCCACCAAAACGTTCGTTACATCGCTTGTTGCCGGTCTCTGGCTGCTGGCGGAGATCAAACAGGATGCCGACCTGCTTTCTGCCTTGCACAGTTTGCCCGACGCGCTTGAGCGTGCGCGCGGCTGCGACTGGAGCACTGTTGGCGAAGCCCTTCAAGGCGACTCCCTGTTCACGCTTGGCCGCGGCCCGACGTCTGCCATATCCGATGAGGCGGCGCTGAAATTCAAAGAGACCAGCCGGTTGCATGCTGAAAGCTACTCGTCAGCGGAGGTTCTGCATGGTCCGGTTTCCATCGTGGATCGCGGCTTTCCTGTGCTGGCGTTTGCCGCAAACGATGCGGCCGAAGAGGCGATTGTCGAGGTATGCGACACACTGCAGGACATGGGCGCTGAGGTGTTTGTCACATCGGACAAGGCGCGCAAGGCGGGCTCCCTTGCCCACATTCGCACCGGCCATTGGCTGACCGATCCGATTGCACTGATTGTGTCCTTCTACGCGATGGCCGAAGCCGTCGCCGCCGCGCGCGGCCTGGATGTCGACAAGCCGCGCCACCTGCGCAAGGTGACGGAGACCGTATGAGCGGCGGCGACGGCCTCGGCCATCGCGTAG
>JANQJE010000117.1 GCA_028281795.1 Cohaesibacteraceae bacterium | reverse complement strand
GAGGGTTCGATTCCCTTCACGCAGCTCCCTTGCTCTGGACACACCGGCACCGGCGTTGGATGCCGGTGGCGATGCCGTTCGCAACAGTCGATGGGACAGTTAAGTCGACGCGTATTCAGCCAGGTTTTGGAGCGGGTGAAGGGAATCGAACCCTCGTCTTAAGCTTGGGAAGCTCCTGCTCTACCATTGAGCTACACCCGCATGATCGCCTGATATGTGGCAGGGCCTTGTTTCGAGATCAAGCCAACTGATCGACGCGGCGGCCATCGCGCGGCAAGCTTACCAGCCAGGCGACCGCACAGACATCTGATCGCTTTTCGCTACGGCGGTAGAGACTCTTCCAGATCGCAGACCGATAAGCGCGTGCAGCGGCGG
This sequence comes from Cohaesibacteraceae bacterium, assembly GCA_028281795.1. Taxonomy (GTDB): domain Bacteria; phylum Pseudomonadota; class Alphaproteobacteria; order Rhizobiales; family MH13; genus MH13. The sequence continues at coordinate 15,186 of JANQJE010000117.1, read as the reverse complement.
TCTCCCTCCACGACGACACACGGATGCAGGCGACGATGTTCCGGCGCTGTCGCAGAAGAATGGTTGTTGTCTTGTCTTCGAGAGAGGGTCAAAGTGGCGATCTCAGCGCTGCCGTGCGGAGGGTAAAACAAGACGCCATTGGATGCAGCGCTGCTTATCAAGGGAGAGAAAAAATGAAAAAGTTTGTCCTTGGCGCGGTCGCTGCTGGCGCAACTATGCTGACGCCCATCGCCGCTTACGCGCAGACCGAGGTTCAGTTCTGGCACGCCTTTACCGGACGGCTGGGCGAGTTGGTGGCAGCGCAGGTTGAGCAGTTCAACGCCAGCCAAAGCAACTATGTTATCGTCCAGAGCCACAAGGGCAACTACTCGGAAACGCTGAATGCCGGTATTGCGGCGTTTCGCGCAAATGAGCAGCCGCACATTCTGATGGTTTTCGAGGTCGGTACGGCCACGATGATGGCAGCGGAAGGTGCCGTTCGTCCGATCTATGAGGTGATGGCCGACGTCGGTGCCGACTTCAGTACAGATGCCTATATCGGCGCAGTGGCCGGCTACTACACGACGCCGGAAGGCGACATGCTGTCGTTGCCCTTCAACTCGTCGACACCAGTTCTTTGGGTGAACCGCGATCTGCTTGAGCAAGCCGGTGTCGATCCAGACGTCGACCTCTCAACCTGGGAGCAGGTCGGCGATGTGCTTTCCGAAGTACAGACTGCCGGTATCGATTGCCCGATGACAACCGCTTGGCAAAGCTGGATTCATCTTGAGAACCTGTCGGCTTATCACGATGTCCCGTTCGCAACGCAGGACAACGGGTTTGCCGGGCTCGACACCGAGCTGGCCTTCAACGGTCCGGTACAGGTTCAGCATATCCAGACCTTGGGCGATTGGGCACAGGATGGCCGGTTCATCTATGCAGGGCGCCGCAATGAAGGCGGTGCCAATTTCCGTGCAGGCGAGTGTGCGCTCTTCACCGAGAGTTCCGCTGGCTACGCCGGTATCAGCACCGAAGCGGAGTTCAGCTTCGATGTGCGGCCGTTGCCCTACTGGGCCGGCGCAGTGGATGAGCCGCAGAACACCATCATCGGCGGGGCATCGCTGTGGATCATGGAAGGGCACGAGCCGGAAGAATATGCCGGTGTTGCAGCATTCATGAGCTTCCTGTCATCAACCGACGTGCAGGCGCAGTGGCATCAGGACACCGGTTATCTTCCGATCACGCTTGCTGCGGGCGAAGCCACCCGCGAGCAAGGCTTCTACGAAGAGAACCCAGGCACCGATATTGCGGTGATCCAGATGACCGCCAATCAGCCGACACCGAACTCCAACGGTCTTCGCCTTGGATCCTTCGACCAGATTCGTGGGATCATCGACGAAGAACTTGAAGCGGTTTGGTCGGGTGACAAAACCGCGCAGGAAGCGCTGGATTCGGCCGCTGCACGCGGCGATCAGCTGCTGCGCCGTTTCGAGCAGGCCAACGACTAAGACCTCGATCTGAGGGGTGGGCGCCTTGTCAGGTGCCCACCTCCTTCTTCAGCGAGGCTCGGGGCATGGAAAAACGTGTCACTTTCAAGGGATGGCTGCTGCCACTGGCGCTCATCGCGCCTCAGGTTCTGGTGTCGGCTGTCTTCTTTTTTTACCCGGCGGGACAGGCGATCTGGCAGTCACTGTTCATCCCGGACCCGTTCGGTCTGTCGATGGAGTTTGTCGGCCTTGGCAACTTTGAGTTCCTGCTTTCCGATCCTTTCTACCGCGCATCCTTCTTAACAACTGCTGTCTTCTCCACGCTGGTGACACTGGTCTCCATGATACCGGCCCTGTTCCTCGCGGTGTTGGCTGACAGGCTGATCAAGGGGGCTGGTACGTACCGCACGCTGCTGATTTGGCCCTACGCTGTCGCGCCTGCCGTTGCGGGCGTGCTCTGGCTGTTCATGTTCAACACACGCATTGGCGTGGTGTCGTTTTACCTTGGACAGCTTGGCTATGACTGGAACCATGTTCTCAATGAAAACGAGGCGATGGGACTGGTCGTCGTGGCATCGGCCTGGGGACGTGTCAGCTACAATTTCCTGTTCTTCTTTGCCGCGCTGCAAGCTGTTCCACGCTCTGTAATCGAAGCAGCAGCCATTGACGGTGCCCGGTTCTGGCGGCGTTTCTTCACCATCGTGCTGCCGCTTCTGTCCCCCACCACCTTCTTCCTCTTGGTGGTCAATGTCGTTTACTCGTTTTTCGAGACCTTCGGGGTCATTCACACGATCACGTTAGGTGGACCGCAGCAGGCGACCACCATTCTGGTCTACAAAGTCTACGCCGATGGTTTTGTCGGGCAGGACCTCGGGTCTTCGGCGGCGCAGTCGGTCATTCTGCTCATTGTCGTCGGCCTTTTGACGGTTCTTCAGTTCAAATACATCGAAAAGCGGGTGCACTACTGATGGCCATTGCTGCAGACGCACAGCGGGTCAGGAAAGAACCCGCACCCGGCATGGTCGAGAAGCGTGGGCGCAACCTCTGGCTGACCCATGCTCTGATGATCCTCGGCGTTCTCGTCGTTTTCTTCCCGATCTGGCTCGCCTTCGTCGCGTCCACCGTGACGCAGCAGGAGATCGCGCGCGCGCCGATGCCGTTGCTGCCCGGGGATCGGTTCTTTGAGAACTACGCCCGTGCGCTGTTTGCCGGAGTCAATGTGCCCGTGGCGACGATGCTCTTGAACTCGCTTGTTATGGCGGTTGGCATCGCAGTGGGAAAAATCGTCATATCGCTGCTTTCGGCTTTCGCCATTGTCTACTTCCGTTTTCCAGGACGAAGCGTGTTCTTCTGGCTGATCTTCCTGACCCTGATGTTGCCGGTGGAGGTGCGCATTGTCCCGACCTTCGAAGTGGTGGCAGGCTTCGGCATGTTGAACAGCTATTCGGGATTGATCTTCCCGTTGATCGCCAGTGCCACTGCGACGTTCCTGTTCCGACAGTTCTTTCTCACCGTGCCCGACGAACTGGCCGAGGCGGCGCGGGTGGATGGCGCCCGCCCGATGCGCTTCTTTATCGATATCCTTTTGCCAATGAGCCGGACCAATATCGCGGCGCTCTTCGTGATCCTCTTCATCTATGGCTGGAACCAGTATCTCTGGCCTTTGCTCATCACCACCGACCCCGAGATGAACACCATCGTCATGGGCATTAAACAGATGTTCCCCAGTGGCGACGATGTGGCCGACTGGCCGGTGATCATGGCCACGTCGATTCTGGCAATGATTCCACCGGTGATCGTGGTCATCTCGATGCAAAAGCTCTTCATCCGCGGGCTTGTGGACAGTGAGAAATAGGAAACACGCATGGCGACGGTAGATCTGGACGATGTCAGGAAACGCTTCGGAAGCACCGAGGTCATTCACGGCGTCTCGACAGCGATTGAAGACGGTGAGTTCATTGTCATCGTCGGCCCATCGGGCTGCGGCAAATCCACGTTGTTGCGCATGGTTGCCGGCCTTGAAAGCGTATCGCAGGGCGAAATCCGCATCGACGGCAAGCGTGTCAACGAGGTCGAGCCGATGGACCGCGACATCGCGATGGTTTTCCAGAACTACGCGCTCTACCCGCATATGAGCGTGCGCCAGAATATGGGTTACGGGCTTAAAATCGCAGGTCTGCCCAAGAACGCCATCGAAGAAAAAGTCCAGGACGCCGCGCGCTTGCTACAGTTGGATCAGCTTCTGGACAGGCGCCCCAAACAGCTCTCCGGGGGCCAACGTCAGCGTGTCGCCATGGGCCGCGCCATCGTGCGTGAGCCATCCGTCTTTCTGTTCGATGAGCCTTTGTCCAACCTTGACGCCAAGTTGCGGGTTCAGATGCGCGTTGAGATCAAGGAACTCCAGGCCAAGCTTGGCATAACCTCGCTTTACGTGACCCATGATCAGGTTGAAGCAATGACCATGGCGGACCGGATGATCGTAATGAATGCAGGCATAGCGGAGCAGATCGGATCCCCTCTGGATGTTTATGAACGGCCCGATACGCTTTTCGCGGCGCAGTTTATCGGCAGCCCCTCCATGAACATCCTGCCGGCCACGCTGGCTTCGAACAGTCTTCGCATTGGCAGCATCGAGCTTGGGAAGCGCGGCCTGCCGGATGGGACCGTCCATCTTGGTATCCGTCCGGAGCATGTTGTCATCGCATCCGATGGTCCCCTTTCACTGACCGTGCATCTGGCGGAACCGCTGGGCGCCAACACGCTGCTTCACGGCAAGCTGGACGAGAGCGGCGAGACCTTCACGGCGGCGATATCGGGTGTCTACCGCGTCAATGGACCAGGCGAGACGATCAGACTGGCCGTCGACGACGCACATGTGCATCTCTTCGACAGCGATACCGGCCGGCGGATTGTTTAGGTAGCCGCCGTTCTCAGAAAAGACCGGTCCATGCCGGGCCATTGAGCAATCGACCACTCTAACAGCCGCAGAACCTTGAACGCACGAAGCAAGGTCACCATAAGCGATGCGTGAATGGTGCGCGTGTCGCACTCCCGGAAATGCGTTGCCTCCTAAGGATTGCCCATGCGCGACCGCGTTGAAGCCTTCATCACGAACCGCCGCTTCGAGGTGGTGATCACCGCTCTCATCATCATCAATGCCATCACGCTCGGCCTGGAAACCTCAGATGCGGCGATGGCCGCCTTTGGCCCGGTTCTGCTGTTTATCGACCGGCTGGTACTCTGGGTTTTCGTGGTCGAGCTTGTCTTGCGCTTTTATGTCTACCGCACGCGCTTTTTTCACGATCCCTGGCGGATTTTCGATTTCGTGATCGTCGGCATCGCGCTGATGCCGACCACAGGCAACCTCTCAGTGCTGCGCGCGCTGCGTATCCTGCGTGTCCTGCGGCTTGTTTCGATGGTCCCGTCGCTGCGCCGCGTGGTGGGCGGGTTGATTGCAGCATTGCCGGGCATGGGTTCGATCACCGTGCTGCTGGCATTGATTTTCTATGTCTTCTCGGTCGTCGCGACCAAGCTCTACGGAGACGCCTTTCCCGAATGGTTCGGCACATTGCCCGCCTCGGCCTACTCGCTCTTCCAGATCATGACGCTGGAAAGCTGGTCGATGGGCATTGTCCGACCGGTGATGGACACGTTCCCCTTTGCCTGGGCGTTCTTTATCCCCTTCATCCTGTGCACCACGTTCACGGTGTTGAACCTTTTCATCGGGATTATTGTGTCGGCCATGCAGGCCGAGCATGAAGCCACGGCTGAGGAAGAGCGCGCCACGCTTGGTGATCAGCAGAAGGTCATCCTGGATGAAGTGAAGGCTTTGCGCGCCGAAGTCGCAGCTTTGAAGCGGAGTTAGAGTGCTTTAGTCGCGGAAGTGCTTGGACAGCTTCAGGCCCTGTGCCTGATAGTTCGAAACGCCGCCCGCGCCATAGAGCGTCGTGGGGCGGTTGCGCATCGGCTCGAACACCAAACGTCCGATCATCTGGCCATGCTCGACCAGAAACGGCACCTCGCGTGAGCGCACCTCAAGCACCGCTCGGGCTCCCTTGCCACCCGCTTCAGGAGCGCCGAAGCCTGGATCGAAGAAACCGGCATAGTGGACACGGAACTCTCCGACCAGGGGATCGAACGGCACCATCTCGGCGGCATAGTCCGCCGGTACGTGAACCGCCTCGCGCGATACAAGAATGTAGAAGGCGGCCGGATCGAAGATCAGCGACTGGCTTTCATCGGCATAGAGCGGTTCCCAATAGCTGTGCCTGTCCAGCGCCGCCTTCTCGTCCACCCGGACCAGCCCGCCCGGGCGTTTGGCGCGATAGCCGATCAAGCCCTCATCATCGCCCTTCAGATCGATCGAGACGGCCAGCCCGTTCTGAAATTGGCCTGGGGCACCGGACACCAGGCCCAGGCGCTGGTCCAGGCTTTTGAGCTCCTTGTCGGAGAGCACCATGTTGCCGCAGCGAAAGCGTATCTGCGACAGGCGCGAGCCGGGCCTCACCAGAATGGGGAAGCTCTGGGGTGCGATCTCCAGATAGAGCTTGCCGGTGTAGCCGGCCGGTATCTGGTCGAATACAGAACCGCCATCCGCGATGACGCGGGTGAAGATATCGAGCCGGCCTGTGGAACTTTTCGGGTTGGTCGCCGCGCTCACTTCAGGCGGCAATGCCAGCGCTTCGTTCAACTCCACCAGATAGATGCAACCGGTTTCAAGGACCGCGCCTTCAGCAAGGTCCATTTGATGCAGCGCCACGTCGTCCAGGCGTTGTGCCACCGTGCGGCCGGCTCCCGGCAGAAAGCTCGCCTTGATACGGTACACCGTATGGCCAAGCCGCAAATCGAGGCTCGCAGGCTGAACCTGATCTTCATCGAGCGGCGTCGCATGGGTGATGGCACCAGCCTCCAACATCGCCCGGATGTCGTGATCTGGCAGAATGCCGTCATGCGGCCCAAAGGAGGGAAGCGGTTTGCTCATGCTGCCTGACTGTTTTTCTGAAGTTCCACAACGATGCAATGTCACTCCGCGGCCCATGCACAGCTGCTTTTCATCAACCGGTTGATCGAATCGTTCTATAAACCGGACAAACGTTCGTCTTGACGAACGATGTCATTGTGATAGTCGGTCGGGCAGCACATGCAGGGCCTCTCATCATGACCGACACATCCCGCCAGCGACGCGCCGAAACAAACCTCGTTCATGGCGGCACCATGCGCTCCGGCTTCGGCGAAACGTCCGAGGCTTTGTTCCTGACACAAAGCTTTGTCTATGACAGCGCCGAACAGGCCGAAGCCCGCTTCCAGGGCGACGAGCCGGGCTTTATCTATTCACGCTTTTCCAATCCGACCATCAAGATGCTGGAAGACCGGCTGTGTCTTCTGGAAGGCGCGGAAGCCTGCCGGGTGACGGCGTCTGGTATGGCTGCAGTGACAGCATCCATGCTCTGCTGTCTTTCTGCGGGAGACCATGTGGTTGCGGCGCGGGCGTTGTTCGGCTCATGCCGCTATGTAGTCGAGGATCTTCTGCCGCGCTTCGGCATTCAGACGACGCTGGTCGATGGCCGTGATCTGGATGCCTGGAAGGCTGCACGGCAGCCCAATACGAAGGTGTTCTTCCTCGAAACGCCCTCCAATCCGACGCTCGAGGTGATCGACCTTCAGGCCGTGGCCGACATCGCCCACGATGTTGGAGCCAAGCTTTTCGTCGACAATGTCTTTGCAACCCCGCTTTTCCAGAGGCCGATGGATTTCGGCGCCGATGTGGTCATCTATTCAGCGACCAAACATATGGACGGTCAGGGGCGGTGCCTGGCGGGCGCGGTGCTCGCCAGTGAGGAATGGATCAGCGACAATCTGCACAATTTCCTGCGGCAGACAGGCCCGAGCCTTTCGCCGTTCAACGCATGGGTGATCCTGAAAAGCCTTGAAACGTTCGCCCTGCGTGTCAACCAGCAGACCGACAATGCCGAAAAGCTGGTGGACCTGTTGGCAGAACATGGGAACATTACACGCGTGTTCTATCCGCACCGCGCTGATCACCCGGATCATGCGGTTGCCTCGCGGCAGATGGAGCGTGGCGGCAATCTAATTGCGTTCGAGGTAGCCGGTGACAAAGCCGAGGCCTTTGCCTTCCTCAACAGGCTGGAGATCATCAAAATCTCCAACAATCTGGGTGATGCCAAGAGCCTGATCACGCACCCATCGACCACGACCCATCAGCGGCTCGAAGAGCAGGACCGTCTCGCGCTTGGAATCAAGCAGAACCTGCTCCGGCTTTCGGTCGGACTGGAGCATGCCGACGATCTTTGGGACGATCTTTCGGAAGCCCTGGGTTAGGGTCGAGACCCTAGAGCTCCGGCCTGAATGTCTGCCACGCCAGGATGATGCGCGAGACCGCCGTCACCATGACGAGTGCCGTGAAGATGTAGGCGATGACCGGAAACCAGGCCGGCACGATGCAGGCGATGACAAAAATCGCAATGGTTTCAGTTCCTTCCGCCAGACCGCCGGTAAAGTAAAGCGACTTGGAGCCGCGCCGCTCGGTCGTCATGCCGTGCTTTTCCGCCAAGATCGCGTAGCCTAGAAACGAACCGGCATTGATGTAGAAACTGAACAGCAGGGCACATGCCGCGACGGCATTGGCTGCGGGGTCCGCGACCGCAAAGCCGAGCGGGATCGCAGCGTAAAAGACGTAGTCGCAAACGATATCCAGATATCCGCCACGGTCGGTCTTGCGGGTGGCGCGCGCGACCGCACCGTCAAGGCCGTCGGCAAGACGGCTTCCGATCACCAAGGCAAGTCCGATCCAATAAGCCTGCAAACCGATCGAGACACCGGCCGCCATCCCAAGAACCAGCCCGATCAGCGTGATGTGGTCCGCCGTCAGGCCGGCGCGTGCGATCCCGCGCCCGAGGGCATTCAACGGTGGGTCGATGAAGGCACGCATCCGGCCGTCGAGCATGGTGGTAGCTTTCTTTCTGGTAGCTTTCGTTCGGTTAGGCGCAGATCCCGGGCAACGCAAGCGCAGAGGAGGCCAGATAAGCGGCTTGTGATCGCGCGTGACAGGCCACGGCACCTGTGGGATGATGAGGATACGCAATTCAGGAATGCTGACCCGCATGTATCAGGCCGTGACACAAAACATCCAGGTAACGGTGGAACCGCAGTTCCTGCCCGATGAATCGGATGTGGATGCGGGCCGGTTCTTCTTTGCCTATGCCGTAGAGATCGCCAATCTCGGCCGCTCCATCGTCCAGGTCCGCACACGTCACTGGCATATCACCGACGGGCTTGGCCGCGTGCAGGAGGTAAGTGGCCCTGGCGTTGTCGGCGAGGAACCGATCCTTCACCCGGGCGAAAGCTTTCGCTACACGTCCGGCTGTCCGCTCGATACCCCGACCGGCATCATGGCCGGGCATTACGGCGTCGAGACGCTGGAAGGAACCCGCTTCGATGTCGAAATTCCAGCCTTCTCGCTCGATGCACCCTTCTATGAGCGCACACTAAACTAGCGCCAAGACCTGCAAGCCCCGCAATGTTCAATCCCGGTCCGATCTTTCTGATCATCGGCGCGCTGCTCGCCACCCTTGGCGTGGCAATGATGATCCCGGCACTCGTCGATCTGAGCGCTTCCAACCCCGACTGGATCGTGTTCACTGCCTCCTCGCTTGTCACCACTCTGGTGGGCCTGGGTCTGGCGCAAACGGGCCGCGGCCGGCCGGCCATCCTGTCCTCGCGCCAGGCCGTTCTGATGACCGTGGGCGCCTGGACGGTTCTGCCGGCCTTTGCTGCGCTGCCGCTTCTCTGGTCCGGGGCGACGCCGACCTACACGGATGCTTTCTTCGAAGCGATGAGCGGCATCACAACGACCGGCGCAACAGTTGTCTCGGGGCTCGACGATCTGCCGCCCGGTGTTCTCATGTGGCGTTCCATGCTGCAATGGCTCGGCGGGCTGGGTGTGGTCGTGATGGCGGTGTCGATCCTGCCGATGTTGCGTGTCGGCGGTATGCAGCTTTTCAAGACCGAAGCCTTTGATACGCCTGATAAAATCCTGCCGCGCGCGACCCAGATTTCCGGCTCGCTGATTGGCGTTTTCTGCGTGTTCACGCTGCTGTGCACCATGGCCTATGCAGCAGCCGGCATGACCTTTTTCGATGCGGTGAACCATGCGATGACCACCGTCGCGACCGGTGGCTACTCCACCCGCGATGCGTCGATCGGCTTCTATCAGTCCGGTGCGGTGGAACTGACCGGCATCGTCTTCATGATCCTCGGATCCCTACCTTTCCTGCTCTATGTCCAAGCCATCCAGGGCCGCCCGATGAGCCTGTTCAAAGACAGCCAGGTGCATGTGTTTGTCGTGCTGCTGCTTGGCTTTTCGCTGGTCATGGCGCTGGCGCTCGACCCGTTGACCGCAGAGCGTGGAACGCTGGCGGACTTGCGGGTTGCCACGTTCAATGTCGTTTCGATCATGACGGGTACGGGCTATGCCTCTGAGAATTACGGGCTTTGGGGCGCGATGCCTATCACGATCTTTCTGGTTCTGATGCTAATCGGCGGCTGCGCCGGATCGACGGCGTGCGGCATGAAGGTGTTCCGCGTTCAGGTGGCCCTGAAAACCATCACCCAACATGTGCGCCGTCTGGCCTATCCGAACGGTGTGTTCGTGATGCAGTACAATGGAAGGCCGGTGGACGGCTCGGTCGTCTCGGCCGTGATGAGCTTCATTTTTCTTTACTTCGCTCTGATCGGACTGATCGCTGTGGCGCTGATGGCGATGGACCTCGATGCGCTGACCGCGTTTTCCGGCGCGGCCACAGCCATTGCGAATGTCGGGCCGGGTCTGGGCGACGTGATCGGACCAGCGGGCAATTTCTCCAGTCTGCCGGATATTGCCAAATGGCTGTTGGCGCTGGCCATGCTCATCGGGCGGTTGGAACTCTTCACGGTTCTGGTGCTGATCCTGCCCCGGTTCTGGCAGCGCTGACAGGACGTTGCCTGTCGGAGGAGGAGGCTCACTCGGCTGCCACAGGTCCTGTGTCGTCGGCCAATCTGCGTCCGAAGAACGTCCGCAACACAAGGCCGATGTCATCGCCCACCTTCAGAAGTGACGGTACCAGCACCATGACGAACATGGTGGCCGAGGCGAGGCCAAATGTGATGGTGATGGCCATTGGCAGCAGGAACTGCGCCTGAAGCGATGTCTCGAACAGGAGCGGCGACAGACCCCCGACAGTGGTCAGCGACGTCAGCAGGATGGCGCGGAACCGGTCCTGTGTCGCCTGAACGGCCGCATCGAACACGCTCATGCCCTCTTTCAGCCGGTCATCGAAACGCGAGACCAGGATGATCGAGTTGTTCACCAGAATGCCCGCCAGCCCCAGAAGGCCGATCATGGAGAGAATGGTCAGTTGGAAACCCATGACCCAGTGACCCAGAATCGCACCAACAACGCCGAACGGAATGATCATCATCACGGCGATGGGCCGCCAGTAGCTGGCGAAGATCCAGGCCAGAATGATGTACATCAGACCGAGCGCCAGCATACCGCCAAGACCGAGATCGGCGAACGCCTCCTGGCGTTCCTCGGCACGGCCTGAGAAAGAAAAATCGATGCCATACTGATCGGCAATGCGCTGCATATCTCCGGCACGCAATGCGGCTTCGATTTCACTGTTGGTGGTAACCTCCACATCGACATCAGCCGTTACCGACACCGTGGTGCGACCATCGCGGCGCTGGATAACCGAGAAACCCTGCCGGTCTTGCAAATTCACCACTTCGGTCAACGGAACATAGATTCCTGACGGTGAACGCAGTTCCAGAGCGCGTAGCGTCCCGGTGCCACCCTCGCCGAGTTCCTGACGGACGCGGATCGCAATCTCCTCATCGGGAAACGGCAGATTGCGCGCCGTGCGGCCACCGACTGCATCGCGGATTTGGGCTCCCACACCGTCAAGCGTAAACCCCAGCGCCTCGCCGCGCTGGGTCAGCGTCATGATGATTTCCGGTTTGCCGTAGGGCAGATCATCATCAACACCTGATACACCGGGGAACTGGGTCAGTGCGTTCTGAAGGTCTGCAGCGGCGGCTTTCAACGTCGCGGCATTGTCACCGAGAAGGCGAATATCAAGGTCGCGGCCAGGAGGCCCGCCGCGACGCTCGAAGATCGAGATGCGCTCAACACCTGGCAAGTCCGGCAATGCGCGGCGCCACGCCCGCACCACATCCGGTGTACGTATCGAGCGGACCTCCGAAGAGGTCAGTTCCACGTCGATGGAAGCAAAGTTATCGCCCTGATTGCGGCCGGAGGAGCCGTAAGTTGCGTAGGCCGAGAGCACGAGCGTGTCCTCGTTTGCAAGGTCCGCCGTCAAACCTGCGTCGGTTGTGCGCAAGGCCTGGTCCACACGGGCCAGGGTTTCCAACGCCGCTTCTTCGGACACACCCGGCGTGAACGTGATCGATGCGGTGATGTTTTCGGCTTCCGGTGAGGGAAAGAAAACAAACCCGACATGGTTCCCGCGCACGACACCGGAAATCATGATCAGCGCTGCAATACAGATCGCAAGCGTGACATAACGCCAGGCGACGGCCGTCCGGACGATGACGCGGAACGGATTGTCACGCACCCACGCGAAACCATTGTCGAAGCCTCGGCGGAACCAGCCTTTGCGGTTGACGTCTTCAACAACGCCCAAAGCATCGCGACGGCGTTCGCCGCGCAGGCGCACAAGCTCGATAAGTCCGGCCAACGCAAATGCTATGACGGCGATCACGACCGGGACTGCCGGGGTTTGGGCCAGCGGATGGGCGTTGATGACGGCGGCAATGTCCGCCAGACCAAGGCCGCCGGCCAGCGGCGCCTGATAGAGCACGAGCACCATCGGAGCAGCGAGCACAAGCGCAGTGAGGATCAGCCGCGTCCAGTTGGTGCCGCGACGCGGGGTCGATCCAAGCGAGTGGGCCAGATGCCCCGGCAGCACGAAGAACACTTCAATAAGGCTTGCGATCAGAACAGCAACAACAACGATTGGGAGCACACCCATGATCTGGCCGATGGTCGACCCCACCAGCAGGATGGGGCCAAACGCTGCCGTGGTGGTCAGCATGGCCGCGATCACCGGCATCATCATACGCGTCGCACCGTTCTCGGCCGCTTCATAGGGACCGTCGCCCATATCGAGCCGCGTGGCTGTATGCTCGCCGACCACGATGGCATCATCGACGATGATGCCCAGCGTCATGATCAACGCGAAAAGCGAGATCATGTTGATCGACTCGCCGAACATGAACAACAAGCCGAGCGTTGCCATCACGGCGGTCGGGATGCCGACCGCAACCCAGAAGGCGATGCGCATGTTGAGGAAAACAAAGAGAATTGTTACAACAACAAGGAGGCCGGACAGGCCGTTGGTCACAAGCAGTTGAATCCGCTGCTCAACCGCCGTCGAACGCAGATCGAAGACCGTGAGATTGAGCGACTGCGGGTATTCAAGCTGCGCCTGTTCAACCGTCTCCACAAGCGCGTCGGCCACATCCAGGACGTCAGCGGATGCCGAGCGGAAAATGTCCAGCCTGATCGCCCTTTCGCCCGCCATGAAGCCCTGAGACTGGCTGCTGTCGTAGGTCTGGCGGATGTCGGCGATATCGCGCAGTTCGATCCGTTCGCCTGAAGCCTGGCCGCGGACCACGATGTGACCCAGCGACTGGACGTTATCGGCATCGCTAAGCGTGCGTATTTGACGCTCAAGGGCCCCGTCGAGATTACCGGAGGGCAGATCACGGCTGTTTTCAGCGATGCTGTCGGCTACCGTTCCCACCGTCATGTCCAGACGGCGCAACGTGGCGGCGTTCAGCGAGACTTCATATTCGGTGTCACGCAGGCCGGAGAAGTCCACCCGGTCAATACCGGCGTCGATGAACCGGTCGCGCAGATCGCGCGCATAGCTTTTCAGCGCCTCTTCGGAAAACGGCCCCGATATCGCGACACGTCCAACCCGGTCAAAGAAATCACTCGTGGTGATAACAGGTGTGTCCGATCCATCCGGCAGCAGCGCGATCCCAGCGACGGCCTGCTCGACATCGGCCCGTGCATCGATCATGTCGGTATCGTCCGTGAAATCGAGACGTACCGTACCGGAGCCTTCGCGGGCGTAGGAAACGACCTCATCAACGCCGGTGATGAACCGCACTTCCGGCTCGACAATGGCGAGGATGTTGCTTTCCACGTCTTCAGCGCTCGCACCCGACCAGCTGATCGAGATGGTGACCGACTTGGTTTCGATATCCGGAAAGAACTGGGTGTTCAGGTTTGCCAGGCCATAGATGCCGAACAACACCATCAGAGCCATGACGAGATTGGCGGCATTCGGGTGGCGTACGAAAAGGCTGATAGCACCACGCGCGCCTCTCGGACCATCGTTCATACGCCCGGAGGCAGAGAGGCTGGAGACAAGGCGGGTGGACAGCGGTCGCTTGCTCATGTCGCTTTGTCCCGTCAGGAAACCGGCTGGACGCGTCGCACGGCGACACCTTCTCCAGCATCGGTGAGACGTGAAGTCACGACTTCAGCGCCGTCGAGCACACTGCCCTCCACCGGACGGATCAGCGCATGAGCACCGTCCCAGGCAACCAGCTCCACATTGCGGCGTTGAAGGCGATCATCGACAACGACAAACACGTGGTCGGAATTGTAGAGCGCGGTTTCGGGGATGCGCAGCGTGTTATCGAAGGCACGGTCGGCCAGCGACACCGAGACAAAAGCGCCCGGCCGCAGATTTGCAGCGGCGTTATCACTGTCAATGCGGCCAAACAGGGCCACCCCGCCCGACGCGGCCGAGATATCGGCATCCAGGCGGTCAATGGTGCCAGCGAACGTCAGATCTTCTCCACCGGTCGACCAGGTGACCGTGATCGGGCGGCCCACCAGGGGCTCAGCCTCGCCGGCCAGACGGCCGAACTGGCTGTCTGAAAGGGTGAAGCGCACATTCAACGCACTGTCGTCATAAAGCGTAGCGACGGCGTCGTTGACGGAGATAAGGCGCCCTACCTCAACACTTTCGGATCGGACAACGCCACCAAACGGTGCCCGCAGAATGGTGCGTTCCAGATCGCGTTCAGCTTGCGCCAAACGCCATTCCAGCCGGGCGATGGCCGCGACCTGCTGTTCCAGACGTGCTTCTTCGATCGCGAGATTGGCCTGGCGTTGTTCCACCGCCTGCTGCCGCTGCGAGAGTGTCAGGCGTCGGTCGTCCAGATCGCGATCGGTGAGCGTGCCGTTGCCGGCAAGCTGCATGGCGCGTTCCAGGTCGCGTTCAGCGAGGATTACCTGTTCTTCGGCGCGTGCTAATTGATCGCGCTCCAGTGCCAGGCGCGCCTGAGACTCGGTGCGTCCGGCACGCGCTTCAGCCAGATTGGCCTCGGCCTCGACAACAGCGCCCTCGTAGGAAAAGCGGTCGATTTCCACCAGAGCCGCGCCTTCATCGATGCGGCGGCCAGCTTCAAGATCGAGGTGGACCGTGGTGATCTCGCCCCCAACCAAGGCCCGCAGATCCACCAGACGCCCGGCAACGACTTCGCCAAAGACCTGAATGGTTGGGCTGTGGGTGGTCATCGCGACGGTCTGTGTGAGCACAGGCACTTGCCGTTCAACCGCGGGGCGCTGGGGCACCTCAGGGCGCGCCGCAATCAGGCGCTGCATAACAAAGACACCAGCAGC
>JANQJE010000084.1 GCA_028281795.1 Cohaesibacteraceae bacterium | reverse complement strand
GTCACGCTGGCCGAACTGGAGAAGAAGATGCGCGATGCTGCTGCCAACCTCGAATTCGAGGAAGCGGCACGCCTGCGCGACGAACTCAAGCGGCTGCGTGAGACCGAGCTTCTGCTTGCCGATGATGCTCTTGCCAAGCAAGTCGACATAGAACGCTCTGCCGGTGGCTACGAAGGCAAAAGGAAGGCTGGAGGGGCGAAAGCGCGCAGCAGACGGCGCCGTTAGCCCGAATACACAAGTTAGGTCAATGCTTTAATCAGACGGTGTATCGGCCACACTTGCTGAAGTGTTGACCAATCGTGCCCAGCCAGCCACGGTCAGGTTTCAACCAGAAGGAGAACCGCCATGAGTGTTGCTCGCGTTACAGAAATCATTGCCTCCTCGACCATCAGCTTCGAAGACGCCGTACAGACGGGTGTCGCTCGAGCGGCCAAGACACTGAAAAACGTTGAAGCCGTCTGGGTGAAGGATCAGAAAGCGACCGTGCGTGACGGCAAGATCATCGACTATCGCGTCGGCTTGAAAGTGACGTTTGTTCTGGAGGACTAAGATGCGGACGACAGGTCTCGCGGCCGCGGTGCTGGTGACATTAGCCGGCATGTCAGCCCCTACCCTCGCACAGCAAACCCAGTTCGCGGCCATCGCCTACTCGCCGACCACTCACGCCATTGGTACTGCCTATGACGCAGCAAGCCAGGAACAGGCAGAGGCAGCGGCTCTCGCCCGCTGCGCAGAGCATGCCGACGATTGTGAAAGCGTCAACTGGTCGAGCAATGCCTGCTCGGCTCTGGCCATCGAGGTCGGCGGAAGCGGTGGTTGGGGCGCTGCCTGGGGCAACAACTATAGCGAAGCCGCAGAAGGAGCGCACGATACCTGCCTGCAATACAACGACAGCTGTCAGCTTTATGCCTGGGTCTGCAGCTCAATGGCGACACCCAACCAGTGACGGCCTAAATACGGGCGGGCAGAGCAACCCAAAACTGGAGAGGTGGGCAATAGAAAACGCCGGATCAGGCCATACTTTGTCCGGCACGGCACCCATTGCTCAGGGCGCGAAGCCTTCCTGCAAGAACGGGTTCGTTTGACGCTCGCGGCCAAGCGTCGATCCCGGACCATGGCCGGGCAAAAACTGATACGCGTCCCCCAATGGCAGCACCGTCTGAAAAATGCTTCTCATCAGCGTCGCATGATCGGACCCCGGCAGATCGGTACGGCCAATCGAGCCCTGAAACAGCACGTCGCCCATCACGATGAACGTGTGGGCGTGGTTCACGAAAATCACATGCCCCGGTGCGTGACCCGGCGTGAAGAGTACGTCGAAGGTGAGATCGCCCACTGCAACACTGTCGCCCCCTTCAAGCCAGCGGTCGATGGTCGGCGCCTTGACGCCCGGCACACCGAACATCGCCGCCTGCGCCTCCACACCCTCGATGATCTGTTGATCGGAGCGCTCCGGACCCACAATCGGAACATTGAAGTGCGTCGCAACCTCCGCCGCACCGCCGATATGGTCGATATGACCATGGGTCAGCAGAACCTGCTCCAAGGTGACCTCGGCCTCTTCAACCGCGCCGATCAGTTTCTCCGCCTCGCCGCCGGGGTCGACAATCGCCGCCTTGCGGGTCTGCGTGCACACGAGCAGCGAGCAATTCTGCTGAAACGCCGTCACCGGCATCACGGCAATTTCCAGGGTAGGGCTTTCAGATGTCTGTTTCTCGGTCATGGGTTCGGCCTCGCATAGCAAGCCTGCGAACGCAACCAGCGCTTCAAAGCGTCATGGGTGTGTGGCATGGTCGGTGCTCATCAATGGAGAATCTCATCATGCTTGCCCGCCTGCTCGCTCTTGCTCTGACAGCGATGATTGTTCCCGCCGCATCTGCAGCCGATTACACAGTTCACACCGTGGGAAGTCTGCCCGCCTGTGAGGCAAGAGGTGTGCTGCGCGATGTCACGAGAAAAGCCGCCTACCGCGGACAAGTGTCCTATCAGGAACCTGTCACGGTCACCGGTTACGATCATGTCCGCCAGACCCGCCATGTCGGGTCTTCCGGTCCAGGGCTTCGCGAACGGCGCTGGTGCCGGGCCCGGGCGCACCTCGCCTCCGGTCACACCCGCAGTGTCTACTATCTGATCGAAAGCCATGCCGGTTTCGCCGGGATCAGCTACGGCGTGGAAAGCTGCATGGCCGGGCGTGATCTCTGGAACGTCCATGGTGGTGATTGCAGCGCTCTGCGCCTCTGGTAGGCATAAACCGCCGACGCAGACATGAACCGGCGGGCCGTCCAATGGGGTGTGATCGCTCTGGCCATTGCCCTGGTGGCAGCCACCGGCTGGCAGGTTCAGAGCCAGCAGGAGCCGCGTACGTCCGGCGATCTACCATTCGATTTCTATGTCCTGGCGCTTAGTTGGTCGCCGGCCTTCTGCGCGTCCGACGCCGGGCAAGGCTCACCCATGCAATGTGGTCCCGGCGCTGACTTTGGGTTCATCACTCATGGTCTCTGGCCTCAGTTCGAACGCGGCTGGCCGTCCTTCTGCCAGTCGCCGTACGGCCAAGACATGCCGCGGGACACCGCAACTGCGCTGCTTCCCATCATGCCGGATCGTGGCCTGATCGAGCATCAGTGGGACAAGCACGGCACATGCTCCGGCCTCAGTCAGGAGCGTTATGCAGAGCGCATTGAAGAAGCAACGGCCCGCATCTTCGTACCGTCCCTTTTCGATGGGTCCACGCCAGACACGCTTGATGCGAGCGCCATCGAACATGCCTTCCAGCAGGCCAATCCTGATCTCTCGCAGGATGGTATCGCCATTGCCTGCCCGGGTGGCCGCTTCACGGAAGTGCGCATCTGCCTCGACCGGAACCTGAATCCGCGAAACTGTCAGGAAGTCGACCGGCAAGGCTGCCAACAGGCAGGCCTGAACATCGCACCCCGCTAGAGCGCTTTGTCTTAGCTTACAAAGCGGCCAGCGATAAAAGCGAAATATTGATCCATGAATCGAAGATCGCGGACAGCATCCATGCTCTCGGCAACGAAGACAAAGTCGCGCGCGACGCCCTTCATGTCGTAGTGGAAATTGACCAACGGCACATCGAGCGCTTGCGGACGCAAGTCGGCAAACTGAGGCGAGCCCCAGATGAACGCAAACCCGGCAAGGAGAACGGCACGAAATACCGGCAAAACGTCGCTTTCTTTGTTAAAGAATACCCGTTGGGACCTCTTTTTCACTTGACCCTAACGGTTCAGCGGGGATGGTTAAAGCGCAAGCCGGTATAATCGTTAACGTTTTAGGAGATTTTCTTGGCAATTTTGCGCAGTGCAGCCGCCTCCCCTTTCGTACGCAAATGCACCATTGCGGCACTGACCCTTGGGCTTGAAACGCAGATCGAGTCGCAGCCCGCCAACACGGCCGATCCGCTCGATCCGCTGCGCCAGCAAAACCCGCTCGGGAAAATTCCGACTCTCATTCTCGATGACGGCGAAGTGCTCTATGACTCCCGCGTTATCGTCGCCTATCTCGATCATCTCGCCGGCGGGAACAAGCTCTATCCAGCCGATCCTATGGAACGTATCCAGACACTGAAACTGGAAGCGCTGGCCGACGGCATGATGGATGCAGCTGTCCTGCAGGTGTACGAAAAACGGTACCGCGCTGAACATGAACGCAGCCACAGTTGGGTGGAGCGTCAGGCCGAACGATGCGCCACCGCGCTGAACCATCTGGAACAGGCACCGCCACAGACAACCGGTGCACCGACGGCAGGGACCATTGCCGTTGCCTGTGCGCTTGGCTATCTGGGCCTGCGTTTTGAAGGCGCATGGCGGCGTAACCATCCGGCCATGGTCGCATGGCTCAACGCCTTCCGGGCAACCGTCCCGGCCTACGATGCCACAGCGCCGGCCGGTTGAGCGATAAATCGTTCTAAAAACCGCCAAGACCTTGTTTTTCCAACGCAGGCGACACACATGCGCTGCTCAGTCTCTGCGTTCTGCAGCCGCCCGACCCGGTCGCTTTTGAAAGCCCGCTTTTGCTCGACTATCTGATCTTGCTGCTCGGCCTTGCTGGCCTTGTCATTGCGGGCGACGCACTGGTGCGCGGCGCGGTGGGCCTCGCCGAACGTTTCGGCATCCCTCCTCTCATCATCGGTCTGACGATTGTGGCGCTCGGAACAAGCGCGCCGGAGCTCATGGTATCGATCCAGGCAGCCTTCGATGGCGCACCCGATATCGCTGTCGGCAACGTCGTCGGCTCCAACATCGCAAACGTCCTTCTGGTTCTGGGCGTGCCAGCCCTTATTGCAGCGACCCCGTGCAGTCATACCGGCCTGAAACGCTCCACGATCTTCATGCTGGGAGCGTCATTGCTGTTCCTGGCCTTCGCGTTCTCGGGCCGGTTGGTTCTTTGGCATGGCCTGGTGTTCCTGGCTCTGCTGGCTGTGTTTCTCTGCGGCTCCTACATGTCGGCCCGCAAGAGCGCAGAAGGGCCGGACATCGCCGATCTGGAAACCATCGACGGTGTTGAAGGGGTCCCCAAATCGCTCTGGGCGGCCATTGCCTTTTTTGCGTTTGGCATTGTCGGACTGCCACTTGCCGCCGACGCCACAGTCGACGGCGCATCCGCGATTGCCCGCACGCTCGGCGTGCCGGAAGTGATCATCGGCCTGACCATCATCGCCATCGGCACCTCTCTGCCGGAACTCGTGACCACGGTTGTGGCAGCGTTGAAAGGCCATGCCGATGTCGGCGTCGGCAATGTGATCGGATCGAATGTCTTCAACATCCTGTTCATTCTCGGGACCACGGCAACCATCACCTCGATTCCGATCGCAGAACAGATCCTGCGTTTTGATATCTGGGTGATGCTGGCAAGTTCGGCGCTGCTTCTGCCGCTGGTGTTGTTCAAAATGACGATCGGGCGCACGGTCGGACTCGTCTTTCTGACCTTCTACGCCATCTATCTTGGCGCACTGATCTTCAAGGCTATCGGCGGATAGCCCCGCCCAAAGGCCGGCCTGACATGACGACCCTTCCTGCAACGCTGATCACCGGCGCGGCCGACCGTATAGGCAAAGCCATAGCCATGGACCTTGCCAAGGCCGGGACGCCGGTTTGCATCCATTACAACCGTTCCGCAGAAGCTGCAGACCAGGTGGTAAAGGACATCCGCGCAAACGGAGGAGCAGCTGTGGCTGTGCAAGCCGATCTGCTCAACGATGCCGATATCGGCGCCCTTGTCAGCAGAGCATCGCACACACTCGGCATGCCCTTGGGCTGTCTGGTGAACAGCGCATCCCTTTTTGAAGCCGATCACGCAGGCTCGCTCGCGCCGGACCTCTTTCAAAAACATTTTTCCATCCACGCGACGGCCGCCGCCGTGCTGTCCGATCACATGGTGAACCAGTTGCCGGGCGATGCTGAGGGCCTGATCGTCAACATCATCGATCAACGCGTCTGGAGGCTTACACCGAATTTCATCTCGTACACGGCTTCAAAAGTGGCGCTGTGGGGCCTGACCCAGACTTTGGCGCAGGCCTATGCCCGCTCCACGGCTGGGCGGGTGCGCGTCAACGCCATCGGTCCTGGCCCGACACTGGCCAACCCGCGCCAGGACGCAAAAGACTTCCAGAAACAGGTCGACGGCGTTCTTTTGGGCATTGGGCCAGATCTTGATGCCTTTGCTGCGACGCTTACCTATCTGTGGCAGATGAAAGCGATAACCGGCCAGATGATCGCGCTGGACGGCGGCCAGCATCTTGCCTGGGAAACACCGGACGTTTCCGGCATCAAAGAGTAAGCCCGCCCGCCGTGTCAGCAGACGGGAACGGCCGGTCTGGCTTCAACCCCGATTTCCCGACACAGTGGAGATTATGGACACCCCTGATTCCAAACTGACCAACCCAAAAATCCGCGCCTCGGAAGGACCGGGCCGGCTAACCAGCGAGGTATGGGTCGGTGAAGATGATGCGCCGACCGCGGAGAAACCACAGACGGGCTTCGATGTCATTGCCGCCTTTGTGAAAAAGCTGCCGAACACACCGGGCGTCTACCGCATGCTGAACGACAAGGGCGATGTGCTCTATGTCGGCAAAGCCCGCAAGCTGAAGGCCCGTGTGACCAGCTACACGCGCGCCAACGGGCTCTCCAACCGCATCGTTCGCATGATCACCCAGACAGCGGCTATGGAGTTCATCTCCACAC
This sequence comes from Cohaesibacteraceae bacterium, assembly GCA_028281795.1. GTDB lineage: Bacteria > Pseudomonadota > Alphaproteobacteria > Rhizobiales > MH13 > MH13. Next base: position 625 of record JANQJE010000084.1, on the reverse strand, counting down.
GCACCGAAACCGAAGCGCTGTTGCTGGAAGCCAACCTGATCAAACGGTTGCGCCCGCGCTTCAACGTGCTTCTGCGAGACGACAAGAGCTTTCCCTACATCCTGATGGCGCAAGATCACCCGGCCCCGCAGCTTGTCAAGCATCGCGGGGCGCGTTCACGCAAGGGCGACTATTTCGGGCCTTTTGCATCCGCAGGCGCGGTCAACCGCACCGTCAACGCACTGCAAAAAGCATTTCTTGTCCGCACCTGCTCCAACAGCGTCTATGACAGCCGCACACGACCCTGCCTGCTCTATCAAATCAAACGGTGCGCTGCGCCCTGCACGGGTGAGATCAGCATCGAGGACTACAACAGCCTGGTGGACGATGCCAAAGCGTTTCTCTCCGGCAAATCCAAACAGGTCAAAGCCGACCTTGCCGGACAGATGGAAGCTGCGTCGGAGGACTTGGATTTCGAACGCGCGGCGGTCTACCGCGACCGGATTTCCGCGCTGAGTCAGATACAGAGCCATCAGGGCATCAATCCGCGCAATGTCGAGGAGGCCGACGTCTTTGCGCTGTATGCCGAAGGGGGACAAACCTGCGTTCAGGTATTCTTCTTCCGCACCGGCCAGAACTGGGGCAA
>JANQJE010000069.1 GCA_028281795.1 Cohaesibacteraceae bacterium | reverse complement strand
ATGTAAACATTGTCGTCCACCACGAGAATGCTCAGGACAGAAAGATCAAAGACCGCCATTGTTCTCCATCGCCGACGACTGACGTTTCATGAAGTACGTTACATTGACGTTATGGAACTGAAGAAACCGTTAGTCATCGGCAAGAATGAGAGCGTGACCTACGACTTCCTGCTCGAAAGGCCGAAACTGCGGATCACGAAAGGGGCGCACAGAGCAATAAGAAGAAAGCGGACCAGATGATGGGCGGCGACAAAAGCAGGATCGAGATCCATGGCAAAGGCGAGCACAATCATGGCTTCCAGGCCCCCAGGAGCGAAAGCGACGATCAGCTTCAGCACTGAGAAACCGGTCAGCCAGGCGCCGACCATCGCCATGAGGATGGCGATGGCGATACCCAGAGCAAAACTTGCAAGCGAAACCCACAAAACTTCGCCAAGCTCGCGCCAACGCGAACCTGCGAACCGCGTGCCGATCAATACTCCCAGCGTGATAAAGCCGAAGATCGCCACCCACTCCGGTGGTCGGCCAAGCACAAGGCCTGTTCCATGCAGAACAGCGCTGACGAACAAACCGCCGATCAATAGACCGCCAGGCACGCCCAGAAGATGTGCCAGGATCGCCCCGCCGATACCGGCCCCATAAAGCAGGATTGCATCATCGGTACCGCCCAAGGGCGGAAAAACCATCGGCTGCACCGGCTCTGACAGCCAAAGCGCCGCAAGCGGCAAAACGGCAACCAAAATGGCGACGCGCATGGTCTGCACGATGGCGACACGTGGCACATCCGCGTCGGTTTGGGGTGCAATGGCCAACAGAAAACTCAACGCGCCGGGCATCGATGAGAGCATCGCGGTGGCACGGTTCCATCCCGCGATGCGCATCAGAAACACCATCACGACGCCGACAATGAGCGGTATGCTGAGAACGACCAGCGTCAGCGTGACGGGCCAGCTTGGCAGCTGCGCGATGGTTTCCGGTGTTACACCCGATCCCATGGATATGCCGACGGCCAGAAATCCCAAATCCCGCAGCCATGGCGCGATGGCAACCTCGACACCCGACAGCGCCGCAATGGCGACAACAAGCATTGCGCCAGCGAGCCATCCACCGGGTATGCCAAGCAAACCCAGACCGGTGCCTCCAATGGCGCCCAGGGCAAGACTGCGGATCACAATGGGGTCAGGGCGCGCCACGGGCGGCTAGCTGCGCAGAGACGAAAAGGGCATGGGTGCTCTTTAGAGGATATCTGGCTGAAACCGAAGGCACCGTTTGGACGATAGAAGGACTGCAACTTCCCCTGAACTTGATCCCCATCAAGACACGAGACGATGAAAGCTGACACACATCTGTTCTGAGCAGGGGACTTGCAGACACAAGGTATGAGCCGCCGATGACTGTTCATAATCTGGGCCGCTACGCGACCATTACCGTGCCGCGCTATACATCCTATCCAACGGCTCCGCATTTCAACACCGGGGTGAACGGGCAAACCTATCAACGGTGGTTGGCCGAAACCCCGCCCGACGAAACAGCCTCCCTCTACTTCCACGTACCGTATTGCCGGTCGATCTGCGCGTATTGCGGCTGCTTTACCAAGGCCAGCCTCAAGGATGGCCCCATTCTGGCGTATGGCAAGACAATGGCGCGCGAGATTGACCTGGTTGCCGACCACCTGCCCGGCAAACTGCGAGTGACGCATATGCATTGGGGTGGCGGTACGCCCAGCTTGATGCCACGCGAAGGCTTTCAGACGATCTTCGAGGCGATCGAGCGCCGTTTTGACCTGTCCAACGTGGACGAGCACGCCATCGAGCTCGACCCGCGCGTCGTCAACAAGGCACTGGCGGCCGATCTGAAAGCCTATGGCGTTACCCGTGTCAGCCTCGGTGTGCAGGATCTGAATGCGAAGGTGCAGCAAGCCATTGGCCGCATCCAACCGTTGGAAGTGGTTGAAGGGGCGGTCAGCGCGCTGCGGGATGCCGGGCTCGATGCCGTCAACATGGATGTCATGTACGGCCTTCCGCGGCAGACGCTTGAGGATGTGGTCCGCTCGGTGACGGCGTGTGCTGCGCTTGGCGCCGACAGGATTGCGCTCTTTGGCTATGCTCATGTTCCCTGGATGAAAAAGAATCAGAAACTGATCGCTGAAGACGAGCTACCAAGCGCAGGCGCACGGCTTGAACAGGTGCGGGCAGCCCACAGGGCGCTGGAGCACATGGGCTATGTCAGCGTCGGCTTCGATCATTTCGCCAAGCCGGACGACCCCATGGCGCGCGCTATGCGCGGCGGCACGTTGAGGCGTAACTTTCAAGGCTACACGACGGACACGGCAGCCAGCCTCATTGGCTTCGGTGCTTCCTCCATCGGCAAACTGCGCCAAGGGTATGTCCAGACGGCACCTGATGTGGGAGCATGGATCCGCTGTGTTGAAGCCGGAGAACTGCCGGTGAGCAGGGGCTATGAAATGCAGGGTGAAGACCGTCTTCGCGGCTCTATCATCGAAGATTTGCTGACCGGGTTCCACGCCGATCTGTCAATTGCCCGGGGTGGCATCACACCGGATCAGACCTGGATCAATGAGCATCTCATTCGACTGGACGATCTGGTTGAAGACGGTCTGTGCCAGGTTGTCGGCGCGCATGTGACAATCCCGGAAGATGCCCGCTTTTTGGCACGGCTCGTCGCGGCCCGCTTCGATGGCTTTGCCGAGCAGAGCAAGGCGCGTCATTCGGTGGCCGTCTGAGCACCAAACGCTGGTCAGCGAAACACTCCTACTTTGTCTATGAAAAAGGGGCCTTTCGGGCCCCTTTGCATTTTACAACGAGTGCCAGAGGCCTTCGGTCTAGGGTCAGGACTCATTGATAGGGTTGAAATGGTCGTGACGGGTTTGTGCGGATGCAAGGAGCAAGCCCGCGGGACGTCTTCCGACTTTCAAGGGGTTGCG
>JANQJE010000201.1 GCA_028281795.1 Cohaesibacteraceae bacterium | reverse complement strand
GCCCGCCGACGGGCTCACCACTATCGCTGACATTCAAAACGAGCTGCGGAACGGCCCGGAAGAACCGACCAACACGTTCGTCGCCGTCATCGCCGGGATACACTACTTTTTTGGAAGGCAGCCCGGAACAACAGCTGGTATTGAAGGCACCTTCACCTGCACCCCCGGGCCAGCCACCGTGGAAACCAACAAGGTAACGCAGCAAATCACCAGCACAACGGTGATGACCCAACAGGCAGGTCAGAACATCTATGCCGGCATTGGTGCGGCCATCGCCGAACGGTTTTTTGCACCGGTTCCGGCTCGGCCGCAGGTGGTCGTCAAGGGCTACACCGCTTCAGCCTATGTAAGCCTGTTCGGCGTCGGCGCAGTTGCTGAGGATATTCGGGCGCGCCGCCTTGCCATGTATTCCGCCGGCACTGACGATCCACTCGCGGCGATCGAGGCTGCCTTCGGTGCTGTCGATGCCGATCAGGAGACCGTGACTGAGAATGCCTCCTCTTTCACGGATCTCTCCCCAATCGGCCTGGATAGAACGCCTTTCCCCCTCGAAGACCCTTACCGGGTCAACGTCTGGGCGCGGGGAAGCCTGACGCACTTTGACGGCGACAGCTTCACCGGCAACACATGGAATGGCATCGTCGGCATTGATTATCTGGTGACCGACCGGGTGCTGGTCGGGGTGTTGGGCGGCTATGAGAATGGCGACTTTACGTTTGAGAGATCGTTCAACGCTTTCGATGGAACCGGCGTCACAGCGGGCACCTATGTCGGCGTTCGTTGGTCCGACAGCCTCTTGATGGAGGCCTTCCTCACCCATTCCTGGCTCGACTACAACAATGCGTTCGGCGCGGCGACAGGCTCAACCGATGCCTCCCGGGTTCTCGTTTCGGTGAACCTCACAGGCCAGTATGACATTTCGGACTCCTTCATCCTGGAACCCAATGTGCGGGCCTTCTATGCCCATGAGCGCCAGGACCCGTATACGCTCGGCAATGGCCAAACCATCACCGGCAACACGATCGACAGCGGCCGTATCTCTTTCGGCCCGAGGCTTCGCTATCTCACGGTTGACGGGTTCGGCACCAACTGGTCCCTCTTCCTCTCGGCACACGGCGAATATGACCTGTCTTCGGAAGAGCAGATCAGCACAACGTTGCCGGACTTTGACGAACTGCTTTCGGCGCGCGTCGGTGGGGGTTTTGATGCCAGGCTTTCCAACGGTTGGTCGATCAGTCTCGACTGCGATATCGGCGGGATCGGCTCCGGCACCTTCCTGAGCTACAGCGGCACCGGAAAGATAAGAATACCGCTCTACTAGAGTTCTGCCACGGCGCCTGTTCGCCAAGTGCGAACAGTCAGTTGAGCATTAGGTATCTTTTGCTGTCCAAACACATCGCTATATCCGGTGTCAGTTGCCACCAATCCTGGTCAAGGAGCCGGATATGATCAAAGACATCAAAGGTTTGCATCACGTCACCTCGATGGCGGCCGATGCGAACGACAACAATCAGTTCTTTACAGGCACGCTCGGCCTGCGCCGGGTGAAGAAGACCGTCAATTTCGACGCCCCGGAAGTCTACCATCTCTACTATGGCGACGAGGTCGGTACACCCGGATCGGTGATGACCTATTTCCCGTTCGGGCGTATGCCGCGCGGTAAACGTGGCGTCGGCGAGGTCGGCGTGACGGAGTTCGCCGTGCCCAAAGGGTCCCTCGCCTATTGGAAGGACCGCCTGGCCAAGCATGACGTGCAAGGTCTTGACGAAGGCACAGCATTTGGTGAGGCACGCCTCAGCTTCGAAGGCCCCGATGGCGATGCCTTTGCGCTGGTTGAAAGCGAGCCGCAGGGCCGTTCGCCCTGGACGGGCGCCGACGTGCCGGAAGAGGCCGGCATCCTCGGCTTCCATGGCGCGCGCTTCGCACTGCGCGATGCCGCCGCGACCGGCGAACTGCTCACCTATATGGGCTATCAGAAGGCCGAGAGCGAAGGCGCGCTGACGCGCTACATCGTCGAGGGTGGCAATGCGGCGAACACCATCGACATCGAAGCCGTTTCGGGCGCGCCTATGGCCAACCAGGGCGCTGGGTCAGTGCACCACATCGCCTTTGCCGTCGAGGACCGTGCGGCGCAGCTCAAGGTCCGCGAGGCTCTGACGGAAACCGGCTATCAAGTCACGCCGGTGATCGACCGGGATTACTTCTGGGCGATCTATTTCCGCACGCCCGGCGGCATCCTGTTCGAGGTGGCGACCAACGAGCCCGGCTTCGACCGTGACGAGGACACCGCTCATCTCGGTGAGGCCCTGAAACTGCCGACCCGGTACGAACAGAACCGCGCGCAGATCGAAAAGATCCTGCCGCCTCTGGCCTTCTAAGGAGTGCGATCCCGTGTCGACATTGCACTATCACGCGCTTACCACCCCGCCGGAACCGGGCAAACCGCTTGTGTTTGCTTTTCACGGGACCGGCGGGGATGAACGCCAGTTCTTCGAGCTGGCCAAGAGCTTCGTGCCGGGCGCCGGCGTGGTCTCACCGCGCGGCGATGTATCCGAAATGGGGGCCATGCGCTTCTTCCGGCGCACCGGCGAAGGCGTCTACGACATGGACGACCTCGCCGCCCGCACCAAGACCATGGCGGCCTATGTCGAGGCGTTCAAGGCGAAGCATCCGGAAAGCCCGGTCTACGGGTTCGGCTACTCCAACGGGGCCAACATTCTGGCTTCGGTCGTGTTGACCCGGCCCGACCTGTTCGACCGGGTCGGCCTGTTGCACCCGCTGATCCCGTGGGACCCTGCTCCAGTCGAAGGTCTCACTGGCCGCAAGGTGCTGATCAGCGCCGGCCGCCACGACCCGATCACGCCATGGCCGGCGAGTGAAAAGCTCATCGGCTGGTTCACCGATCAGGGCGCCACGGTCACCACCGAGGTTCATGATGGCGGGCATGACCTGCGCCAGAGCGAGATCGCCGCGCTGGCCACGCTGTTTGCAAGCTAAAAACGTACCGCGGCGCTAGAGAGCTTCCTCCAGCGCCGCGGCGATAAGCGGTCCGGCACGCCATCAGGGTGGCGATATGTGCCTGGCTTCGATGGCTTAATCCGCCCCCGTATCAAAAGCCTTGGTGGCATCGAACTGCCCCGATCCTGTCCGCCACTGCCCATTGAACTTGGCAACGCAATCTTGCAGTGGATCGCCCAATCTTGCCGTTTCGGCGATCATGCTCTGCCTGCAGCGCGCGAGCGTCTCAGCGGCTGACGCGTCGCGCGCGAGGTTCTCAAGCTCGCCCGGATCGGCATTCAGATCATAGACTTCGTCATCGTCGCCCGGCGTGAAGATGAACTTCTCGCCCGTGTCGAAGATCATAGCGCGCTGGGAGTAGAGGAAGCGCAGCCCGTGATACTCGATAAGCAGCGCGTCCCGGCCGCTGGCATCGGGATCGGTCAGAGCCGCTTTCAAGCTTACCCCGTGACGGTCCGGGATATCGAACCCCAGCAGATCGAGCGCGGTCGGCAGGATATCCATGTTGGAGGCGAGCTGCCTTCGCACACCACTCGTCAGGCTCGGATGGCGGAAGAGGAGCGGGATACGAACCGCCTCTTCATAGAGCAGCCCCTTGTCGATCAGTCCGCCATGCGCGCCGGTCATGTCGCCGTGATCTGATGTGAAGACGACCAGCGTGGTGTCGACCAGACCGCTGGACTCCAACCAGTCCAGAAGCCGCCCGATCTGCGCGTCCAACATGGCCATGTGATCGCAGTAATGGCCGATATAAGCGATCAGCTCTTCTTCCGAGCGGGGATGAAGCCGATAGAAATCGTCTCGCTCCCGCGCAACACGCCGCGGCTTGGCCATCAGATCATCGGAGAAATTGGGCCACGCTTTGATCGCCGAACGGTCGGTGACGCCGCGAAATTCGTCGGCGACCAGATGCGGCTGGTGAGGATCCCAGTACTGCACCGTCGCAAAAAAAGGCGCATCCGCCTCGGCATACGCGCCCAGCAGCGCGATCGTGCGCTCGGTCAGGTAGTAAGATGGCGTGGATGCGACGGGGCCGTTCCAGTTGCCGGCCAGCATGGTCTGGCGGTCGGGATTGAGAAAGACGGTCGGCTCGACCGCGTAGCTCAGCCCATTGGCGCCGAGATAGGCGAGAAACTCCGGTGACATGGCAACGTTGCCGTAGCCAGCCAAATCCATGCCTTCAAAGCCGAAGGTTGCGGGACCCTTCGTTGTCCCGACATGCCATTTACCGATGAAGCCTGTGCGATAGCCAGCGTTCTGAAAGATGTAGTGGAGCAGGCGCGTTGGGTCGGGCAGTTCCGTCGCCAGACTGTGGTACATGTCGCAATTGGTTCCCATCCCATGCCGAAAGGCATAGTCGCCGGTGAACATGGACGCCCGCGCTGGCGAGCAAAGAGGGCATGAGGAATAGGCACGCTCAAAGGCGGCGCTTTGCCTGTAGAGCCGGTCGAGCGCAGGTGTCAGCGCCGGCACTTTCTTGCCCGGCCCCGCCACATCCGAACGCATCTGGTCGACGCCGATAAGCAGCACATTGCGCATCGTCATCGCGTTCACCTTGCAAGATTGGGCAACCAGAGCACCAGCTCGGGAAAGACGGTGATGAGAACCATGACGCCGTAGAGCGTCACCATAAACGGCAGACTCTCGCGAAAGATCGGGCCGATCGGAATGCGCGCAAGCCCGCCCACAATGAACACCATCAATCCCATGGGAGGCGTGATCATCGAGATCATCATGTTGAGCACAATGATCACCCCGAAATGCACCAGGTCAACGCCGGCGGCCGCCAGCCCTGGCAAAAGGGCCGGCACGACGACATACATCATCGGCGCCTTGGTCAGGAACATGCCCATCGCGATGAAAGCAGCATGGACGACAAAGAGCAGTTGCAGCTGGGTGATTTCAAGGGCGAGGATAAACGTGGTGATCTGATCGGTCACGCGCTCGACGGTGAAGACGTAGTTCAGGGCGAATCCGCCGCCGATGAGCAGGAAAACCATCCCGGACTGGCGTGCGCTCTCGACCAGAGCGCTGTAAAGCGCCCCCCATGATGCTTGCCTGTAGAGAAAAACTGAAAGCAGGACGGCGTAGCTACCGGCTACAGCGGCGGCCTCTGTTGGGGTGAACACGCCCGAATAGATCCCACCCAACAGGATAACCGGCATCAGGAGCGGCCCGATCGCCGAAAGTGTGGCCGCCAGCATGGCGCCGCCAGCCAGCCGTTGCTCAACGGGAAATCCACGTCGTCGCGCCTGCGCTGCAACCAGAACCATCATCGCAAGGCCCATCAAAAGTCCCGGCAGGATGCCCGCAAGAAACAGGGCGCCGATCGAGACCTCGGCGAAGAAGGCATAGACAAGCATCGGGATGGACGGTGGAATGATCGGGCGGATGGACGAGGAAGCCACCGTCACCGCCGCTGCATAGGCCGGGGGATAGCGCCCCTCCTCGCGCATCATCTTGATCAGCACCTGGCCGATCCCGGAGGCGTCCGACGTGGCGTCACCGCTCATGCCGGAAAAGATGATCGACGAGACGATGTTGACTTGAGCCAGGCCGCCCGGCCTGTGGCCGACAAGCGCAAGGCAAAAATCGAGCAGCCGTTTCGAAATACCGCCATGGTCCATCACTTTGGCCGTGAAGATGAAAAGCGGAATGGCGATAACGATGATGTTTTCAACCGAGGCGAAGATCACGCGCTCGGCCATCAAGCTGGCATCCGCTCCGGCGGCCAAAGACCAGACGACAACCGTCGAAATGAGGACCATGCCGATCGGCAGGCCAAGAAGAATCTGAAAGCCGAAGAACAGCGCGGCCCAGTGCAACGGGTCCAGCATCACGGCTCGTCCGTGTCCGCTTTGGGACGCCACAGCGACCACGCTTCCCAAACGGCGCGCCCCGCGTAGAGCACGACGAACCCGATCATCAGCACGAACAGATGACCAAGGTTCAGCCGCAGGGCGAACGTCCGCTCGCCATACATCCATTCCAGAACCCGGACCGTGTCGGGTACGGACAGCATCATGACGACCGCAAAGACGAGGAGAGAGAGCGACCGCAGGAGCTTGGTGACCGGGCTTGGGAACGCCTCCACGAACAAGTCGAGTGCCACATGATCGCGGACTGCCATCTGGGTGGCTGCCGTGAACAGGCTCACGACCACGAACAGGATTCCGGCGACCTCCAGGGTCCACACCAGCGGGTCCTGCAGAACATAGCGCCAGAACACCTGGGCGACGAAGGTGAGGAAAAGCGCGGCAAACATCGCCGCCGAAAGCAATTCGGCAAGTTTGCGCACCCGACGCAGGATGCCCGTTGGTGGTACCGAGGTTTTGGGTTCAGCGGTCACCGCTCGTGCCTTTCACTCCGCAGCGGCCCGCACTGCGCGCTACCAATCGATCGGGGGGAGCGATTGATCAAAGGGCGCCGGTGCCACGTGTGCGCGGCGGCAGGCGCCCTTCGTTCAACCACTGGTTACCGGCACTCTGCGGGGATTTCCAGGCTGGCTATGCGCTCAAACATGCCATCCTGCCAAGCGTCTGCAAGCTCGCTTTCCAGGAAGCGCTGCTGGACAGCCGTGCGGAAGGAGTCGCGATCAGGGTCGGTGAAAAGAATGCCCTCCGCCTCAAGGGACTCGCGCAAGGAAGCTTCCTGTTCAACGACGCTTTGCGTGTACGATGCCATGGCGACCGCCGCTCCGTCGGAGACCACCTGGCGCTGCTCATCCGTCAGCCGATCCCAGGAGCGGGCCGAAAAGGTCGGAAACTGAATCAGCGCTTTGTGGTTGGTCATCACGATTTGCTCGGTCACTTCGTAGAAGCGTCGCGAATGAATGAGCGTCAGCGGGTTTTCCTGAGCGTCGACAGTGCCCGTCTGCAGAGCCAGATAGAGTTCCGAGAAAGGAACCGGGGTTGGCTGCGCCCCCATACCCTCGCCCATCAGGATGTTGGACGGCGACGGCACGACGCGAAGCGAGACCCCAGCCAGATCATCCGGCGTCATCACATCCATGCGCTCGCGCAGATTAAGCGTTCGCGTGCCCTGATAGGCGGCGTCCAGGATAACAATGCTCATCGAGTCCCGCAGCTCCGCGACCATCTGATCCCAAATGTCGCTGTGACGCACGGCGCAGATATGGTCCGGCCCGCTGAGAAGATAGGGGGTGGCAAAAATCTCCCATTGAGGGGCGGCATCCGTGAACCAGGCCGGCGACATGTAAGCGGCATCAACTGTGCCGCGTGCCAGCGCCTGGCCTTGCCGACCCTGCTCCACCAAAGAGGCACTGTCGAAGACCTCAACCTCAAGGTCGGAATTGGCTTCGATGTACTCTTCCCAGACCTGCATTGCGATCACATCGGGATCGCTGCCGCTGCCGGTTGTTGAGAATTTCAGCTCTTGAGCGTTCACAGCGCCGGCTGCCAGGCCGAAAGCCAGTGCGGTCAAGGCCGTCACAGTTGTCGTCTTCATCATTACGTCCTCCCAAACAGACTTCTTTGATCGTGTTGACGAACCTTACATATCATAATAGCATGTTGTCAACATATCATGCCACTTTATGAATCTTAAGCGAAATCATGCCATTAGGGGCGCCAATGACCAGACTTACGGCCGATTTGAAGGGCTTTTTCGCCGCCGTCCCGACGCCCTTCACCACAGATGGCGGGTCTATTGCGGCGGCGGCGCTCGGCGATCTGGTGAGCCACAATCTGAACGCCGGACTGACTGGTCTTTATGTCGGCGGAAGCACAGGCGAAGCGTTTTTGATGTCGGTTGAAGAGCGCGCACAGTTGCTCTCCTTGACCGCGGAAGCTGCCGGCGGACGGGCGGTGATGATCGCACATGTCGGCGATCCCAACCCGTCGGTTTCGGGCCATTTGGCTTGTGTGGCTGCCGATGCGGGGTACGATGCGATCTCGGCCGTACCACCCTTTTACTATCAATATGGTCTGCACGAGATCGAGGCGCATTATCGCTGGCTCGCCAGCCAGACCGACCTGCCTTTTCTCATCTACAACTTCCCGGCGCTTTCCGGCGTGCGTTGGTCGGCCGACGAGCTTGCGCGCCTTCTGGACATCCCGCAGGTGGTCGGGATCAAGAACACCTGTTCCGATCTTTACGCCTTTGAACAAGTCCGCCGGCTCCGGCCGGATGCGACCCTCCTGCACGGCTTTGACGAGACACTGCTTGCCGGCCTTACCATGGGCGCCGATGGCGGCATTGGATCGACCTACAATCTCCAGGCATCGCGTGTACTCGCGCTTAATGCGGCACTCAAGGCCGGCCGCCTGCAAGAAGCCCATCGGCATCAAGCCGACGCCAATGCGCTGATCGATGCTTTGGTTGCGGCGGGGGTGCTCCCGGCACTGAAATACATGCTCGAGAAGGCAGGTTTTGCCATGGGACCCTGCCGTGCACCCTTCCAACCATTGTCGGCCAATCATCGCCGTGCGCTTGATGCCGCCATGGACCTCCTACCACCTTCTGGCTTATCGCAAGGGTTACAGCGACCGGCTGCTTTGGGCTGAAAGGTGAGGATTGATGGACACGACGTTGGACCGCATTCGCTTGAGTGAACAGATCGAGGAGGCAATTCTGAAGGCTATCCGATCCGGCGAATACGCGGCCGGCAGCAAACTCCCCTCTGAGCGGACCTTGATGGAGATGTTCAATGTCGGGCGGCCGTCGGTGAAAGAGGCGCTGTTGATGCTGGAACGCAAGGGTTTTGTCCGGCTGAAGCGCGGCGTGGCACCAATCGTTCTGGAGCCGACGCCGAAAGGCGCCATGGAGGCGATTGCCGACATGGTTCAAGCAATGCTTGCCGACTCGTCACGCCGCTCGGAGTTTTACGACCTGCGCGTCACGCTGGAAACGTTCGCCGCGATGGAAGCAGCCCGCGCCTGCGATCAGGATGATCTGGATGCTCTTGAAGAAGCCCTCCAGGCGTGCCGCACCGCAAAAGGCGAGGCTGAGGCTTTTCGCGATGCCGACCAGGCGTTTCACTACTGCCTGATGGCAACCCAACAAAACTCGGTCGCCAATGCGCTGCATGGCGCGCTGATCGAATGGGGGCTGTACAATCCCGAGCACGGGCCCGGCCTTGAAAGCATCCATGCGCGCGTCATCGCCCAGCATGAAGCGATCCTAAATGCGGTTAAACATGGTGACCCTGCAGCTGCGGCAGACGCGATGCGAACCCATTTGCTGACGCGCAAAGATGCGCCGCAGGCGAACTAGCCTTGGGACAAGCCAGTCGATCCGTTCCGTTTCACGGCGTCTGGGCAACCGTGCTTATGCGGGTCGATGAAAACGGCACCCTCGACCTTGAAGCGATCGACGAACAGGTGGAGCACTATGCCGAAGCAGATTGTGACGGCGTCTATATCGGCGGGACAGCATCGGAAATTCACAGCCTCTCCGATACCCAGTTCCAAGCCACATCCCGCCGCCTTGCGGACATCGCGAGCCGTCTGCGTCTGCCGTTTCAGATCGGCGCATCCCATCCTCTCGCGCCTGCCAGCCTGGACCGTGTGGGCTTTGCTGCGCACCTCAAGCCTCAAGCCATCCAGATCACCCTCCCCGATTGGACGGTGATCGACCTGAACTCTGCGCTGCGCTTCTTGAAGCGATGCTCTGAGATCGCCGGTGACGTGCCGTTGGTCCTTTACAATCCACCGCACGCCAAAACGGTTCTGGGCGCTGATGCCTTCATCACCCTTGCAGATCAGGTGCCGGCACTTGCAGGCCTGAAATGCGGTGGCGGTGACGCGCAGTGGTATGCGGATATGAGCCCGGTTTTCGAACGCCTCTCCGTGTTCATTCCAGGCCATCACTTCCACAGTGGTACGAAGCAGGGGGCGCACGGCAGCTACTCCAACATGAGCTGTCTCTCACCCAAGGCGGCGGTGTGCTGGAAGAACTTGCCGGACGAAGCCTCGGCAGATCTGGAAGCCAGGATTGGTGTCTTCATGGAGGAAGCGATTGCTCCATTGCTGGCGCGCGACCTGCCAGGCTTCGCCTGCGACAAGGCGATGGCGACTGCGGGCGGATGGGCGCGGATCACGCCGCGTCTCCTTTGGCCATATGAGGGCGCGCGCGATGACGAGGTCGACCGCATCGCCGACGCGGTAAAGCGGCATATCCCCGAATTCGCGCAAGAAATGAGAGCCTATGCCTGATCGTCTGCCCCACGACCGGCCAAACGTCCTGCTTGTCATGTCTGACCAGCAGCGCGCCGACACCCTAGGCTATCTAGGCAAGACGGCCTGCAAGACGCCGAATATGGACAGGCTGGCGCACGAAGGGGTGAGCTTTGAGCGGGCGATCACACCCTGCCCTTTATGTCTGCCATCCAGAGCAGCCTTGTTCACCGGTCGCTATCCGCACGAAAACGACATGATGGACAACACCGCCAGCGCGCTGATCGAATGCCAGCTCCTCGATACGTTTCGCTCCGGTGATTATGAGGTGAGCTACGCTGGCAAATGGCATTTGGGGCATGATAATATCGGTCGCTTCACCGACCGGGATGCCGGTGACTCGACGGCCCTCTATTCGCAATGGTGCAAGGAACGGAACCTTGTCGACGGCTGGACCTTTAACGACCCGCGCGTGAGAACGTATCGGACGCCCTCTATGTCCACACCGGTTGCCTTGCCGCTCGACATGGCACCCGAGACCACCAATGACGCCTACATCGCCGACATTGCCATCGAGCATCTCCGCACGCGTGACCGCGACAGACCCTTTTTTCAAGTCTGTTCCTTCAACGGCCCGCATCCGCCGTTCATGATCCCCGAGCCTTACTTCTCGATGTACGATCCGGATCTGATCGACGAGCCTTCCAACTTCGGCCCGCAAAAGGATGAGCCGGAGGTCAACAGAGCAAGCTACTACCGCCAGCTCTTCCTCGATCACGGATCCGATTTCGATGCCTGGCGCAAGAGCTACGCGGTCTATTGGGGCTTCACGTCACTGATTGACGACCAGCTTGGCCGCGTTCTGAACGAGCTGGAAGCGCAGGGCATCTTGAACGACACCATCGTGCTTTTCCTGTCCGATCATGGCGAGAACCTGGGCGCGCATGGGCTGTGGCACAAGATGGTCGCCTATGAGGAGTCCATCCGCGTTCCGTTGATCATGCGTTGGCCGGAACACATTCGGCCAGCGCTTCGTAGCGATTTGCCGGTGAGCCTGATCGACGTCGCGCCGACGCTGGCGGGTCTCTGCGACCTCCCCATGCACGAGGATTGGCTCGGGCTGGACTTGAGCGCCGTCGCTCGGGGCGAAACATCCGGTCCTCACGACCGTGCGCTTTTCGCCTTGCATCGCCCGCTGGGCGACTGGATGGGCACCGAACCCTGGCGCATGATCCAAACCGATGGGATGAAGTACGTCTGGCACTTTGGCGATAGCGCCGAGCTCTTCGATCTCAGATCCGATCCATTTGAAACGGTGAACCTGGCCATGCAGCCGCGTGCATCGCAAACCGTCCAGCGGCTGCATGAAGAGCTGGTCGAGGTGATGCGTGAAACCGGCGATGTGCTCGTTGCGCAAGCGGAAAAGGCCAATCGCATCTCTTAGGAACAGGCACGCATGGTCATCCAAGCTGGATAGGACATGGACCACCGCGCCGGCCAACTCCCTCAGACCAGGGACTCGTCCTTGTGTTCTGACGTGGCCGGAGCGGTCGTATCGGCTTCATCTCCATCAACCTCACGCTCGACGACAATGCGCACTTTTGTCACCAAACCGGCAATGACGCCTAAGATCGCCAGCCACGGCGCGGCAAGCGCGACCACGCCACCAACGACCAAGCCGACATTCAACGGGGTCTCCAGAAAGACATCGCCATCGTCGGCGATGATCTTCAGTTGGCGCACACTGCCTTCCTGCGCCAGTTCCTTGACGCGTTCGACCAGCTTGTCGCCCGCCACTTCGATCTCCTCAACAAAGGTCTTCTCCTTTTCGTTTGTGTCCTGCATGCGGGAATACTCCGTGTCTCCACTCTTTATCACGTGCCATACCTACCGCGTCTGATTGACGTCGAGTTGATGCTGATCAGCGCCGAGCTGGGCAATGCGCTTGGCTTCTGATCGCAAGAAGGTGAAGCCACGCTGCGCTGACCGGTTCGACATGGTGGAGAACCGCCTGACCAGCCCTCCGATGAAACGGCCAAGCCCAACACCGGTGCGAAACTCGAACTCTTCGAAATGGAACCGCCGCGCGCTGACGCCATAAGAGCGTAGGTCTTTTTGCAGCGCTTGCCGCAGCGAAAGCGGGCCACAGAACGATACCCTGGCCGTCTTCAGATCATCCCCCACCCGTTCTGCGATCCTGCCTGCGGACAGGCGCTGGCCTTCGCTCGACAGAACAAGGTGCAAAGAGAGGTTTGGTTTCTTTGCCGCCAAAGCCGTGATTTCAGCGAGGTGCGGCGCTTGCCCGGGTGATCTGACGCAATAGAACAAGTCGACCGCTGGTGCATCCGCCGGGAGAGCTTGAGCCCACGTCAGAAACGGTGTGATCCCGATGCCGCCAGCGATCCAGACCTGGCGTTTTCGCGATGGCTGGCGGAAGCGTCCGAACGGCCCCTGAATGCGCACATCTTGACCGACCTGGAGACTTTCGCCAATCCGGTCGGTGAAGTCACCCAACGGTTTTACCGTCACGCGCAGCGTGCCGTCAGAGCCAATTTCGGAAAAGGTGAAGGGGTGTGGTTCCGTTTTTCTGGACCCCGTAAAGCGCACGATGCCGAACTGCCCGGGGGACGGCTTCAGGCCCTTGCCAACCGGCTCCATCGTGACGGCCGTTGCGCCGCCCGTCTCCTCCAGTTCGCAGATCCGATAGCGTCTTGCAGGCCGGAAGCGATCAGGAAGCAGCGTCCATGCATAGGCGAGAAGACCGGCCACGCAAAAGGCGCCGGTGAACAAACCCGCCGGGTCCGTCATGGCAAAGGGCTTGGCGATCAAGAAGAAGTGCAACGCCCCGGCAGCAAACAAGGCACCCATGGCTTTGTGGGTCCATTTCCAAAAGCGATAGGGGATAAACGTCGCAATCGAGAGGGCAGACAGAAGCAGCAAGCCATAGAGGCTGACTTCGCCCAGACCTTCGGCAAATCCGTTCAAAAGCCCGCCGCCAAGACCGGGCATATCGGCGTCAATGGAGTTGTGCAGCACCATGGCAAGCAAGGCGCTGATCCCAGCCCATTTGTGCAAGACGTAGATCCTGTCGAGCCCGCCAAACACGGTTTCCAGACCGGGCAGCCTTGTTGCCCAGACCTGGGCCCAGGCCATCAGAACAAGCGCGGCCATGCCAAGATATTGCGAGAAAAGGGCCGTCGTGTTGCCGATATCAGGCAACGCAAAAAGCTGAACGGCGGGGAAGGCCGCAGTGGCGATGACGAGGAAAAGGCCGAGGGGGTTCATGTGGAATCTCGCATGAGTTAGTCTTTGAGCGAGCCGCCCGCCGGGAGCGATCAACGCTCAGGATCTGAGGAAAAGGCTTGAAGCGTGCGGCGTGGCTCGGCGCCGATGCCAGAAGGCGGGTCATGCAAACCTGGCGGCCTGCATGCCCAGCCTTCGGGTCTGGCGGTCCAGCATTACCGCCGGAGCGCTTAGCTCACCGATGCGTTTTCGCCGGGCATGTCGCCCATCTTGTCGGCGGCGTTTTTACGCGCCATGGCCACAAAGGGCGCGGCCAGGAAGCTGAGGCCAAGCACAGCAAGTCCAAACAGTGCCAGGTAAACAAGGACCGTGAGCCCGAGGCCGGCCAGAACGCAGGCCACCACGATGGCGGCGACAGTTGCGACTGCAGAGGTTGCTTTGGAAAACAGGGTCTTCATTGGGTAGGTCTCCATGATCATCGTTGTTGCGATGAAACCAACATGGAGCCCGGGATTTACGCCCGCCTGACGCGCCCTTTACATATCTGTAAAGTTCAGCGTAACGCGCAGACCGTGCGCGTCTTCGGCGGATAGGCGCAGCTCCGCCCTATGGCGGTCGGCAACAGCGCGCACCAGGGCCAGGCCCAGGCCCGCGCCTTCCGTGGCGCGGGCAGCGTCCAGCCGCACCATCGGTTTTGTTATCTCGTCGTAGAGGTCCGGATCGACACCCGGGCCATCGTCGGCGACGCTCAGCGCTTGTCCGCTTGCGGTTACCTCTATGTTGGCCCCGCCATGAACGATCGCGTTCTGAATGAGGTTCGCTATAGCCTGAACCAGCATCCTGCGATCGGCCTGTACGGTGCCGGCATCAGGGCCTGATGGAACGATGCGCTTACCGTTGTC
>JANQJE010000154.1 GCA_028281795.1 Cohaesibacteraceae bacterium | reverse complement strand
ACTTCCAGCCATGCCCAGGTTCAGGCGCGCGCGGAGATGGAAAAGGACCTGCTGCGCGCCCTGGAATACGATCAGTTCGAGCTCTACCTGCAGCCCCAGTTTCTGGTTGAAGACAACTCCGTCATCGGAGCTGAAGCTCTTATCCGTTGGCAACACCCGGAACAGGGTTTGCTGAGCCCTGGAAACTTTCTCCCGATTGCCGCCAGCGCGGGGCTTTTGCCGCGGATCGGCCAGTTCATGCTGTCACGGGCGATCCAGGCTGCCGAACAGGTGAACCGGGACCGCGAAAAACCACTCACCATCGCCGTCAATGTCGCCATCGAAGAGCTCGCCATGGACGGGTTTGCCGACAACGTTGCCTCGCTTCTCTATCAGTATGGCGCGCAGGCCAGCGATCTGGAGATCGAGGTCACTGAAGGCACGGCCATGGACGAAGGCACTGTCGTCGAGCAGCAGGTCGCCAAACTGCGTGCACTTGGCGTTCATCTGGCCATCGACGATTTCGGCATGGGTTACTCGAACCTCGGCCGCCTGAAGGCACTGGCTTTCAACACATTGAAGATCGACCGCAGCCTTATCCTTGGCATCGGTGAGGACGACGCATCGGAGAACCTACTCCTGTCGATCCTGGAGATGGCTGAAGCGATCGGTACCGATGTTGTCGCCGAAGGTATCGAAACCGACGCGCAACGTACCTATCTGAAAGGCACGAATTGCAAGTACTATCAGGGCTTCCTCGGTGGGCGGCCGATGCCCGTGAAAACGTTTGAAGCCTGGTTGAAGACGGTGGACGCACCTCAGCCGCTCCGCCTCGTGTCCTAGCTGCCTTATGAAACCTCTGCGGCCTTTATCTTGAAGAAAATGGTGTAGAGCGTCGGCACGATGATCAGTGTCAGCACTGTGGCGAAGCTCAACCCGCAAATAATCACCACCGCGAGCGACTGAAAGAACGGGTCCCAAAGAAGCGGCACGACACCAAGAACGGTCGTCAGCATGCCAAGCGAGACCGGCCGCACACGGCTCACCGCCGCGTCCACAACCGCCTGCATGCGCGCTTTGCCAACGGCGATCTGTGAATCGGTTTCATCGATGAGCACGATGGCGTTCTTGATCAGCATGCCCGTCAGCGACAAGATGCCGAGGATGGCCATGAACTCCAGCGGCGTCTGCGTCGCTGCAAGCCCCCATATCACCCCGATCAGGGCCAGCGGAACGGTCAGCCAGATGATCAGCGGCTGACGCACCGCATTGAACAGGAAGATCACAACAAGGATCATCGCCCCGAAACCAAGGGGCATGGTCGCCGCCAGTCCGGCATTGGCGTCCTGGCTGTTGCCGTACTCGCCTTTCCATTCAAGGCGATAGCCAGGCGGCAGATCGATCGCCTCGATCGGGCCGCGCACCTCCTCGAAGAGGTCGCCGGACAGAACCCCCGGAGCGTTGTCCGCCTGAGCGGTAATGGCGAGCTGCCGATCGATGCGCCGCAGATTGCCATCGGAAAACACCACATCGAACCGGTCCACGACCTGCGCGATGGGAACATAGGTTCCGGCCAGCGAATTGTAGACCTGAACGTCACGCAAACCGGCCACATCATCACGATGAACGGCAAGCGGGCGCATGATAACGTCCAGCAGATTGTCGCCCTCCCGGTAGACACCCAGCCGTGCCCCTTCCAGATGGTTGTAAAGCGCGTTCGAAATGTCGGCCTGGGTCAACCCGATACGCCGGGCGTTTTCCGTGTTGATGACCGGACGGACAATCGGCACCTGTTCGCCCCAATCGTCCTTGATCGCAACCGCCCCGGCATCGACCATGATGGCCTTGGCCTGCTCGGCCAGACTTCTCAGAACACCTGGATCAGGCCCGAAGAACCGTGCCTCGATCTTCGCCCCGCCACCCGGGCCGAGAACGAACGTCCAGACCTTGGTGTTGGCGGCCAGGAAGTTGGCATCGACCCAGGTCTGAATGTTGCGCTGCAAAGCGTCGATCTGCTCAAAATCCTCGACATCGACCAGAAGCTGGCCATAGGCCGAATTTTGGTTTTCGCTTTCGTAGATCAGCATGAAGCGCGTATGCCCGCCGCCGACGGAAAGATTGGTGCCGGTAACGCCTTCAAGGCCGCGCACATACTCATCAACGGCCAGCAGATCGGTACGGGTCCGCTCGATGCTGGTTCCGTTCGGCAACGTATAATCGATGACGAACTGTGCGCGGGTCGATGAGGGAAAGAACCCGGGGGGCACAAAACTGAAAAGCGCGATGGCCGACGCCAATAAAGCAACGATGAGCGCAACCGTTGTGTAGCGTCGGTGGATGGCCCGTGCGAGCAAGCCGCGATACCAGCGCAGAACGAGATTCTCTTTCGGCGCTTCGGCGGCTTGGGCGGGCTTCAGCAGCAGCGTGCAATAGTAGGGCGTGAGCCAGACGGCTATGAGCCACGAGAAAAGAAGCGCAATGGAAATCGTCCAGAACAGGCTGCCGGCATACTCCCCGGTGTTATCAGGCGAAAAGCCGATGGGCGAAAAGGCCAGCAGCCCGACAATCGTGCCACCCAGCAAAGGCCACTTGGTCTGGTTGACCACCGCGACGGATGCCTCGGCGGCCGACTCTCCCCGTTGAACCCGGACGAGCGTGCCTTCCACCACCACGATGGCGTTATCGACCAGCATGCCAAGCGCGATGATCAACGCGCCAAGCGATATGCGCTGCATGTCGAGACCATAAAGATACATGCCGAAAAGCGTGCCGGCGACGGTCACCAGAAGGATGCCGCCCATCAGAATGCCCGAGCGCAGCCCCATGAACACAAGCAGTGTGCCGACCACGATGGCCAGCGCCACCACGACATTCATCACGAAATCGCTCACAGATTCGTCCACTGTCTCCGACTGATCAGAGATGGGCAGCACCTCGATACCGATGGGCCGGTCGACGATCAGCGCGTCCATACGCGCTTTGACGGCTTCCCCCATGGCCACGACATTGCCACCGAGCGTGTTCGAAATGCCGATGCCGATGGCCGGCCGACCATCGCGGAACAACAGGCTGGTTGGCGGGTCCTCCAAACCACGGGAGATCGTGGCGATGTCGGACAGCCGGAACGACGCGCCTGTCTGCTGATTGGTGATGAGCAGATCGCCAATCGCATCGGCTGAATTGACCAACGACGAAGGCCGGACCGTCAGACGCACATCGCCCGCATTGATCGCGCCAGCAGGCGTGACCAGGTTTTCGCCGTCAAAGAGTTGGGCGATCTGTTGCGGCGCGATACCAAGCTCGATCAGGCGGGCTGGCGAGTACTCCACATAGACGACCTCGTCTTGCACACCGCTCAGGACGATCTTGGAGACGCCATCGACCGTCACCAGTTCACGCTGCAAATCCTGCGCATAGGCGTAGAGTTCGGAGATCGAGTAGCCGTCGCCGACGATGGCAAAGTAGAGTGCAAAGACATCGCCGAAATCGTCAAAGACCTGACTTTCCAACGCGTTGGGCGGCAGCTGCGACTGTGCGTCGCTGATCTTGGCCCGCATCTGCGTGAAGCGTTGGTTGAGTTCGGGGTGGTCTGGCGTGGACGCAATGGTGAACTCGACCGTTACAGTGCTGAGACCTGGCGAGGAAACCGAGCGAACCTCGAGCACGCCCCGAAGATCCTGCAGCGCCGATTCGATCACTTCAGTGACCTCTTCTGCGACCTCAGCCGCGCCAGCACCGGGATAGGGCGTTACGATCTGCGCCTGACGGATGATGAACTCGGGATCTTCAAACCGCGGCAAGGTCACGTAGGCGAAGTAGCCCGCCACGAGGATGAGAAGGGTGGAAACGGCTGAGATCAGCCGTTTGTTGATCGCAAACCGCGCAAGATCCATGGATTCACCCCCCGATCCGGGAGACCGGCCTGATCGTCATACCTTCGGAAAGCTGTCCGACACCGGCCGAAACGATCGTGTCACCGGCGCTCAGGCCGTCCATGATCGCAACGCTGTCGCCAGCCGCCGCACCCAGCGTGACGGCCTGTCGTGTGACCGTCTGATCCGCGCCGACCAACCAGACGACAGGGGATCCATCAGCCGTCGCACCGACGGCGGTGAGCGGCACCATCAAAACTCCGGCCTCAATGGGCGCCGTGTTGATCACCTGGCCTGCCATGCCGGGCAGAATCACAACGTCTTCAGGAATCGTCACCGCTACACGACCGCGATAGGTCTGTGTTGCAGAGTCGGCCTGGGTGGAGAACTCGACAACCTCTCCATCGAAGACCTGGCCCGGCAGGGCATCGAAGGTGACCTTGTTCGTTACATTGTCGAAACCAGCTTCGGCGACCGCGGAAACGTCGGGCGCGGGCACATCAAAAACCAGATGGCCGACAGCCAGACGCTGAAGCAACACGATACTCTGACCAGCCTGGACATTGGTGAAGTTCTCGATGTCGCGGCGCGCCACAATACCGGTAAAGGGAGCGCGCAACGTAGCATCATCAAGTGTACTTCGTGCTTCGTCGAGCTGCGCTTCA
>JANQJE010000044.1 GCA_028281795.1 Cohaesibacteraceae bacterium | reverse complement strand
TGTGCCGCGATGCACGACCAGTGGATAGGTGACGAGCGTCAGCAGTTCATAGAACAGCAGGAAGGTCACCAAATTGCCCGCCAATGCGATCCCAAGCGTGGCCGTCATGCACAGACTGAAAAACCCGAAGAAGCGGCTTCGATTGGGCGACTCTTCCAGATAACCGATCGCGTATATCGTCGTTGCGAGCCAAAGGGCAGCCGACAAAAGGGCGAAGAACATGGACAAGGCATCGGCGCGCAGCACGAAGTCGATGCCAGGCAAAAGGGGAAACCGGACCTCATAATGCTGGCCCTGCTCGACCCCCCAGACCATGAACATAACCAGGACCAGTTTCAGCAAAACACCGAGCAGATTGAGCGCGGTGCGCGTCCGTTTGCTCTCCTCAGGAAGGCAGAAAATGATCAGGCCCGGCACCAGTGAGGATGCCAGTACGAGCAAGGGCAGTGCGGCGTTCCAACTCACAGAACACCGCCTGGGCTGAATGTTTGAAAGGGTGCACCTCTATCCAGCAGGTCCAGGACCGAAGGGGCCAGGAAACCCATGGCCAGCGCTCCCAGAGCAAAGCCCAGGGCGGTCCACTCCATACGTTT
The DNA here is from genome assembly GCA_028281795.1 of Cohaesibacteraceae bacterium. Taxonomy (GTDB): domain Bacteria; phylum Pseudomonadota; class Alphaproteobacteria; order Rhizobiales; family MH13; genus MH13. The sequence continues at coordinate 7,559 of JANQJE010000044.1, read as the reverse complement.
GGGAATGCGTGTGCCCGCGGTGCTGGACTGGTTTTGGACAAACGCCAGACTCAGCACTTTGAACATGTAGCCGGCTGCCAAAAGTCCTCCCCCGGCAACCGGGATCACCAGCCACCACTGACCGCTCGCGAAACTTGCCTGAAGCAACAGCCACTTGGCAGTGAATCCGGCACTGGGGGGTAGTCCAATTATGCTGATAGCGGCGATTCCAAAGGTGGCCCAGTTCAAAGGCAGACCTGTCGCGCCCCGAGCGAGATCGACCATGCGGTCATGACCGATAGCGCGCAGAACGTTGCCGGCAGCCAGGAACATCGCTGTCTTCGCCAAAGCATGAGACAGGATGAACAGAACAGTTCCGTTCCATGCTGTGGTGGCAGCCGGCGTTGATGCCAGCGGAAAAGCCAGAAACAGATACCCAAGCTGCGCTACTGTCGAGTAAGCGATCAACAGCTTGAGCCTTGTTTGACAAAACGCCTGAAGCGAACCCCAAAGAATGGCGAGCACGCCCAGGGCGCCGATAAGCTGGCCCAGGTTCGGGGTGGTACCAGGGAAAAAAACTTCCAGCCATAGCCGCAGCAATAGATAGAACGATGCTTTGACCACCAAAGCCGACAAAAGCGCACTGACCGGGGCCGGTGCAGCGGCGTGGGCAGGCGGCAGCCAGAAATGCAACGGAAACAAAGCTGTTTTGATCAACAGGCCTGCGACCATCAAACCGGTCGCCATCCAGTCGGCGGGTGCCGGTGTCACCAGTTCGCCGAGTAGGCCGATATCCAGCGTGCCATGGTCGCCGTAGAACAGCGCCACACCCAACAGGTAGGTCAGCGATCCCAAAAGGCTGACCAGGAGGTAGCGCATCGCTCCGGCCAAGGCATCACGGCTACCGGCCAAGGCAACGAGCGCGACAGCTGCCAGTCCCACGAGCTCCAATGTAACGTACAGATTGAAGACGTCTGCAGAAAGAAAAAGAGCATTCATCGCTGCCCACAGCAGCAGCCATAGCGGCCAAAAGAAACGGTCGGTCTCTGTCGTCTGCTCGAAATAAGCCGTTGCGTAGACTGTTACCCCTGCCCCCACAAGTGCGGTCGTCAGAAGCATTGTGGCGCTTAGGCCGTCGATATAGAGATTGATCCCCAAAGGAGCATCCCACCCGCCGATCAGATAACGTTGTGGACCAAATTCGGCGATATGCCAGACAAGTAAAAGCACCGAACCGGCTGTGACCAGAGCCGCGAAGCAACCCAGAAGCGACGCGCGCTTTGGCCAAAGAAACGCTATGATTGCCCCAGTCACAGGGCCGAAGACGACCCATATGATCCAAGGGGTGTCCATAAGCGCAGTTTCCGCGGTCGTCATTCGGGCGACTGTTCCGGCAGTTCTGCAGCACCGGTCTTGGATTGCAGCCGGAGCATGAGTGTCAGAGCGACAGCCGTGGCTGAGATCGCAACGACAATGCCCGTGATGACCATGGCATGGGGAACCGGATCGGAGACGCCGTTTGGCGTCCGATAGGCCAAGGCCCCAAATACAAGGAAGATGCCGCTTCCCATGATGTTGAGTGCAATAATCTTGTTCAGGAGATGGGCACGACGGGTCAGTGCATGAACACCAAGAACAAAAAGTCCTATCCCCGTGATGGCGTAGAGAATCGCGGGGGTCATTCGCGCTTGTCCTGCTGCGGTCTTCCACCCGCGAACAAGGCCGCCAGTGTTGCGCCGATGGATACCGTCGCCACCACCTCGATCACCAGGATGATGTTGCCAGCCTCATCCGGCGGATAGTCCAGAAAGAGCCGGCCGGCAAACGTTAGCGCCAGTCCGATGGCGATGAATACGGCAAGTCCCAGACTTAAAATGACGCGCAACGGCCATCCAAGCCAGCCACTTGCCCTCGGGCTTCTGCCTGACAGCAAGAGAAGAACCGCCGCTGCGGCAAGGACTGCACCAGCCTGAAAAGCGCCACCTGGTGCATAGGCCCCGACCCAAAGCAGATAGCTTGAGACAAGAATCATCGGGGGAAGCAACAATCGTACGAAGCCACCCAGAACGGGCCCCGGCGCATCGACTGCTTCCTTCGGCGCGGCCGACAGAGACCATGCCGCAATGACCGCCAGCAAGAGGACACCCATTTCCAGCAGCGTGTCGTAAGCGCGGAAATTGAGTAGGACAGCGGTTACTGGATTGCTGACCCCGCTTGCTGGCAGCATATCGGCAACCTCACGGCTCAGACCCGGGGCTTCGTTCTGCAGTGACAGCAACGCGAAGCCAAGCGCCAGAAAGAGGGCGATCAACAGACCGATCAACGCTGCCTGTGCGCCAAAGCGCAATCCGTTCGCCCGACGCAGATGCGTACCGTTCGCCATGCCCTCCTCGCCCTGACGTAGACGCGAAAGCGCGGCCAGAAAAAGCGCTCCCGTCAGGCCCGCCCCAATGGCCGCTTCCGCCAGTGCAACGTCCGGAGCGCCCAGGCGCACCCAGATCAGAGCCATGACCAAACCGAAAGCGATAAAGAAAACAATGCTCTTGAACAGATCCGCACTGGCCAGAACCCGCCATGCAAGCCAGAGCAGGGTCAGCGCCAACAACCCGTCAAGCGCCAGGCCTAGGGGCTGAATCATGGCTTCCATGATCGTATCTTTTTCCGCAGCGCGCCTTGAGCCACCAGATGCGCGCCGGTTGCCGACGCGATCAGCACCAGCAGCCAGATCAGCGTCATTTTGCCGATGGCTGTCCAGCTTTCCGCCTGCAAGGCAAGGCCGAGGACAATCAGACCCAGACCGACATTGTCCGCTTTGGTCAGGGCGTGAAGGCGTGTGTAGACGTCTGGAAAACGCAGCAAACCAAGCGTGCCTGCCAGAAAGAAGGCCGCACCAGCAAGCAGGAGCAGGATCGTTGCGATTTGGCTAAGCATCCTCGCCTGTTTCCTCAATCATCGGTGGCCAGGCGCGACGGACGAAGGCGACCACGGTCACGGCGGCGAGCAAGGCGAAAACCAGGCTGACATCGCGCAACGCGGCTTGCTCCATGGCCTGCGCGAGCACCAACAGGATCGCTACTGCAGTTGTGCCGAAAAGCTGCGCAGCCAGCATTCTGTCCGCCTGGCTCGGGCCGCGTAGGATGCGCCACATCCCGGCCGCAAGCGTGATCAGGAGAAACGAGGCCAAACCCAGGTAGAAGGCAGTCATGGTCCGTTCTTTTTCTCAGACACTCGATTTCGCCAGCTCAGACTCACTCAACGCAGATGACACTTTGCTCAGCTCCTGAGCTGCCATTGGCGCATAGGTGTTCGGCGGCTGGGGTCCTGATCGTTTCATTGTGCTGTTTCGGTGGTGTCCACCGGTTGGACAAAGAGCCGCGCCACCTTCTCTTCTAGGACCATCAAGTCACGCTGAACCGGTAGAGAGCTATCAAGCGCATGCACAAGGAGATGCTTTTCGTTCAACTCAGCGCTCAGCGTGCCCGGCAGCAGGCTGACCGCGTCGGCAAAGAACAGCCGAGCTGATTCCGTCGACAGTCTGATCGGGTACGTGTGGAATGTCGGTGTCAGGTCGATCCGCGGCTGGTAAGCGCGGCGCGCCACATCGATCGCTCCGAAGATCGATTTACCGACAAAATAGGGAAGGAAACTCAGCCAGCCGCGCAGGTGCCAGCGGTTGGGTGCTTGGGTGAGTGTCAGGACGCTGATTGTGACGGCAAGCGCGACGGCCGGGATACCGATCAGCCAGGAGTCCATATCCCCATCGACCAGCACGAACCAGATTCCCCCCAGAATCAAAGTCTGAAACAGGCCATAGCGGACAAGCGCCCATTGTGCCTTGCTGGTGTTGTGGAGAGCCGGACTGCCGGTCATCGTGAAACGTTTGCTCCTTACCAAGCTCTATACTCTATCTCGCACTCTCTTCCGCTACGACAGCAGGCCAATTGTCTCATAAGGATCAATACCATGCATGCGCCAGGTTCGACGAAACAGCTTGCAGCATGCCGGTCTGCAACAGGATGATGCGAACGACAGACAGGCGACCTTATGCAGCTTGAAACAGGCTCTTCTCGGTCAAGAATTCTATAGCGCGGCCATCGCAGAAAATGGGTGGTACGAAGATGCCGTGTCGGTCTTTGTGTAGCTTGAAGCAGGATTTTCAGTACACATTGAGGCCGCGCACGGCGAACTGCCGGTGAACCCGATTGAGCAACGCATTGTCGGGTGCCTGCGTGTTCTCCAGCTTGTAATCAAGTCCGAGTGCACGCCACTTGTAGGCGCCCATCTGATGGAACTTCAGGACTTCGACGCGCTCGACGGTTTCCAGAGACGCGACAAAGTCGGCCAACCGGGCAACATCGTCGAAGTCGTCCGTCAGACCTGGAACGAGAACAAAGCGAACCCATATTCGTTCGCCTGCCTTTGACAGCCGCCGCGCAAAAGCTTTTACCGCTGTGTTCGACTGCCCGGTGACGTGCTTATGGATCGCCTCATCATAGGCTTTCAGGTCGAGAAGCCACAGGTCCACATCGTGCAGGAGGCCTTCACCCACATGGTTGCCAAGGTGACCATTTGTATCCAGCGCAACATGCAGGCCCCGGGCTTTCAACCGCCGCACCAGACTTTCCACAAAGGCGGCCTGCACCATAACTTCGCCGCCTGAAAGGGTAACCCCGCCGCCATACTTGATGAGGAAGTCAGCGTAGCGCTCGACCTCGTTCATCAGGTCATCGACTGTTACGTGAAGCCCGTGCTTGAGCTTCCAGGTGTCCGGATTGTGGCAGTACTGGCAACGCAGATCGCAGCCGGACAGAAACGCGACGAAACGAATGCCCGGCCCATCAAGTGTACCACCGGTTTCAATCGAATGAATGTAGCCAGCCTGGCTTGCCAGGTGCTCCGGTTCAAGCTGCATGACGGACGGTGTAGCCAGCGCTTTGGTTTGGATGTCAAAGCGGTGGCTGGCCAGATGGGTGAAGTGTGGGGAAGCGTCGGCTTCCCCACGTTCACTGGCCGAGTTTTTCATGGAACGTGCGTTTCAGCACTTCCTCCTGCTGTTCGCGCGTCAGCTTGATGAAGTTCACGGCATAACCCGACACCCGGACCGTAAGCTGGGGGTATTTTTCCGGGTGATCCATCGCATCGCGGAGCGTTTCGCGATTGAACACGTTGACGTTGATGTGGTGCCCTGCGTCGTCGGTGAATTTGGACAGAATGGTGCGCAGGTTTGCGATCTGGTCGTCGGATGTCCGGCCCAGACCCTGAGGCACGATGGAGAAGGTATAGGAAATACCGTCTTGCGCATGCTCGTAGGGAAGCTTCGCAACCGATGCGGCCGAGGCGATGGCTCCGAGCTTGTCTCGGCCATGCATCGGATTGGCGCCGGGTGCGAAAGGCTCGCCAGCCTTGCGTCCATCGGGGGTTGAACCGGTCATTTTTCCATAGACCACGTTGGACGTTATCGTCAGCACCGATTGGGTGTGCTCTGCCCCCCGATAGGCCGGGTTCTGGCGGACCTTGTTCATGAAGCTTTCAACAAGGTCCACGGCCAGGTCATCCGCGCGCGGGTCATTGTTGCCGTAGGCGGGAATGTCGCTGCCTTCGATCTGGTAATCCGTGACCAGGCCTGTTTCATCGCGGACTACGCGCACTGTGCCGTATTTGATGGCCGCCAAACTGTCGGCCACCACGGAAAGCCCGGCAATCCCACACGCCATGGTCCGGTACACATCCCGGTCATGCAACGCCATTTCAAGGCGCTCATAATTGTACTTGTCGTGCATGTAGTGGATGATGTTGAGCGCCTGAACGTAGACTGTTGCGAGCCAGTCGACGAGGCGGTCGTATTTCTCGCGCACTTCCTCATAGGACAGGATGTCGGCAGTGATGGGGCCTATCGCCGGCCCCACCTGATCGCCGGACACTTCATCGCGTCCGCCATTGATGGCGTAGAGCAATGCTTTGGCGAGATTCACCCGCGCGCCAAAGAACTGCATCTGTTTGCCGATGCGCATGGCGGAGACGCAGCACGCAATGCCATAGTCGTCTCCCCAATAGGGGCGCATCAAATCATCGTTCTCATACTGGATGGATGAGGTGTCGATCGATGTCTTGGCGCAGAAATCCTTGAACCCGTCAGGCAGATCGTTGGACCACAAAACGGTCAGGTTGGGCTCTGGTGCGGGACCCAGATTGTACAAGGTATGGAGGAACCTGAAGCTGGTCCTGGTGACGAGCGGGCGCCCGTCTTCGCCGATCCCGCCAAGGCATTCGGTCGCCCAGATCGGGTCTCCGGTGAACAGCGCGTTGTAGCCCGGCGTCCGCAAAAATCGGACAAGCCGAAGCTTGATCACCAGATCGTCGATCAACTCCTGTGCTGCGCTCTCGGTGAGGACACCTGATGCCAGATCCCGGGCAATGTAGATATCAAGGAAGGTCGAAATCCGACCGACCGACATGGCAGCGCCGTTCTGGTCCTTGATTGCACCGAGATAGGCGAAATAGGTCCATTGGATGGCTTCGTGTGCATTAGAAGCAGGTTTTGAGATATCGAAACCATAGCTCGATGCCATGGTCTTGAGGTCCTCAAGCGCGCGGATCTGGTCGCTTGTTTCCTCGCGCAGACGGATCGTCTCTTCGTCCATCACATCGCGCTCCAGCGAGAGTTGCTGGTCGCGCTTGTCGGTGATCAAGGTATCGACGCCATAGAGCGGGACACGGCGGTAATCGCCGATGATCCTCCCCCGACCATAGGCGTCGGGCAGGCCGGTGACGATGCCGTAATGCCGGGCTGCTTTAATGTCGGACGTATAGGCGTCGAAGACGCCCTGGTTGTGGGTTTTGCGGTAGTCGGTGAAAATCGTCTCGATCTGCGCATCAGGTTCAAAACCATAGGCCTTCAGCGAGTCGTCCACCATGTGGATGCCACCGTTTGGGAAGATGGCGCGTTTGAGCGGCGCATCGGTTTGCAGGCCAACAATCTTCTCGTTGGCTTGATCGATGTAGCCAGGACCGAACGCCGTCAGGCTGGATGGGGTTGTCGGATCAACGTCGAGCACGCCGCGTTCGCGCTCGGTGGCGTATAGGTCCAGGACCTTGTTCCAGAGCGCCGTCGTGCGATCCGTCGGGGCGGCAAGAAAGGTTCCGTCACCGTCGTAGGGTTCGTAATTGCTTTGGATGAAGTCGCGGATATTGATCTCGTTGGACCATCTGCCGGATGTGAACCCTGTCCACGTGCCGTCGACTATCGGTTCAGCATGCGCATGGTGCTTTAGCATTCACTCGCTCCAGTCGGGGAAACTTACATTAGCCCATGGTAACGAAGGTTCAGCGAGCGCAACATTGTGAGAAGTACGGCTTTGCATCCGCAACGGCATTTTTGTTCACTTGTCTGCGCGAATGCTTGCGTCCCGCTTGCTCAAACCGTCCGACGCGCTGTGAGCACGTGACACGATGCATTGAGAAGAAGGGGCCGGTTTGCGCCTCCCAAATCCAGGATACGCTGCTCCTTGGCTTCGTAATCCAGCTTGTCGTGCGAGCCATACAAATAAGGCGCATCCGTACGGAGCCGGAAGTAGGCTGTG
>JANQJE010000079.1 GCA_028281795.1 Cohaesibacteraceae bacterium | reverse complement strand
CAAGCGCCACCCCCGTGCGCTGTCGCAACTTGAAGCGGCGATGCCGGAGCTCAGCAGCGATCAGCGCCAGAGCATCGCCAGGGCGATGTGGAACAATCTCGGGCGGACCTTTGCCGAAGGTCTTCTGCTCGACCGTTTGCAGGCCGAGCCGCAGCGCATAAGCGTCGAGGATGAAACCATCGTCGAACGGGTTTGGGCGCAGGACGGCACCAACAGGGGCGCCATCCTTGCGTCCATGCATTCGGCCAACTGGGAAGTGTTCGGCGTTCCGATCGCCGAGCGAGGGTACCATGTGGCCGGTCTTTATCAGGCAGTTCAGAACCCACTGATCGAAAACTATCTTCTTGGCCAGCGCCAACAGCTTTTCCGTGCCGGAATGATCTCCAAGGGCTCGCACGCCATGAAACGCATCGTTCGGCTTCTGCGGTCGGGCGATGCGGTAGCGATGCTGGTCGATCAACGACAGGCCGGGCGCGGCGTCGCCGTGCCGTTCTTCGGTCACGATGCGCCATCGACACCCCTGCCGGCAACACTTGCCCTGCGGACGGGTGCGCGCCTCGTCCTTGGCCGGTGCAAGCGCGTTGGGCCGGTTCGCTTTTCCATCGAGCTGAAGGAACTGGATGTCGCAACAACGGGCGATCACGAGGCGGATGTCGCGCGGATTACCAGCGCCATTCACGCTCAGTTCGAGGCGTGGATACGCGAGCGGCCGCAGGAATGGATGTGGGCGCATCGACGGTGGTCGCGCGAGGTTTTGAGACCGTAGGGGTCGACCAAAGCGTGGCTAGCACTTGTGCGGTGCAGCATGCGACGATACCGACCAGTTCAAGCAACAAAAGGTCCTGCCATGACCAAGACACCGCACGCTTTCTTCCGCCCCTTGGCCATCGGCGCGCCGCAACCGTTCACAGAACCACCGGTGCGGGTGGAACGGATGATCCATTTCGTGCCGCCGCACATCGAGAAGGTGGTTGCCAAGTTGGGCAGCCTGATTCCGAGCGTCGATGTGGTGCTGGGCAATCTGGAAGACGCGATACCCGCCGACCAGAAGGAAGCTGCGCGCGCCGGTTTCGTCAAGCTGGCCAAAGACCATGCATTCGGTGGCACAGGGCTTTGGAGCCGCATCAATTGTCTGAACTCACCCTGGGTGCTCGACGACATAACAACGCTGGTCGGCGAAGTGGGCGACAAGCTGGATGTCATCATGCTACCAAAGGTCGAGGGGCCATGGGACATCCATTATCTCGATCAGCTGCTGGCGCAGTTGGAAGCCAAGGCCGGGATCACGCGTCCCATTCAAATCCATGCGATTCTGGAAACAGCCGAGGGCGTGAAGAACGTCGAGGCCATCGCCACCGCCAGCCCGCGCATGCATGGCATGAGTCTCGGGCCGGCCGACCTTGCCGCCTCCCGGGGCATGAAGACCACCAGGGTCGGTGGCGGTCACCCGGACTATGCCGTTCTCGCGGACGATGACGGCGCGGGCGGCCCGCGCATGGGGTATCAGCAGGACCTTTGGCACTACACGCTGGCCAAGATGGTCGATGCCTGCATGTCGGCAGGTCTGAAAGCATTCTATGGCCCCTTTGGCGACTTTTCCGACCCCGATGCCTGCCGGGCACAGTTTCGCAACGCGTTCCTCATGGGTTGTGCCGGTGCCTGGACCCTGCATCCCAGCCAGATCGATATCGCACGCGAGGTTTTCAGTCCGCCTGCGGACGAGGTGGCGTTCGCCCTGCGCATCCTTGAGGCGATGCCGGACGGGACCGGCGCCGTGATGATCGATGGCAAGATGCAGGACGATGCGACATGGAAACAGGCCAAAGTCCTGGTCGATCTGGCCAGGCAGATCGCCGCACGAGACCCGGCCCTAGCGGAACGCTATGGGTTATAAAGCCGCAACCTTCTGTTTACCGTTGCGGTTGAAACTGTGTTCAGACACGCCTAGCTATGACGGCGAAGGAGACACGCCAATGCGTACAGCACGTTTTACCATCGGCGATGTCGTGAAACACCGCATCTACCCGTTCCGGGGTGTGGTGTTCGATGTCGACCCGGTTTTCAACAACACGGATGAGTGGTGGGAAGCCATTCCCGCAGACGTCCGTCCGCACAAAGACCAGCCATTCTATCATCTGCTCGCGGAAAACGAGGAGACGGAGTATGTGGCCTATGTGTCCGAGCAGAACCTTCTGCCGGATGATAGCGACCAGCCGCTGCGCAACCCGCAGATCGCCGAGTTCTTCCATGAAGGACCGGACGGCCATCTGGTGTATGCCGTTCAGGCGCACTGAAGCGACTTGGAACTCTAAAGACAGACAAAAAAGGCGGCCATTGGCCGCCTTTTCTTTATGCTTCGCTATACGATGATGACGGCGCTTATTCAGACTGCATCCGCTCGCGCAGCTCGCGCGCGCGCTCTTCAAGCGCGTCCTGCAACTCATTTGACGGCGGCGGTGCATCGGCGGCTGCTTCAACAGCCCGCTGACGAACAATCTGTTCCGCGGCGATCAGAAGCGCTGACTCATAACCCTCGCCATCATAGGCAGCGGTGAAACCTGACAGCGAAAAGGCAAATGGTACCGCGCGGCCGGCCTCGTTCAGGGCGGTCACGGTGAATTCACCGCCGCCCTTCATGGCGTCGATCAAAGCCTCGTTGACCTCAAACTCGACAAAGCAGTTCTGCGGGTAGCAGATACGGAAACTGCCGGTGACCGGCGCTCCGTCGTCGACCTGACCGCGCACACCCTCAGGAATCTGCAGGCGGGTCGGTAGGATCGTGACCATCTGGCTGTCGCCACCTTCGGCCTCGATGATCTGAAGAGCCGCAACCGTTACACCTTCGACCTGAAGTTCGCGGGCGCGAATATTACAGACGGCCTGATTGGCCCGCTGATCGACCCCACAAACCTTGATCCAGGTGATGTCCGGCAGGATATCGGCCAACGCACTGGCCTCAGCCGGATCGACGCTCTCGATGATCTGTTGCAAACGCTGCTCCGGCGTAAGTTGCTCGCCTTCGGCCTGTTGGGCCAGCGCTCCGCTGGGCAGCGCAACGAGAGCAAGCACAGCAGCGAGCGTTCGGGCTCCGCTGGGTAAAAATGTATTCGGCAGCATTCCTTCATCTCCAACGTGGAAACAGACCAGAGGGAACCCCGGCCTGCAACCGTATCAATCTCTGTTCTGGCCGACACCGTTCGCGCTGTGGTCGGGCAGGCATCCTTATCTGAGTGCGGCATGGCGATGTTGGGCAAATGCGGCGGAGTAATGACCCCGCCGGGAACAATTACAAGACTGAACCCCACACCGAGAAAACTCGGGCTTTCCTGTAGCCAAAGTGACGGCTGATGGCCAGCCACAAAGGCTTTTCGTTGTTAATTCTTGCCGCTAAAGATCGGGGGACGGGTGCACAGGCGCTACCTCATCTGCTGGACAGGCGTACGGTGCAACAGTTTACTCAGGATGAAGCGAATCGACGTTTCTTAAGAGGTTCCCATGCTGGCGTTGTTCTCGATACCGCGTATTGCACCTGTTGCCCTGACGGTGCTCGGCATGTTGAGTGCAGGCCTGTTGCCCTCCCATGCGCAGGATGCCGACGGTCAGACGCATGCCATGGCCATGCATGGCTCGCCGCTTTACGGCCCGGATTTCGAACATTTCAACTATGTCAATCCGGACGCGCCTGAAGGCGGAGAGTTACGCTTCGGCGTTCTTGGATCCTACGACAGCCTGAACCCGCTGATGCCCCGGGGCACCCGGGTCTGGTGGGTGCGAGGGCTGGCTTATGAAAGCCTTGCCCATCGTGGACGCGATGAAGCCTTCTCGCTTTACGGCTTGCTGGCTTCGGAGATCATTCTGCCCGAAGACCGGACATTCATCACCTTTGGCATCGATCCAGATGCACGTTTTTCCGACGAAGAACCGGTAACGGCAGACGATGTGATCTTCTCCATGGAGCTGCTGCGCGAACACGGACGGCCGAGCCAGCGTTCAACCTATGGGCAGATCACTGACGTTGAACGGGTCGATGATCTGACGGTGACCTTTCATCTTGGCGACGGATCGAACCGGGAACTGCCGCTGCTCCTCGGGCTGATGCCGATCCTGCCCGAACACGCCATGAGCGTGGAACTGTTCACGCAGACCAGCCTGGAGCCGCCCATCGGCAGCGGGCCGTATCGGGTTGCAACGGTAGATGCCGGCCGGCTGGCGGTGTTCGAACGCAACGCGGACTATTGGGGTGAAGGCAAGCCGGTCAATGTCGGACAATACAATGCAGAGCGCGTTGTCTACGAGTATTTCCGTGATCGCACCGCGCTGTTTGAATCCTTCTCGCGCGGTATTGTCGACGTCTATGCCGAACCGAACCCGGTGACCTGGGCGACAGCTTATGATTTTCCGGCCGTTCAGTCCGGCGAGATCGTTCAAAGCGAGTTGACCGATGAATTGCCCAAAGCGCCGACCGGCTATGTCTTCAACACAAGGCGGGAGCTTTTCGCCGATCTTCGCGTGCGGCAGGCGCTGAACCTTCTGTTCGATTTTGAATGGATCAACCAGACAATCTTCTCCGGCCTTTACCAGCGCACCGAGGGCTATTTCTACGGCTCGGAGCTTTCCTCGCTCGGGGTTCCGGCGAACGATGGTGAGATGGGCATTCTGGAGCCCTATCGTGAGGCGGTGCTGACCAGCGCGATGGATGGCTCATGGCGCGCAGTGCAGTCGGATGGATCGGGCCGTGATCGCACAAATGTACGCGCGGCCTTGCAACTGCTCGCCGAGGCGGGCTGGCAACTGGACGGGCGAACGCTGGTCAATGCCGATGGTGAGCCGTTTGCGTTTGAGTTTCTGACCTCATCGGGCAGTGCCGAGCGTGTCGCTTTGGCGTATGCGCAGACCCTGGAGCTTGCCGGGATCAGCATGACCGTGCGCATCGTGGACTCGGCGCAGTTCGAAGCACGCCGCCGCGTCTTCGACTTCGATATGATCCCCTATGTCTGGTATCAAAGCCTGTCGCCAGGCAACGAGCAGCGCAACCGCTTCGGCCCGTCAACGGCCGATGTGGAAGGATCGTGGAACATGGCCGGTATCACCGAGCCGGGCGTCGGTGCGGCCATAGACGCCATCGTCGGTGCAGAGACGCGGCAGGACCTGATCGATGCGGCACGCGCGCTCGATCGTCTGCTTATCTCGGGAAGTTACATGATTCCGCACTATCATGCGCCCGCTCAATGGATCGCACACCAGGCCGATGTCCGCTTCCCGGAGCAGCCCTCCGTGATGGGTTATCAATTCTATACTCCCAACACGATCTGGATCGAGCCTTAGACGTGGCAGAGAAAACCCGCAGCTGCCCCAGCTGGGGCCAAATGACGTGTGCCAACCTCATCGACAAATGGGCAGCCTCACGCGCTGACAGCCCCTTCGCGCTGGCTGCCGATGGACAGGTGGTGACGTATCATACGCTGCATACCGAGGTGACCCGTCTGGGCTCGGTCCTGCGCGCCCAGGGGCTGGGGCCCGGCGACAGCATTCTGATCCGCGCCGGTCGCCGGATGGAAGGTCTGACCATGCTTTTGGCTGCCGTTCGGACCGGCATCAGCGTTTGTCTCGTACCGGAAGGGATGAGCGCGCGGCAGATTACCGAAGGCGCCGTTTCCTACGCGCCCAAGCTTGCCATCGACGCAGGTATCTTCTCCGACAGCGACAAGGAAACACCGCGTATCCTGGAAGCAGCGGCGAATCTTTTCACCGTCCGTATGGTCGGATGCTTTGGCACCGCCCCTGACGGCATGGTGGATTTCAGCACCCTGGAAGGCGTGGAGGATGCATTCGATCTTCCGCCGGCCATCGATCCGGACACCCATTCGGTTGTCCACATGCTGCGCCACGGGCGCGACGGCCGCATCGAGCGTTTCTCGCGCACGCAGAGCCAGCTTCTCAGTCAGGCTCTCGCCAGTTCGCTCTCTCTTGACGGGTATCAATCCAGCGCCATCGGCAGTGCTTACGACCCGTTGAGCAGCTACGGGTTGCTGGTGGCGGCCTTGCCCACATTGATGGTGGGCGCGACGCTTCAGCAGTTCGATGCGCTTGATCCCTCGCTTTACCTTCGCATGCAGAACTGGCTGGAACACAAGGACGATCGCCGTCTTGTGCTGCCTGCGGTGCTGGCGCAGGAGCCGGTGTTCATGTCAGCGACGAGTGGCCGGCATGTCTGGATCGCCAGTGACCCGGCCCCTATCCAGGTCGGCGAGGATGATACGCTGCTAATTGATTGCGGCGGCACCGCCATGCTTCCGGCACAACAGACCAGCGATGGACAGACATTCCTGCGCCCAGGCTCCATCATGATCACACCCTCCAAAGGCGGGCCCATGTCATTCGGCAGTCTGTTGCTGGAAGATGGTGCCGACGCGGGCGACACGTCATCGGCTCTGATGAATGGCGAAATCGGCCTGACGAGCCCGCTGTCGGCAGCCCGCAACGGACGTCTGGCGAGCACGCAACCGACGGGCCAGTTGGCCCGGCTGACGCAGGACGAGAACCGCAAGCCCATCTACGTCCTGACCGATGGCGAAGGTACAGGTGTGCGGGTCGGCACGCAGACGGTGGTGATTGCGTCCATCAACCGCGCACTGGGTCTTACGGGGCGATGGCAGGATGCAGCGGTGTTCCCGGTTACCGATCCGCTGCTCGGCCACCGGATCGAAGTGGCGGTTGAACCGCGTGCCGGCGACAGCGAGGCGCAGACCATGCCAACCCTGGACCTTGTGCGATCCTTGCTGCGGGAGAGCGGTGTCAGCGATGCCGGCCTTCCGGTGCGCATCCATCTTGTGACCCGCGTGCCACGCAGGGACCAAGGCTTGGTGGATGTCGCAGCCCTGGCACAATATGCCTTCGAAGAAGACGATGATGTACTGGATGATGACCTGCGTCAGCGGGCGTTTGCCTAAGCCATCTCCGTTTCGGCTTCGGCGATTTTCGCCAGCTTGGACACCAGCACCGCAGCACCTTTGACCCGGTCATCCACGCGCGCCCAGTTGCGGGTCAACACGATCTTGTGGTCGGGTTTCACGCGCGCCTGGTTGCCCTGGTCGGAAATGAATCGCATGAGGCCCGCCGGATTGGGGAATGTGTTCTGGCGGAAGGCAAGCACGGCACCCTTTGGACCGGTATCGAGCTTTTCGATATGCGCGCGGCGGCACAACACCTTGATGTAGACGAGCTTCAACAGCCCTTCGACCGAAGATGGCAGCGGGCCGAAGCGGTCGATCATCTCTGCGCCAAACCCATCGATTTCATCGACATTCTCAAGCGCCGACAGACGGCGGTAGAGCTGTAAGCGGAGCTGAAGATCCGGCACATAGTCGTCCGGGATCATCACCGGCGTACCCAGCGTGATCTGCGGCGACCACTGGCCATCGTCCTCACCAGCCCCCTCGCCTTCTTTCAGGCTGGCGACCGCCTCTTCAAGCATCTGCTGATAAAGTTCGTAGCCGACCTCGCGGATATGGCCGGACTGTTCCTCGCCGAGCAGGTTCCCGGCGCCGCGAATGTCCAGATCGTGGCTGGCAAGCTGGAATCCTGCACCGAGATTTTCCAGACTTTGCAACACTTTGAGGCGGCGCTCGGCCACCACGGTGATCTTGTGATCGGCTGGTACGGTGAAGAGCGCATAGGCGCGGGTCTTTGAGCGTCCGACGCGGCCACGCAACTGATAGAGCTGCGACAGGCCGAACATGTCGGCCCGGTGCACGATGAGCGTGTTGGCCGAGGGAATATCGAGGCCGGATTCCACGATGGTGGTGGAAAGGAGCACGTCGAACTTGCCGTCGTAGAAGCCCTCCATCACCTCTTCCAGCATGCCGGCGCTCATCTGACCGTGGCCGACGCCGACCTTCACCTCCGGCACAGACTCTTCCAGGAACTGGCGAACCTCCTCCAGATCCTTGATGCGCGGCACGACATAGAAACTCTGGCCGCCACGGAAGTGTTCACGCAGCAGCGTTTCGCGGATGATCAGCGGATCGTACGGCGATACGAAGGTGCGCACGGCCAGCCGGTCGACCGGCGGGGTGGCGATCAGCGAGAGCTCACGCACACCTGTCAGCGCCAGTTGCAGCGTACGAGGAATGGGTGTCGCCGACAGGGTCAGGACGTGCACATCGGCGCGCATCTCCTTCAGGCGCTCCTTGTGCGCCACGCCGAAATGCTGCTCCTCGTCGATGATCAGCAGGCCCAGATCTTTGAAGGACACGCTTTTGCCGAGCAGCGCGTGGGTTCCGACGACAATATCCACTGTACCGTCTTTCAGGCCGGCCTTCGTCTCGGACAGCTCCTTGCTGCCGACAAAGCGCGAGGCCTGACGGATGTTCACCGGAAAGCCCTTGAAGCGGTCGACGAAGGTCGCGAAATGCTGACGGGCAAGCAGCGTCGTCGGCACGACAATCGCCACCTGACGGCCCGACAAAGCCACCATGAAGGCGGCGCGCAGCGCCACCTCGGTCTTGCCGAAACCGACATCGCCGCACACCAGACGGTCCATGGGTTGGCCGGACGACAGGTCCTCGATCACCGAGGTGATGGAGTTGAGCTGATCCTCGGTCTCCTCATACGGGAAACGGGCGGCAAATTCTTCATAAAGCCCCTCAGGCGGATCGATCAGCGGCGCGGTGCGCATGGCCCGTTGGGCCGCGACCTTGATGAGCTTGTCCGCCATGTCGCGGATGCGCTTTTTCAGCTTCGCCTTGCGCGCCTGCCAGGCGCCCCCGCCCAGCTTGTCGAGATTGGCTTCCGAACCATCCGCACCGTATCGGGTGAGAAGCTCGATATTCGTGACCGGCAGGAACAGCTTGTCGCCACCGGCATAATGCAGTTCCAGGCACTCGATGGGCGCACCAGCGATGTCGAGCGTCATCATGGCGGCGAAGCGCCCGATCCCATGATCGACATGGACGACCAGATCGCCCGGTTGCAGCGTTGAAGCCTCGGTCAGCGCATCCTTGTTGGTGCGCCGCGTGGTACCGCGCACCATGCGTTCGCCGAGAATATCCGTCTCGGTGATGACGGCGAGGCTGTCGGTCTCAAAACCCTGTTCGATCGGCAGAACGGCGAGCCCGACCAAGGCTTTGGGCGCATCGGCGAGTGCGCTCAGATCATCGACCGCGCGGGCGTTGGCCAGATCATGGTCAGCGAGAACCTGCGCCATGCGGTCCCGCGAGCCATCCGACCAGCAGGCGATGGCGACCTTCTTGCCCGCCTTGACCAATGAGGCGGCATGCTCGCGCACGGCGTCGAAGACGTTGCGTTCGGAGCTTGCCCTTTCAGCGGCGAAACTGCGGCCCTGGCTGGCGCTGCCCGTGATCTGACGGCGACCGGCCAGATCGTCTTCAGCAAAGGGCGAGATGTCGAGTCGCGTCCGGCCAGCAAGCGCATCATCAAAACCATGCTGATCGAGATAGAGCGCGTCGGGCGGCGCAGGCTTATAGCCCGCCTTTTCGCCCTGCCGCTCCAGCACATCGATGCGAGCCTGATAATAGTCCTCGATGGTTTCAAGCCGTTCGGTCAGTGCCGGTATCGACAGATGATCGAGCACCACAGGCGCATCGGGCAGATGCTCGGTCAACGGGACAAGCTCCGGCTCGAACAGACCGAGCCAGTGCTCCATGCCCTGCACGCGGCGGCCGGAGGAAACGGTGGTGTAGAGAACATCCTCGCGCGAAGGCGCGCCAAACTGCATGGCGTAAGCGCGGCGGAACGTGCGGATCGTCTCTTCAGTCAGGCGCACTTCGCTCATCGGCAGCAGTTCAAGCGACCGGCGGGTTTCTTCGGACCGCTGGGTTTCCACCGAAAACGTGCGGATCGATTCCAGCGTGTCGCCGAAGAAATCGAGCCGCAGTGGGCTGATCGCACCGGGCGGGAAGAGATCGACGATCCCGCCGCGCACCGCATATTCCCCCGCCTCGCGCACCGTGGAGGTGCGGTCGTAGCCATTGGCTTCCAGATAGCCGAGCACCGTTTCCATCGGGCGGGACTGGCCAGGCGCCATAGACAGGGCCTGCGCGGCAAGCACGTCGGCGGGCGGCAGCTTCTGCACCATCGCGTTGATGGTGGTGAGCACGACAAGCGGCGTCTTCGACCGGCTTTCCCGATAGGCACCCAGTTTAGCAAGCACCGACAGGCGCTTGGCGACCACATGCGCCGACGGCGACACACGGTCATAGGGCAGACAGTCCCAGGGAGGCAGGTTGAGGACCTGCAGGTCCGGCGCGAAGAAGGCAAGCGCTTCTTCCACTGTGCGTGCCCTTGGACCATCGCGGGCAACAAATAACACCGCGCCGCCGGTGGTTTCGGCCATATGGGCAAGCGCCAGCGGGGTTAGCCCATCGGGCATCGCCGAAAGGGTTGTGGTGCCCGCCTCGTCAAAATGCAGGTCAGGAAAGGTGTAGAGGGGGGATGTCATGGTTGTGTGCGGTCAGCCGATAAACACGGCACCGCCGTCCTTGTGGAAGGCTATGATGCGCTCGATCAACGGGCCCTGATAGTTGTCGGGAAGCGGCTCACGGCCAGCGATCCAATTGTAGAGGTCCGGCTCGGGGACTTCCATCAGTTTTTCAAACGCGTCGAGCTCTTCCTCGCTCATGGCCCCCAGATGCTTGTCGGCAAACGATCCAAGAATGATATCGAGCTCCTTGGTGCCGCGATGCCAGGCGCGGAACATCATGCGCTTGCGGCGTGCGTCCAGGCCTTCGGAGGTGCGGCCCATGCCGGTGACCGCGCGGCCAATGGTATCATTCATGATGGGAGCCTTTGTGAGCGAAAGAGCGACGCCTTCTAGCTCCGTTTGTCCACACTGTCACGGGTTCAAACCGGTTGGAACGCGCGACATTTGGGCGTATCCAAAGGTCCATGCGTGACGAACGGCTTCAACCTCTTTTTCGGCCTGTCTCGGTGCTGCAAGGTGTCGGGCCGAAAGTCGAGGCGGCGCTTTCCAAACTTGTGCTGCCCGGCGGCGCAACGCCCCCCGCCACGCTGATCGATCTGCTGCTGCATCTGCCCATCGCGGTCGTCGACCGCTCACAGCGGGTTCCGGTCCGCGACGCCCTGCCCGGCACCATCGCCACGATGGATGTGCGGGTGGCGGAGGTGCGCGGGCTCGATGGCGCACGCTACGGCAGGCCGGTGCGCATCACGGTGGAGGACGAGACCGGCGATCTGGAGATCGTCTATTTCAACGCGCGGGCCGACTGGCTGGCCCCGACTTACGCGCAGGGCAAAGAGATCACGATCTCCGGCAAGGTCGAACTGTGGAACGACAACCGGCAGATGGTGCATCCGGACTATGCCGTTCCACGCGAGAAAGCCGACACGATCCCGGTGTTCGAGCGTATCTACCCGATGACCGCCGGGGTTATGCCGCGCGCGCTGCGCAAGGCAATCGCCGGAGCCTTGCCCAGCGTCCCAAACCTGCCAGAGTGGATCGACAGGTCCTTCCCTGCCCTGCACGATCTGCCGCCGTTCGACGAGGCACTGCGGACAGTGCATGTCGGCGATGAGTTCGCAGGGCCGGCCAACATGGGAATTGGCGGCAAAGCGCGGCGGCGGCTGGCCTATGATGAAATCCTTTCCGGCCAGTTGGCGCTAGCGCTGATCCGGCATTTCTCGATCACCGGCAAGGGTGTTGCGCGCCAGATCATCGGCGCGCGGGCCGAGCAGTTGGTGAACGCCCTTCCTTTCCCGCTCACGGGTGCGCAGGTGCGCAGCCATCAGGAGATACGCGCCGATCTGGCGGCCAAAGACCGGATGGTCCGTCTGCTGCAGGGCGATGTCGGTGCTGGCAAGACGCTAGTTGGCCTGCTGGCCATGGCCGATGTGGCCGAAGGCGGC
>JANQJE010000060.1 GCA_028281795.1 Cohaesibacteraceae bacterium | reverse complement strand
TCACGCGATGCCACCGCATCGCGCTGCGGTCTTCTCCTTTCCGGAGACGAAAAATCTCCGCCATCAAACCGCTCCCACCTAAGAACAGAACGCTCTAGGCAAGGGCAGTATCGAGTGCGTCGAGGATACCCGTCCAGCCACCCTCATGATTGTCGCGTGACTCGGCATCTGCAAATCGGACGTGTGTCAGGCTCACATGAGTGCCGCCGTTACCGGGGGTGAAGGTCAGTGTCACAGTGCTCTCGTCCACCGAAAAAGGGCTTTCCCATGTGAAAACGATGCGATCGTAAGGGGTTATCTCCCGATACGTGCCTGCATGCGGGATCTCGTTGTCGCCGGCCTGCATGACGATATCGAAGCGCCCGCCGACCTTTGGGTCGTTGGCCGCATTTGGAACGCTCATGCCTGGAGCCGGCATCATGAACTGCTTCAGCATTTCCGGATCAAGCCAGGCGTTGAAAACGTCTTTCTGCGGGGCGTTGATCGTGCGCTCTACGGTCAGGGTGAGATCGGTCATTTCTTCTCTCCTTTGGTTATCAAGGTGTCGAGTGCTTCCAGCCGCAGCTCCCAGATCGAACGCAGGCCCGCGAACCAGCTATCGACGCCTGAAAGGGGTTCCATCTGCACTTCGATGAGGTGTTCGCGCCAGTCGGTGCGGCGGATAACGAGACCTGAGCGTTCAAGCACTTTGATGTGCTTGGAAATGGCATTGAGGCTCAGATCGAACTGCCGGTGAATATCCGTGACACGCATGGGACCGTTCTGCGCCAGAAGGGTCAGAATGGACCGGCGGGTCGGGTCGCTAGCTGCCCTGAGGATGGCATCAAGCGGATCGGGTGTTTTTCGTTCAACCATAAGGTTGAATAAACATAACTCAGTTTTCAGTCAACCACCTGGGTGAATGATATGTCGGCATGCCCAGGACATGGTTGCCGTCGCGTGCGGTGAACCAGTGATCAACCAGCCCGTTGGGCGCATGGCCGACCTCCGGCCCCGATGGTCCGGTGAAGTTCCCCGCGAGACTGGTTCGTCAGATGGTTTGGTATGAAGCCGGCCCGGTGATGTATGGTCGGCTAAAAACGGTCGATCAGGCGGTCGAGATAGTCGAGTTCCGGTTGTGGCCGGAGTCGCTCACCGAGACGCCGCTGTATCTCGTTCAAAATATCCCGGGCACGTTGGATGTCGCTTTCTTCGGGGATGCGCACGCTGTCATCGTCCTGCGGGCCTTGCGCGCGTTGCGGCCGGCCGAGCGGATCGGTGCCGCGCGGCCCATCGGTACCAGGACCGAACGTGATGCGGGGCAGACCTTGACCGGGACCTGGGCTTTGGCCCGGACCCTGTGCCTGACCTTCGCCGCCCTGGCCTTCGCCATTGCCTGCCAACTGTTCGATCACGTCCTGAGCACCTTGGCGCAGGGCTTCCAGTGCGCGGCCCTGTTCGGGCAAGGCCCCTTGTGCGCTGCCGCGATCGAGCATCTCTCCGGCACCATCCATGGCTTCGCCAGCTTCACCCAACTGGCTTGGATCGAGACCGAGGTCGCGCAACTGATCCATGAGCGCTTCAAGCTGTTCGCGCAAACCGTTCTGTTCTTCAGCCAGACCTTGCAGCGGATCGGCCTGCTGCTGCTCCTGCCCGGTGTTGGGCTCGCCGTTCTGTGGCTGACCGTTTTCTGTTTGCCCGTTGTTCTGGCCGGGTGGTGTGAACAAGCGTGGCGGCATGACCTGCCGGCGTTGCGCGTCGGACGAGAACGGAAAGGTTTCGTCGAGAAGGCGCTGTTGATCGCGGGTGATCGCCTGAAGTTCCTGCATGGCTTCGCGCAGAGCCTGTTCTTCAGGGGTTGGCTCGCGCTGCTGCAACGCCTGCGCACCGCGCAGCTGATCGAGTTGCTCTCGCAATTGCTCCAGGAGCTCCCGCGCCGCGTCGGCTGCACCGAGTTCGGCAAGATCCTGAATCTGGTCCATCAGATCCTGCATGGCGAGCGGGTTGAGGCTTTGCATCGGCATATCCTGCGGCATCTGCGCCATGTCGCTGTTGCGCAGCCGTTCGGCCAATGCCTGCATGTAGTCCTGAAAGGCCTGGCGCAGTTCATCCATGAGCCGCGCGATTTCTTCTTCCCCGGCACCGTTCTCCAGGGCGTCGGCGAGATTTTCCTCTGCCTCCCTCAGTCGTTCGGCGGCCAGCGACAGGTCGCCGTCTTCCACCTGCAAAGCCAATTGCCAAAGCATCTCAACAACGCCGAGCAGATCGTCATTGCCGTCGGCCAGACGCAGGCGTTGAGTGGTGACCGTAAGCGCCAGAAACGTGGAGAGCTCGTCTTCCATGTAGATTTCGGGGCCCAGCGCCAAGCCCTCCAAAGCTGTCAACACCTGCGGCCGGCTGCGGGTATCCACGGCCAGAAGACGGCGCTGCTCCACCAGCGCGCGGGCCATAGGCTCGCGAAAAGGGCGTTGCGGAAGGGTGAGAGTCAGCGTTTCGCTGGTCGCTTCCTGTCCTGCGCCGTCCATCGCAACCAGCGTCATGTCAACGTCCAAGCCCGCCCAGGGGTGGGCGGAGAGATCGCGTGTGGTCTCCACGGTGCCACCGGTGCGGTCCTGCGGCAGAATGAGGTCGATGCGCGGCGCATCCATCAGCGGATGGGCATCGGCGAAGCGTTCATCCGCAGGCTCAACATCGGCATGGGCGCTAGTAACGGCGTAGTCGTCCTCGGCAGCATAGGTGAGTTTCAAGGCTCCGGATAACGTGCTTTCCGGATCGCCGGCGAAACGGATCAACGGGGGTGTGTCGGGCGTGACGAGGAGCGGAATCGTGACGGTGCTGCGACGGCTTGCCAGTTCCAGTGTGGCATCGGCAGCGAGCACTGCTTCAAGACTTCCCGGTACATCTTCCGTTGACGTGAAGGTCAAGGATTCAGTGCCGTCCATTGGTGCGAGGCGGGTTGTGATGGCCAATGGATCGCTCAGCAGGATGGTGAGACGGCTGCCGATCGGCAGCAATGCCCCCAGGTCTGAATTGCCTGCCGTTTCGAAATCGGCACCCGCCAGCAAAGTGCGTGGCGGCAGGCCGGTGTAGCTCGGCGGTGTCGCCCAGACATCCATGCGTACCGGAACGGCCGGTGCGGATGATGGCGGTGCGAATGCCTGTTCGATCCGCTCTATGCGTTGAGGACCGGCCACAAAGAACGCAACCACCAGGATCAGAAGCACCGGTGCCCGCAATGCCCAGCGATCCAGCAGGTCGGTGCGCGGAGCAGGCAGGCCCGCCGCTAGACGTTTGACCTGAGCTGCCATGCGCTCCTGATGCGCCTGCCAAAGCGCGTGGCCCTGAGGGCTGGTTGTATCGAACGGTGTATCGTCCAGCGAGGCGAGCGGTCTGTCGGTCAGCCTGGAAGCCTGTTCCACACGGCTGACGCTTTCATCGCGATCGGGCTTTGGGGTGCGCAGTGCCCAGATCGCCGAACCGACGAATGTCGCGCCCAAAAGGCCGAGAAGTGCAAATCGCAACAGGTCTGGCATGACCGGCCAAAGGCCAAGCCAGGAGAGGATGAGAAAGAGTCCGACGATGGACCCGATGAGCACAAGGCGGGGCCACAAACGCTCGACAAAAGCGAATAACTCCGCCCGGCCGATTGCCCGGGCAATGCGGATGGATAATTCTGAAGCGAGATCAGGTACGCGCGCCATATCTCCGAGTGTGGCGCGCCACTGTGGTCAAGGCAAGGCTAGGTCACGTTCTCATAAATGAGGTTGATTTGATACGAGCCAGTTTGTTTGCCTACAAGGCGCAAGGCCACAGGAAACCATCCGGTTTTCAAGGGCTTGCAACGCCGTAGGCGGGCAAACTGGCCCTATCCTTCGGACAGCGAAACGGCTTTGACCTGCCACGTCGCAACTCTCAACCGGGCAGAAAGCCCGCTTCTCAAGCCGCTCCTTGCATTTCTTTGCCGTTTCAGCCGCCAAATCCAGCCTCATTTATGAGAACATGACCTAGCTATTTCGTTGGTCCGGAATTTCAGCTGAACCATGATGGGCGCGAG
>JANQJE010000039.1 GCA_028281795.1 Cohaesibacteraceae bacterium | reverse complement strand
TGTCCTTTGCCGACGTGGTGATCGCGTCATCACCGCCGCCCGCCCGACGAGGACCTCGAGCAGGTGGATGTGCATGCGCCGCATCCGCCCCGCTCGACTACGCCTGCACCACTGGTGTCATCGACAGCGGCCAAAACCGACCGGGGTGCATCATGAGCGGCCTGATCGACATCATCACGGGATTGATCATCATAGGCGGCGCTGTATTCACGCTCGTCGCGGCGCTCGGTATCTTGCGCTTCCCGGATCTTTATTCCCGCACACACGCAGCATCGAAGGCCGGTACTTTGGGTTCAGGTCTTTTGTTGCTTGCACTGGCGCTTTATGCCGGTGAACTTGGTGTCGCGACGCGGGCTTTTGCAGCCTTTTTGTTCTTGCTTCTAACAGCACCTATTGCCGCCCACCTTCTGGCAAGAGCTGCTTACTATGTCGGTCATAAACCTTGGCATGGCACTAAGGTTGATGATCTTGCAGGAAAATATTCAGATGATGGCCGCACTGTACGCTGCGACAGCAACGACTGATTTCCCCCGCATATCGCCTTGAAATCCGTTTCAAAGTAATCATTTTGTTCTCACTGCATTGTTTCTGGCTGTGGTGGCACTTTGCTTTGCAAATTCCGCAAAGAAGGCCTAAGACGAGCCTCGCTTCTTCGGCTCGATTTGATTCTGCGCTTTCTTTTTTTCTGCAAAGCGCCATAAATCGGCCGTTACTTTGCCACCCGGTACATTTTAAGAGCTGGGCGGACAGAAAGGATTTAATATGACAGATGAAGTAGCCGAAAACGCTGACGACAATGCAGCGTTGGTTGACCTAACGGCAGACATTGTTTCGGCTTATGTGAGCCATAATGTGATCCCCGCAGCGGATCTTCCCAACCTGATAAACCAGGTACACGGCGCACTTGGGACCTTGATGGGACATCCGGCAGAGCCACCCAAAGAAGAACAAAAACCGGCGGTTCCGCCCAAAAAGTCGATCACGCCTGACTATTTGATCTGTTTGGAAGATGGCAAACGCTTCAAGTCTTTGAAGCGGCATTTGAAGACACACTACAATCTCTCGCCGGATCAGTATCGCGAAAAATGGGGTTTGCCCTCGGATTACCCTATGGTTGCACCGAGCTATGCAGAGGCTCGTTCACGGCTCGCCAAACAGATGGGCTTGGGTCAGAGACGGGCAAAGTAGGCGAAAACGCTTCGCTTTCTTTCGCTTGCTGATTGCCGAAAAAAGGCGCCTGCGGAATGATCGCAGGCGCCTTTTTCATCAGGAATCCCTAACGTATCGTTTGATCATGATTTCAAGTATAGGAATATCTACCCATACTTGAAATCACAGTCAAAAGGCATGGAACAAATCTTGTGTCCAAGTATTGCTAAACCAGTAACGAGGCCCACAGCTGCCCGCAATCTGGAGCGCTCTAAGTGCGCCCTCTGGTGTCGCAAGCTGGTAGCGCGTGAGGAACTGTTCGGCGTTGTGCGCGAAGCGTTCGCCGCTCCTGCACGCTTAAGCTGCTTTGGCGTCCTCGGCCTCTGCACGAATTCGCGCAATCATTGATTTCAGGCCGTTGGAACGCTGCGGGGAAAGGTGCTCATTGAGCCCCAGTGCGGCGAGCCGCTCTCCCGCGTCGATACCCAGAGCATCATCGGGCGTGCGGCCATTGTAGAGAGACAGCACAATAGCCACCAGGCCGCGTACGATGTGGGCATCGCTGTCGCCGCGAAACTTCAAGGGGGTGTTTTTGCCCCCCGCATCACGCACGAGCCAGACCTGACTGGCGCAGCCGAGCACCTTGGCCTTTTCATTTCGCTCCTCATCGCTCAACGGGTCGAGCGTACGCCCCAGTTCAATCACATAGCGATAGCGATCTTCCCAGTCGTTCAGGAACTCGAAGTTGTCGCGGATTTCAGAGAAATCAGCCATCCGTCTTCACCCACGCGAGGCCAAGTCCAGCCTCAATGCCGGACCCGTCATGCGTGCAGATAGCGGGCTGACCGCAATACGGCAACCGGATACTGCATCTTGGTCCCAAGCTTTTAGAGTGGTGGATGGGCGCTGGCAGGAATACGTGCGTCCGCTGCTTCGATAAGTGCGGCGACCTGATCGTCGCGAACAGCCTCCTCCGGCGCAGGTTCGCTGCGGACATGAATCGTCTGCTGATGTTCATCATCGGCAAGCCAACCTTGCACGACACCGGCCGAGTAGACCGCTTTCTGTCGCAGTACGTCCACCGTCGCAGTACCTGTCTCGCATGCTGACGGGTTGCGCGCGCAGAATCCACGCATGTCCGAAACCACGGTCTGCACGGCGGCAAAAGTTTCAAAAGCGCCTGGTCCCTGCGCGATACCCGCTTCTTCGCGGTCAATCGGCAAAATCAGCAGTACCACGGTCAGCCAAAACGCCGTTTTCAGCAAAAATGTCATGGAGCATCCGTCCCTTTGAAGCTCAAATCCCGAGCGCAACACTAGCACCGCTCCATGAAAGTGCAGTTCGAGGAAACGCTAGGGTTTAAGGCGAATGCCGATGGTTTTGGCAAGGATTGGTTTACCATGCGGGTGGGAATTCGCCGTTAAGTCAGGCCGTCCCGTGGCTCAGATCGCCCCCTTTTACAGTTCGTTCAACGCTGCCTGCGAGCGTGCTGCAACAAGGGGCTGCACGGGTGCGATCCCGACCCATGAGCAAAGATTCGGCTTGATGAGTTTAAGCGTACAGACCGACAACACACCAGATCGCGCCAAGGGTACTGTGTTTCCACATACCACGCAGGCGTCTGCGGTGGTTGAGACAAAGACGGACCGCACACAACCTGAGCCGGTTTTGCCGCGGCGCAGGGCCCGTCGCGACGGGCCGCTGTTTTATCTGTCCACGCTTGGGTCTTTTGTCTGTGCTGCACTTGCCATGCCGGCGGCCATGACTGCCTCAGGTGAGCTGCCACTGCCGGTGTTGCTGACAGCTTTCGTCATCCACCTGGTTGCTCTGGGCCTCTTCACTGTGGCCAAACGGGGTGAACAGGGGACCATGCTTGCGATGCTCGGCTTCGTCGGGCTCGTCTCATGGTCGGTGGCGCAGACGGGCGGGCTTTCGTCGCCGCTTCTTGTGTTTTTCGGGCTTGCTCCCATTGAAGCCATTCTAACTCAGCGTAGGCGTTACATTCATACGGCGCTTTTCATCACCCTGACCGGCCTGACTGCGGCCGTGCTCTATGCCGCTCCGGCGGGCGGGAGCCAGACGATGACCCAGAGCCAACTGGTCTTTATGGCTTTCTTCGGTGTGCTTTACGCGTTTAGCCTGGCGGCTCGCATTGTGCGTGCCGACTCGCTGAAAGGCGTAAAGGCACAGGCAGAGCGCCGTGCCATCGACCAGTTTCATGCAGTCACGCATGACATGTTTGTGATTTTGCGGCGCGATGGTTCCGTCCAACAGGTCTTTGGTGCCGTCGGCTCCATCTTGGGGTGCCAGCAGTCGGCTTTGCGTGCGACCGGATTCTTTGAGCGCTTGCATATCGCAGACAGGCCAAGCTTTCTGTCTGCGCTCGACCGCGTCCATGCAACCGGCCAGCGCGATACCGTTGAAGTCCGCCTGCGCTCGGGCGCCGACGACGCACCCCAAACTTTTATTTGGGCCGAGATCGATATGTCTGTTCTATCGGGGCAGGATGGCGAGAAAGACATCTATGCGCTGGTGCGCGACATCAGCGCCTTCAAGCAACGCGCCACGGAATTGACCCTCGCCCGTGAAAAGGCCGAGGCATCAGATGCCGCCAAGGGCAGGTTCCTGGCAACGATGAGCCATGAACTGCGCACGCCCCTCAATGCGATCATCGGCTTTGCCGACATATTGGATGAGGAAGTCTTCGGCGCTCTGGCCAATGAGCAGCAGCGTGAATATGTCGGTCTGATCCGTGAGTCCGGTGGCCATCTGCTGCAGTTGGTGAATGACCTTTTGGACATGTCCAAGCTCGAAGCAGGTCATTTTCATATTGTC
This sequence comes from Cohaesibacteraceae bacterium, assembly GCA_028281795.1. Classification (GTDB taxonomy): domain Bacteria; phylum Pseudomonadota; class Alphaproteobacteria; order Rhizobiales; family MH13; genus MH13. The sequence continues at coordinate 2,127 of JANQJE010000039.1, read as the reverse complement.
GCTGAACCGTTTGCCCTGAAAACCGTGACAGATCGCTGTGTCCGGCTGATGGGACAGCAGATGGAAAAGGCCGAACTGACGTTTGTCAACGATGTGCCTGAAGCGATGCCGGAACTGGTGGCCGATCAGCGGGCCGTTCGCCAGGTGGTCATCAACCTCCTTTCGAACGCGTCCAAGTTTACGCCGGCTGGCGGTACCATCACCCTGCGCGCGCGCAGCGACGGACCCATGTTGGTGATCTCGGTGATCGACACCGGTATCGGCATTGCCGCCAAGGACCTGGGCAGCATCGGCCAGCCTTTCTTCCAAGCGAACAACGCCTACGATCGCGACCACCAAGGAACAGGTCTTGGCCTGTCTGTGGTGAAGGGACTGTGCGAACTACACAAAGGCTCGCTGTCGATCACCAGCGTGGAGGGTGAGGGCACAACGGTCACCGTTCGCCTGCCATTTAAAGGTCCGCACGGAGCGAAAACCATGGCCGACGCGGACCAGCACGCCGCCAACACGGTTGTCTTGGCGAAGCTGCAAAAGGAACGCGGTACACTCGACACGGCCGAGTCTGCACAAGCGGACACCGAGCTCGATCCGGCTGCGCCGGCTCAGGACATTTTTGAAGAAGAAGGGCAACGCGCTCATGGCTAGGCACGAACCGTTCATGGACCGGCACGAGGAACGCCATATCCAGGATGATGACCCTTACCTGAACCATCGCCGGAACGCGGCGCCGCGTTCCAGCGGCGACTACGCCGACGACGCGCTGGGCTATGATGATCCTTATGGCGATGAGCCCTATGGATTGGTTGACCGCATTCTTGCCGCACCGGGGCGGCTGGCCATGTCGACCGTGGCGCTGGTCGCCTTTGCCGTGGTCGGCGTCAACGCTGCCTATCTGCAGCCCGGCGCGCACCCCGCTCCGTTGCTTTCGACGCGCGGCGAGGCTCCCGCACAGCCTTTGCCGGCCGAGCCCTCCTTCCGCTCGCAGCGTCCCATCACGATGGCGCCTGCCCCCGCGGTGCGGCCGGTGGGCAATGATGGCACAACAGCCTCAATCCGGCAGCAACAGGATACGATCGCGTCACTTCTGACGCGCCCGCCTTACACCGTTCCTGCGCCGATACCCCGGCCGGCCTTCTCCAATCGTGCACCTGTTTCGGCAGCGCCCGCACGTCCGGTTGAAACGATAGCGGTCAACGATCCCATCGGCGCGCTGCTGGCGCCCGTTGTCGCTGCCAACCCCACGAACGGCACCAACCAGCCCTTGCCGGCTGCGGAGATACGCTCCTCGCAACCTGTTGTGGCGGCTGTCCAGGCGATTCTGGCTGAAATGGGCTATGCCCCCGGCAGCATCGATGGGGTCATCGGACCGAGCACGGAAGAGGCCATCCGCCGTTTTCAGCTGCGCCGGGCTCTGGAACCGAACGGACAGATCAACGCCGATCTGCTGCGTGAAATCGAGCGCGTGACGGGCACCCGCATCGCAGCTTCCTAGAGCGTTCTGTTCTTAGGTGGGAGCGGTTTGATGGCGAAGATTTTTCGTCTCCGGCAAGGAGAAGACCGCAGCGCGATGCCGTCGCATCATGCGAGGGTTTCGACGCAGCCGGGGCGGAAAGGATCGCCAAGCCGACATTTCAAAACCAAATTGGCCGATGTGCCGGACGCAACCGTTTGAGCTTGGTCTTTTGCTCCGGTGCTGCGTTGCAGACCGGTTGCGGTGATAACACCGCGGCCCGCCCCGCGCCTTGTACCGAACCAAAATCTACGGCGCTCAAACGCTTCCACCTAAGAACAGAACGCTCTAGAACGCGATGGTTTCCTCGACGAGGAAATCGACAACGTCGCACAGCGCCTCTTCTTCCGATGCGCCCTCGTCGAGCCGTTTCCTGTAGAGCGCAAGCTGCCGGTCAGCCGACGTGCCGCGTTGGCGAACAGTGCGCAAATGCTGCAGCTCGTCCAGGCATCCAAGCTCCTCGGCATCCTCGCGCAGAAGATCGATCAGTTCGTCGATGAGTTCTCCAACGGGAACAAGTTCTCCCCGCCCAAAATCGACCAACTCACCACCCACGCCATGGCGTTGAGCCAGCCAGCGGTTCTCTTCGATCAAAAAGCGTGAATAGCTCCGCCACT
>JANQJE010000035.1 GCA_028281795.1 Cohaesibacteraceae bacterium | reverse complement strand
AGCGAAAACCGAGGCATGCCGGGCCATATTGGACCGCGAGTGCGAAGCCCGATATCGGCGAGGCATGGGTTGCACCGACTTGAAACCCCCATACCGTCGGTCCCCGTCCCAAAGATCGGGCCAGCGGGCCGGCGCTCCCCAGGCGTCGGCCCACTTTGTTATCAAGCGGACCTATCAGGAATCGATGCGGGTCATGCCGGAGCGAAACCGGGCAGCGTTCTCAACATAATGCGCCGCCGACTGTTCAAGCATCGTGCAAGCGCCGTCGCCAAGTGTTTTCACTTCCTTGGCCGGAACACCGACAGCCAAAGCCTTCGATCCGATAGCCTTGCGCTCCGAGACCAGGGCGTTGGCCCCGACGATTGCATGGTCGCCAATCTTCGCGCCGTTCAACACCGTCGCCCCCATGCCGACCAGTGCATAATCACCAAGTGTGCAGCCATGCAAAATCGCCTTGTGGCCAATGGTGCACCCGCGCCCCACAGTGAGCGGAAACCCCATGTCGGTGTGCATCATCACCATGTCCTGAACATTGGTATCAGGACCGATGTCGATCCACTCATTGTCTCCCCGCAGCACAGCACCGAACCAGACGCTGGCCCCCGGGTGTAATCTCACTTTGCCTATGACCATGGCTGATGGGGCAACCCAGACGCTATCCGCATCAACGATATCCGGCTTCACGCCATCCAGTTCAAAAAGCGCCACGGTCGCTCACCTTTCCTGTATCTTTCTTGCGTGTGCCAGAACGACATACCCAAGCAAACATCTGTTGCATGACGGTACATCGTCTGCCGCCATGCGTCACGCAATCACGACAGCAAGGTAAATGACCAGAATCCCGGCGCACAGACTCCAGACACCGGCAATCGCGAAGCTGGCTAACAACCATCCGAGAGGACGGCGCTCGATCAAACGGCCGCGCACTGCATTGCGCATGATAATGTAAGGAGCCGCCCAAACGATAAGGGCGATACGGAAAAGAGCCCCGGGAACCGAGACAGATCCCACGTCGTGCACAATCTCAAAGCGTGCGGGCCTGTTGGCGACAAGCTGATAGCCGGTTGCCAGGATAGCGGCAAAGACAAAGCCGCTGGCTGCGGCAAAGGTAAAAAGCATCGGTTCGGTCATCTGGAGCGCCCTGTTTCACTTCGCGCCACGGCGGCGCGTTATGATCAGGGCGTGGCAAAAACCATGCCGGATGGTAAACCAGACATTAACTGGGTTGTTCATATGGTAAACATATGATCCAGGCCGACCATCCCTTCCTGCGGGCAGACCGAGGTTTTTCGGTTCTGCCCCTAACCTTTCTGACCAGTTCGCTGATCCTGTTGACCGTGCTCTTTATCGGCCATGCAGGCTTGCGCCATACCGGCTTGATCGCGCCCAACGAGATGGCGGAGCGCGGCGATGAGCCGGCTTATGAAATTGTTGTCGGCGGCATCAACTTGCGCATCCCTACCGGTTATCTGCGCTTCTCCGAGCAGCATCGCAACGGTGTCCTTCCGGGCGTCGATCTGGCGCTTGCCTGGCCAACCATGGCACCGATCGGCGATGCCGAAACACTGCGCAACACCCCGCGCGAGAACATCGTTTTCATCGGTCTCAAAGATGCGGAAAACACCATGGATACCACCGACCTTCTTGGGTCAGTTTATCGGGAAGTGTTTGTCGGAACCGTCGAGCAGACGCCCAGCGGCCTCGTCCGTCGCCAGCTCGATCCAAGGGCCGGCTATGTCGATGAGATGGTCTATTATGACATTTCACGTGGCTCAGGATTTGCCACCCGCTGCGCAGGCGGCGGTGAGACCGTTTGGGAAACGTGCTACCGCGATATTGTTCTCACCAACGGGCTGACAACGACATATCGCTTCTCGCCTGCACTGCTGGACGACTGGCAGATACTTGATGAAAGTGTGCTTGGATTTCTGCTTATGCTGGCCCGCTCAAGCCAGGACTATATCGGAAACGAATGAACCGACGACGGTCGGTCAATTGAGATCGTAGTCCAGAATGGCCATGGTGAAATTGTAGGACAGATCGTCTTCGTCCTCATCATCCTTGTGGATCAGTCCAACGAACTCGTCGCCGACATAGACCTCGGCGGAATCGTCCTTGCGCGGGCGAGCCCTCACCGTGATCGAGGATGAATCGAACAGCCGTTTGAGATAGGCTTCAAGCTTCGATAGTTCCTCGCCGTTCATCGCCTGGCTCCTGCTGGTCTGCGATAAGATATCAGGTGCTTGTAGGCCGGATGATCACACGCTGGCAACGCCCGTTGTCATGCCCCATCAGATGCCGGAGCCGCCATCCACAAGCCGTTCATGCGGCACATTGTGATCCATGCTCAGCGAGGGCATGCAGTCCGGGCCCATGGCCTTGGCCATGCCAACGATTTTCGCCGGTATGCCAGCAACGGTTGCCAGTTCCGGCACTGAATCCAGAACAACCGAGCTGGCCGCAACGCGAGCACCTTTTCCAAGCTCGATATTGCCGAGAACCTTGGCACCGGCACCAACCAGAACGCCGCAGCGCACTTTCGGGTGGCGGTCGCCGCATTCCTTACCGGTACCGCCTAGCGTTACCCCCTGCAGAATCGACACATTGTCATCGACAACAGCTGTTTCACCGATCACGATGCCGGTGGCATGATCGAGAAAGATACCGCCGCCGATCTGCGTTGCAGGGTGAATGTCGACCTGAAAGACAGCGCTCATGCGGCTTTGAACGAAAAGCGCCAGATCACGCCGCCCGGCCTCCCACAGAGCATGTGAAAAGCGATGCGCCTGAAGCGCATGAAACCCTTTGAAAAAAAGCAGCGGCTCAACATAGCGCTTACAGGCCGGATCGCGGTCATAGATCGCCTGGATGTCGGCAGCCACGTGCCTGAGGAGATCCGGTGAAGCGGCAAGCGTATCGTTCATGATCGCAGCGAGCGCATCCCTGCCCCACAAAGCATCGGAAAGACGACCGGCAAGCACGCTGATCAGCGCTTCGCTCATCGCGTTGTGATTGAGCACCTGGCCCTCAAACATGGGGGCCGTTGCCGGGTCGCGATCGATGGCGGCCAAAGCCTCATCGCGCACGGCCCGCCATATGGGATCCTGCGGAACCAAAAGGGGCTCAGGTGAGAGACTTGAACCGCTCGCCACCGTCTCGTTCATGTGCGTGTGTTTGTTCATCGTGGCCGTAGGTTATAGCTGGCATATGGAAATTGCCAACCGGAGACGTGCACGTGACACAGGATCGGACGGAAACAGAAGGGCATGTCACATGCTCGGTAAAGGATGCCCTCGCCGCGATCACCATCGTCAATCCAGCTCGGCGTAACGCCGTTTCGCTTGCCATGTGGAAACAGATCGCAGAACTGGTCGAGCGTGCTGATAGGAATCCCATGGTTCATCTCATCACATTGCGCGGTCATGACAGCACCTTCGTTTCCGGTGCCGACATCTCCGAATTCGCCGACTCGCGGCGCAATGTCGATCAGGCGAGCGCTTATCAGGTGTTCAACGGCGCAGCCTTTGCCGCTCTGCGCAACGCCAAGACCCCTACCCTCGCTCTGATCGAAGGTTTTTGCTTTGGCGGCGGCGTCGGGCTGGCAGCCGCCTGTGACTTGCGCCTTGCGTCGGACACAGCAACGTTCGCGGTGCCCGCGGCCAAACTCGGCCTTGCCTATCCGGTGGACGGCGTGCGCGATCTGGTGCGTTTGATCGGTCCTGGCGCGACGAAACGGCTTTTCTTCACCGCCGATCCCATCACGGCCAAGACGGCTTTGCAGTATGGCTTTCTCGAGGAGATCATACCGCAAGACGCTTTCGATGAAGAAGCGGAGAAGCTCATCCGCACACTGCTGTCCCGAGCGCCCCTCACGCACCGCGCGGCAAAGTCTGCTGTTGCAGCCGCATACGACCCGGGTCTGGATACCCTGGCACGCAAGGATGCCGATGTCTGTTTCGGATCAAAGGACTATGCGGAAGGCTGGCAGGCCTTTCTCGACAAACGCACGCCGGACTTCAAGGGCTGCTAAGCACTGAGAAAATCGAGAACACCCGCCTTGTAGATCTTGTCGCCCACCGCGGTCATATGATCGCGGCGCGTGATATCGAGAAACCGCCCATGCGGGAGAAGCTGAGCCAACTCTCCACCATCCCCCGATACGGTATCGTTGGTGCCAACGGCAACCAGTGCAGACTGATCGATCGCACGAACATCACTCTCCATGATCGGATCACGTGATGCCAGAATGCAGGAGGCGAGCGCCTCGCGGTCGGATTGAGTCTGCTCGGCAAAGATACGGAATGCCTTGCCCACCTCGCTTTCAACAGACGACAAAGACGGGGCGCGCAGAGCCTGCGCGATCTGTTCCGACCCACCGATGCCGCGCACCATATTGATACCCAGCCCGCCGAAGATCACCCGCGAAACGCGTTCCGGTGCATCCATGCAGAGAAACGCTGAAATGCGCGCGCCCATCGAATACCCCATCACCACGGCATCGGCGATGTCCAGGTGATCCAGCAACCGCCTCGCATCACCCGCCATCGCGCGTGCGGAATAGAGAGCCGGATCATAGAGTTTTTCACTCTGCCCATGGCCGCGATTGTCTATTCCAATCACGCGATGGCCGGCGCCTCGCAGAGTTTCGAACCAGCCCGGGCCAACCCAATTGACCTGATGGTTCGAAGCGAAGCCGTGGATAAGCAAGATGGGATATCCCTCGCCTTCGTCGTGGTAAGCGATCTCGACTCCATCTGAATCAAAACGTTGCATCGTTGCTCTTTCATCTGTTGATGGCGCGTGCGTTAGCAATCATCCTGCGTTGGAACAATCCGCGCGAAGCGACAAACGGCGCGCTTGATGATATCGGGGGACCACGTTAGACCCACGCCTATCAGCCAACGAGCAAATCAGCAGGCAATCCATGGCCGACCAGGCAATACTCCACGTCCACAATCACGATGGTCTTCCGCGCGTCGAAGTCGGGGCGCACGCGTTCATGTGCATCGGCGCAAAACCACCCTTTGATCATCCCCACGTATTCCTGACGTTCGGAGATGAGCGTGAAAAGGTCTGCCCATACTGCTCCACCCTTTACGTGTACAATGAGTCCCTAGGTGCGCATGGTGCAAACCCGGCCGACACGGTGTGGACCGGCGAGGATGCTGCGGCCTGATCCGATAAGCGTTCGTGCGTGACATGAAAGCACCTGTCCCCATTGTTGGCGGTGGGATTGCCGGGCTAACGACAGCACTGAGCCTCGCCCATCATGGCGTTGCCAGCATTGTGCATGAAAAAGCCCCGGTCTTTGAAGAAGTGGGGGCAGGTATCCAACTGTCCCCGAATGCAATGTCCATTTTGCTCGCACTTGGGCTCGGGGAGGCTCTGGCATACCGTACAGTAACGCCTGCAAAGATCGCTCTACACGATGGGCGCACCAACAAACCACTCGCGGAAATCCCTCTGGGAGAAACGGCTTTCGAACGCTACGGTGCCAACTATGCGGTCATCCACCGTGCAGATCTTCAGCAAGTCCTGGCGGATGCGTGCGACGCGCACGATCTTATCGACCTGAAGCGTGGTTCCACCGTTGAGCCGGACAATACCCACCCTTTGATCGTCGCAGCCGACGGTGTGCATTCCGCCTGGCGCGCTGTCCTGCGCACCTCATCGCATAAACGCTTCACCGGCTATGTCGCCTGGAGAACAACCCATCCGGTTGAGCATATCGATCGAAACCCGATCACGAAGGTCTGGTTTGGCCCGAAGGCTCACCTCGTCGACTATCCGATCAGCAGCGGCAAAGCGCGAAACCTCGTGGCCATTGCTCAAACGAACGACCCGCAACCGAACCTTTCCAACCCGCACGACGAACTGGTTCACGCTTTTGCCGGGTGGCATGTTGGATTGCTGGCGCGGCTCGCCGAACAGGAAAGCTGGACTCCATGGCCCCTCTTTGGTGTCGACCCTCAAGATGTGTGGGTCGACGAGCATGTGGCGCTGGTCGGCGATGCGGCCCACGCAATGCTGCCCTTCATGGCGCAAGGCGGCGCGATGGCAATCGAGGATGCCTGGGTTCTTTCTTATATGCTGACCTCAACGCCTGAGCGCGATCAGGCACTGGCACGTTATGAAATGGCGCGCAAAGCAAGAGTGACGCGAGTCTGGAAGGAGGCCGCGCGCAACGGCCACATCTACCATCTAACTGGTGCCATGGCTTTCGCGCGCAACGCTGTCTTACGGGCGCAATCCGGTTCCGCCATGCTGGCACGCTATGACTGGCTCTACGGCTGGAAAGCCACTGGAACCTGACACACCCGAAGCGGTGATCAGGCAGCAGCCTCCTCATCACCGGCTTCCGGATTGGCGATCTCATCCAGCGCGCCGTAATTGAGCTTGCCGGTGCCCAACACCGGCATCTCGTCGACCACCACGGCTTTCTTCGGCAGCATAAGCTCAGAAACGCCCTGCTCCTTGGCCCATGCACGCACCTCATCGAGATCCGGGTTGTCTTTCTCCGTCACCAGCACAAGCGTCTCGCCCTTACGCTTGTCCGGGACCGCAACCACGGCATGGTTCTCATCCGGCCAGACTTCGCTGACGTAGGCTTCGACGGCACTGAGCGAGACCATTTCACCGCCAAGCTTGGCAAAACGTTTGGCGCGGCCCTTGATACGCACACGCCCTGCCTCATCGACATCAACGATGTCGCCGGTATCGTGCCAGCCATCCGGGAGCGGACGGATCACGCCCGGCGCGTCATGCATGATATAGCCCGCCATCACATTGGGCCCGCGCACAAGCAGGCGCCCACCCTCTGAAAGCCCGGCTATCGGCTCGATCTTGTACTCGATCGCCGGCAGAAGATATCCAGCGGTACCCGGGGTGTTGTCGTGCTCGTGGTTGACGGAAAGAACCGGTGCGGCCTCGGTCACGCCATAGCCCTCCAAAAGATCGATATCGAACTTGTCCCGGAAAAGCTGCCGGGTCTGTTCGCGCACACGTTCAGCGCCCAGCACCATCATACGGATATTACTGAAGTCGGTAGGCTCGGCGGATTTGATCCAGCCGTTGACGAACGTATCGGTCGACACGACGACCTTCGCGCCCGACTTGCGCACATGCGAGGGAATCTCCTTGTAATGCAGCGGCGAGGGATAGAAGTAGGCTCCAATGCCAAGCACGACACCGCCGACAAGCCCGGCCGTGAGTCCAAAGGCATGAAAGACGGGCAATGCAGTGAAGAACAGATCACCGGTTTGCAAGTCGCTGATTTGATCGATCTGCCAGCAGTTAGCCAGCATGTTGGCATGGGTCAGCGCGACCCCCTTGGGCAAGCCCTCCGTTCCGGATGTGAACAGCATCACGGCCACCGCATCCGGTGATGTCTTGTGACCTTGCACACCACCTAAAGCCAGTTTGAGCCGCGCCATGCCCTTCATCTTATCCATGAAGCCGATCTGCGCGCGCAGATCTTCTGTCCAGACAAACTGGCAGTTTTGGGAAAGCCCTTCGACCAGGTCCTCAAGACCCGCTTTCTCGACAAATGCGCGAGAGGACACAATCACACTGACCTGAGCGGTTTCGCAGGCCGCCCTTAAGCTGCGCAGACCGGCTGAATAGTTGAGCATCGCTGGAACGCGGCCTATGGCCTGGCAGGCAAAAAAGACCGCCGTCACACCGGATGCGTTGGGTAGAAGAATGCCGAGCGGCTCATCGGGCCGGCCTAGGTCGCGCAGCTTGTCGCCGAGCAGGATGGCACCCAGCGTCAATCGGTCGTATGTCAGGGATGTGTTGGCAAAGTCATTGACGACGACGGTGCTGCCACCGTGTTTGGCACGTGCATCGCAAAGCGCCGTAAACAGCGATTTGCGCCATGGTTCTTTCCCGGCCTCCGGTATGACAATCGTCCTTTTGCCGACCTTAACCGTTTGCCCAGAAAACCCCTGGACCGCACCATCAACCGGCGCCGCCTGCTGCACCATCTGCTTCTCCCACGTTAGAACACCGCTACGTCAATAAGGACTGTTTCGGTATACCCGTTATATTACGTATTCCTAACATAAGATGCATTTTGACGAAACCAAATGTGAATACGCCCCCAGACGTCCGAACATCGTTCCGGCGTGATGGTACAGACCGATTTGAAGACTGGTTGAATCAGGTCCAGAGCAAGAAAAACGGCTAAACACGAGCGCGCGCTCGCGTTCAGCCGATCCAATTGAGATAGACTGACTAGGACTCCGGTTTCAAACGCTTCAGTGCCGCCTGAACAGCAGGGCGTGCATCGATCGTCTCGACCCAGGCACGCGTTGCCGTCAGTGGCGGCAGGCGATCCGGCGAGGCCTTGTTGATGAACTGATAGCCCCCCTTTACCCAGGGAAAGCTCATCATGTCGGCAATGGTGTATTCCTCTCCGGCCAGAAAGGCATTCTTCGAAAGCTGTTCTTCCATGACCTCCAGAAGACGAATGGACTCAGCAAGATAACGCTCGATCGCGTAGGGGATTTTCTCCTCGGCACGGGAAAAGTGTCCCCATTGGCCGATCATCGGCCCAAGTCCGCCAACCTGCCAGAAGGTCCAGACAAGCGTATCGATGCGCGCCTGCCCTGACATCGGCAGAAACCTGCCATGCTTCTCCGCCAGATGCATCAGGATCGCCCCGGATTCGAACATCGTCTGTTCGCCATCCACAAGCGCGGGAATTTTGCTGTTCGGACTGATCACCCGAAAATCGTCTTTGTGTTGATCGCCTTTGCCGATGTCGATCATCACCAGATCGTAGGTAAGGCCAAGCTCTTCGAGCAAGATAGCGGGCTTCTGCCCATTAGGGGTATTCCAAGCGTAAAGCGTGAGCATGAGAGTATCCAATATGTTCAAGAGGGTGCAGATGCCGTGCACCTGCTGTTGAACGTCCTATGCGCGCTTGCCCGCACCAAGGCTACCCACCCAACGCGAATGTGATAGGCAGAGAGCAACGCGCGATCAGAAAGCCTCTTATGCCCTCCCAAACCCTTCCACTTGCCAACCTGCGCGTGCTCGACTTCGGCCACACGGTCATGGGACCGACGGCAGGTCTGGTGCTCGCTGATCTGGGCGCTGAGGTGATCCGGATCGAACCTGCTCCTGGTGGCGACCCGACACGCAAACTCAAAGGTTTCGGAACGGGTTACTTCCCTTTTTTCAACCGCAACAAGAAGAGTGTCGCTCTCAACCTGAAAACCCCGGAAGGGCTGGCACTGGCCAAGAAACTCATCGCAATATCCGACGTGCTGATCGAGAATTTCGGGCCGGGAACAATGGAGCGTCTGGGGCTCGGGTACGATGCGCTGAAAGACACCTTTCCGCAGCTCATCTATCTGTCACTCAAAGGGTTTTCTGCCGGGCCTTATGAGAACCGCGTTGCACTCGATGAGGTCGTTCAGATGATGAGCGGCCTCGCCTACATGACCGGTCCTCCCGGCCAGCCACTGCGCGCTGGATCCTCGGTCGTCGATATCATGGGCGGCATGTTCGGTGTGATCGCCATTCAGGCCGCACTGCGTGAACGCGAAGCAACCGGCAAAGGTCAACTTGTCACCTCCAACCTGTTCGAGTCGGCGATGTTTCTGATGGGCCAGCACCTCGCCTATGCCGCCCTCTCCGATGAACCGGTGCCGCCGATGCCCGCGCGCGTGTCGGCCTGGGCGATCTATGATCAGTTCATCAGCCTCGATGGCGAACGCGTGTTCCTCGGTATTACGTCCGACCGCCATTGGGCACGCTTCTGCGACGTCTTCGAACGTCCCGACCTGGCGGAAGATGAAACACTTGCCACCAACAACCAGCGCATTGAAGCAAGAGAACGGCTGCTACCCGCTGTCAGCGAAATCGTCGGGGCGCTTTCGCTCGCCGAACTGACGGAGAAAGCCATCACCGCGAAACTGCCATTTGCCCATGTGGCCAAGCCGGAGCAGTTGTTCGATGACCCGCATCTCAACGCCGGCAGACGCTTGCTGACGACGCAACTGTCAGACGGCGTCACCACCAAACTGCCGGCGCTGCCCATCGAAATGAATGGCCATGCCCCAGGTCTAAGGTCCCACCCGCCCGTGCTCGGCGCAGACACCACCGACGTGCTGGGAGAACTTGGGCTCAGCGAGAATGAGATCGCCGACCTCGCTGCACGCGAGATCATTTGCCTGCCTGTTCATGAGGAGCCGACCGATGAGTGATGTTTCCGATTGGTGGTCCACCGCTATCATCGATATGGAGCCGGGCCGCATCGCTCTAAGGGGCCATCCTGTCGAAGACCTGATTGGCAGCGTCTCCTTTCCGCAGATGATCTGGCTGATGACCCGCGGCACTCTGCCAAGTGCGGAGGAAGCTAGGCTTCTCGAGTACGCGCTGGTCGCCGCCGTTGACCATGGCCCGCAAGCGCCGTCCATCGCGGCGGCCCGTATGGCCGTTACCTGTGGACTTGGCCTCAATGGCGCCATGGCCTCCGCCGTGAACATGCTGGACGACGTTCATGGCGGGGCCGGAGAACAGGCTGTTGAGCTTTACGGATGGATCAAAGACGCCGTCGATGCCGGCACAGCGCTGAACGATGCAGCGGCATCTGCCATCGACCGATGGCAGACAGAACGGAGCACCTTCATACCGGGCTTCGGACATCGCTTCCACAAGCCGGTTGACCCGCGTGCACCACGCCTTCTGGGTCTGGTGGATGAAGCCGCCGCCAAAGGCACTGTGACAGGTGAGTTTGCCGCCATTGGCCGGGCGATCCAGGACATTCTGAACACACGCAAAGGCAAGCCCGTTCCGATGAACATAGACGGCGCAACGGCCGTTATTTATGCCGAACTGGGCTTCGCCGGTCCCCTGGCGCGCGGCCTCTTCTGCCTGTCGCGTTCGGTCGGCATCCTGTCCCACGCCTGGGAACAGATGGAACAGGGTGGCCGCAACAAAGGGCCGACTCCGCCCGCCTATCGCTGGACATACACCGGCCCGAAAGACGACTAACCGACATCGTCGTCCGCCAGGGTGAGCGTGACGCGATCGCCAGCGAACCAGGTGCGGCCATACTCAATCGGCACGCCATCGCTATCCACATTGATCCCGATGGTGCGCAGGATCGGCGCGCCCTGGGGCAGTTGCAAATGCAGAGCCAACGTCGGTGAGGCAAGCTTGGCATCAATGCGGGTGGATGCACGGGTGTAGTCCGCCACGCCTTCAGCCTTGAACGCCGCAGTGACGGATTGCTCGTCCTGTAAATGCTTCAGAAAGTTGGGGAAGCGCTCCGCAGGATAAACACCCCGCGACATCGCCAGCACCTCGCTGTCAACCAATGACAGGCCTTCGCTGACATGAACAGGCGCCCCGGGTTGGATCGCCAGCGCGTCTGCTTCCTTCGGATCGGCAGCGCGCGTTTCATGCAACAGCACCTTGCGCCCCGGCGTGCGACCGGTCGCCGTGATACTCTGCGTAAAGCGCACACGCCGCCCGATGGGATAGTCTGTCGGCGTGTGCGTGACGAACACCCCGGCCCCGCGCCGCGCGTAAACCAGACCGCTGTCAGCAAGGTCGACGAGCGCTCGGCGAATGGTGTGCCGATTGACGCCAAAGCGGTCCGACAGCTGTGCTTCGGTCGGAAGCTTGTCTCCGGCGGCGTAGTGTCCGGTCGTGATCTCCTGTTCAAGCGTCTTGCGAATGGACGTCCATAATGCAGTGCGCGGCACGTCGGCTCTCCCCGATTGTCAACGCGGTGTCACCAAAAATTCACGAAACAGACCTTGCGTGACTCGCGCAGGCTTCGTACTAATTTGTCTAGTTGTATATTTATTTGGACAACTTGCCAAGATGTCGAAAAACCGATCCGAAACAGCCGCCAACGATGATCCGGCCCGCAAACAACGCCTGTCGGTGCTGGCAAAAGCACCTGCGGACCGGCTCAAAACACTGTGGGACGCGTGGTGCGTGCGATCGGGCGTACCCGACCACGATATTTTACGCACACCGGAAATCGGCACCGTGATGGTGCGTGGGCGCGCCGGAGCGACGGGCGCGCCTTTCAACCTGGGTGAAATCACCGTTACGCGCTGCTCGGTCCGCCTTTCAACCGGCCATATCGGTCACGGCTATGTTCAGGGGCGCGACAAGCGTGCCTCGCTGGCCGCTGCCATGATCGATGCTTTGGCGCAGAGCGATCAGGCTGATGCCGTCGATGACATGGTGGTCGAACCGCTGCAACTGGAAGCCGAAGCCAATGTCGCCTCGCGCGCCGCCAAGGCCGCTGCGACCAAGGTGGAGTTTTTCACCATGGTACGGGGAGACAACTGATGGATACACAATCATCCTATGAGGGCGCATTCGCCAGTCCGCCGACAGATTCCGCACAGGCCTTCCGCGCTGCCATGCGGGCCATGGCACGCCCGGGCACCATTGAGGCGATTGCGGGAGCCAGGGCGCCCGAGCCGTTCTCAGAGGCCGCTGCCTCTTTGCTGCTGACACTGTGTGATCCCGACACCAGCCTCTATTTGGCGGGCGAGCATGACAATGAGGCTGCCCGCGCTTGGGTTGGCTTCCACATCGGCGCTCCATTGCTGCCTGCGGATCGGGCCGATTTCGCTGTGGGTACATGGGGCGCCCTTCAACCGGTCTCCGCCTACAAGGTAGGCGTGGCCGAATATCCCGATCGCGCAGCAACTCTGATCGTTGAGATGCCTAGCCTTGAGCGGAACGGTGCGCAACTCTCCGGCCCGGGCATCAAAGACACGGCAAATCTGAACCTGCCGGAGATCGGGGCCTTTCAGGCCAACCGGCGTCTTTTCCCGCTCGGGTTCGACTGTTTTTTCACCAGCGGGCAAAGCATTGCGGCCCTGCCGCGATCCACCCGTGTTTCGGACCTGTCTGCCGAGGAGGCCGCCTAGATGTATGTAGCCGTCAAAGGTGGCGAGCGCGCCATCGACAATGCCCACACCTGGCTTGCCGAAGAGCGCCGGGGCGACATCTCCGTCGAAGAGCTGTCCATTGCCCAGATCCGTGAGCAGTTGGCGCTGGCCGTGGCCCGTGTGATGGCCGAAGGCTCGCTGTTCGATCCCGATCTTGCAGCGCTGGCCATCAAGCAGGCTCGCGGCGATATGATCGAAGCCGTTTTCCTGATCCGTGCGTTCCGCACCACCCTGCCGCGTTTCGGTGCGAGCGAACCCATCGACACCGGTGCGATGACTTGCGACCGGCGTATCTCCGCCACGTTCAAGGATGTTCCCGGCGGCCAGGTTCTCGGACCGACCTTTGACTACACCCACCGGCTGATCGACTTCACACTAGCAGCAACCGGCGAACTGCCGCCTGAAGCCCAAGCCGGTGAACCGCGCACGGAACCGACCCCGCATGTGACCGAGTTCCTGGACCGCGAGGGCCTGATCCAGACCGAAGAGGACGACACGAAGACACCACGCGACCTGACGCGCGAACCGCTGGATTTTCCGGCTGACAGACCGTTGCGCCTGCAGGCCATCGCCCGTGGCGATGAAGGCTTCATCCTGTCCATGGCCTATTCCACACAGCGCGGTTATGGCCGCAATCACCCGTTTGTCGGCGAGTTGCGCGTCGGCCAAGTGGCTATCGAGATGGACATTCCCGAACTCGGCTTTGCCATCGACATCGGCGAGGTGACGATCACCGAATGCGAGACCGTGAACCAGTTCATGGGTTCGAAGAGCGAACCACCACAGTTCACCCGCGGCTACGGACTGGTCTTCGGGCACTGCGAGCGCAAGGCGATCTCCATGGCACTGGTCGACCGTGCGCTACGCTGGGAAGAGCTGGGCGAAGACAATGTCGGCGCTCCGGCGCAGGACGTCGAGTTCGTCCTATCCCATGCCGACAATGTCCAGGCGACCGGTTTCCTCGAACACATCAAGCTACCCCACTATGTGGATTTCCAATCGGAGCTTGAACTGATCCGCAAACTGCGGGCTGAAGCCGAGACGGCAAAAGCCGAGGAGGACGCATCCCCTTTTCA
Organism: Cohaesibacteraceae bacterium; assembly: GCA_028281795.1. Lineage (GTDB taxonomy): Bacteria > Pseudomonadota > Alphaproteobacteria > Rhizobiales > MH13 > MH13. The sequence continues at coordinate 18,320 of JANQJE010000035.1, read as the reverse complement.
GGAGGCCGCAGAATGACCGCGCAAGCAGCCGCAGCGATGGACGATTACAACTTCGCCTACCTTGATGAGCAGACCAAGCGCATGATCCGTCGCGCGATTCTCAAGGGGCTGGCGGTGCCCGGCTATCAGGTGCCGTTTGCCAGCCGTGAGATGCCTATGCCCTATGGTTGGGGTACCGGCGGTGTGCAGGTTTCAGCCGCTGTGATGACACCGGACGATACGATCAAGGTGATCGACCAGGGCGCCGACGACACGACCAACGCGGTCTCCATCCGCAAGTTCTTTGAACGGACCGCTGATATCGATGTCACCGAGCGGACCAGCGAAGCAACGATCATCCAGACCCGTCACCGCATCCCTGAAGAGCTGCTGAACGAGGATCAGATCCTCGTCTATCAGGTTCCGATTCCCGAACCGATGCGCTTCATCGAACCGCGCGAAACCGAAACCCGCAAAATGCACGCGCTTGAGGAATATGGGCTGATGCATGTGCGGCTTTATGAGAACATCGCCAAGCATGGTGCGATCACCACGGCCTACGCCTATCCGGTCAAGGTCGAGGATCGTTACGTTATGGACCCTTCGCCGATCCCCAAGTTTGACAATCCCAAACTGGAATCTGAAGCAATCCAGATCTTCGGCGCGGGGCGCGAACAACGCATCTACGCCGTCCCGCCCTACACCAAGGTCGTCAGCCTCGATTTCGACGATTACCCGTTTGATCCTTCCAAGGCCAATCACCCCTGCGCACTGTGTGGCTCCGTCACGAGCTATCTGGACGAGGTAATCGTCGATGACAAAGGCGGACGCATGTTTGTCTGCTCCGATACCGACTACTGCGCCTCACGCATCCGCAGACAGGAGCAGGCGGCATGAGCGTGACACCACTCCTTGACGTTCAACACCTCACCAAACGGTATGGCACGCGCATCGGCTGCAGCGATGTCTCGTTCAAGCTCTATCCCGGGGAAGTGATGGGTGTCGTCGGCGAGTCCGGTTCCGGCAAGTCGACGCTCCTCAACTGTCTGGCCGGCCATCTTCCGCCCGACGAGGGCCGCATTCTTTTCGACACCCGCACGGAAGGGCCGCGGGACACGCTGACCATGAGTGAACCGGAACGGCGCATGCTGGGGCGAACCGACTGGGCCTTTGTGCACCAGAATCCGCGCGACGGACTGCGCATGCGCGTCTCGGCGGGCGGCAATGTCGGCGAACGGCTGATGGCTGTTGGCGCGCGGCACTACGGCAATATTCGAAACGCGGCGGAAGACTGGCTGGAGCGTGTCGAGATCGATACCGACCGGATGGATGACCGACCGGCACAGTTTTCCGGCGGCATGCAACAGCGTTTGCAGATTGCCCGCAATCTCGTCTCCGGCCCGCGTCTTGTCTTCATGGACGAGCCGACCGGTGGCCTGGATGTCTCAGTTCAGGCACGCCTGCTCGATTTACTGCGCGGCCTTGTGCGCAAGATGGGACTTTCAGCGATCATTGTGACGCACGATCTCGCCGTGGTGCGCCTGCTGGCCGACCGGCTGATGGTCATGAAGTCAGGCGATGTGGTCGAAACAGGCCTGACCGATCAGGTTCTGGACGACCCCCAGCATGCCTACACGCAACTGCTCGTGTCATCCGTCCTGCAGGTTTAGGAGCGCCAGATGATCAAAGTGGAAAACCTTGCCAAAAGCTTCACCCTGCATAATCAGGGCGCAACCGTCATTCCTGTTCTGGAAGACGGCGCCTTCGAGGTACAACCAAGCGAATGCGTCGCACTGACCGGCGAGTCGGGAGCCGGAAAATCCACGGTGATGCGCATTCTCTACGGCAACTATCTGGCCCAAAACGGCAAGGTGGAAATCGACGGTCTCGATATCACCAGGGCCGAGCCGCGCGAAATCCTCGCGCTGAGACGTGAGACACTGGGCTATGTCAGCCAGTTTTTGCGGGTGGTGCCCCGTGTCCCGACTCTCGACGTGGTCAGCGAACCGTTGCTATCGGTCGGCAAGAGCGAAGAAGAAGCACGTGAGCGAGCATGTGATCTTCTTTCCCGTTTGCGCATCCCTGAACGCCTTTGGGAGCTCTCGCCGACCACCTTCTCAGGCGGTGAACAGCAACGGGTGAACATAGCCCGCGGCTTTGCCCACACCTACCCGGCACTGCTTCTGGATGAGCCGACAGCAAGCCTGGACGCTCAGAACCGGGAGACCGTCTTGACGCTCATTGAGGAAGCCAAAGCCTCCGGCGCGGCGATTGTCGGAATCTTTCACGATCTGGCCGCCCGTGAGCGGATCGCTGATCGGGAAATCAACGTGACGGCGTTTACGCCAAAGGCGGCAGCTTAGATATGTCGAACGCAGCCAAACAGGGCCGGTTCATTGCGGTCGTCGGCCCATCCGGCGTCGGCAAGGACAGTCTGATGAACGCTCTCTGCGCGCGCCTGCCCGAGATGGTGCGGATACGGCGAACCATCACGCGGGCGCCTGAGGCTGGTGGCGAAGACTATGAACCGGTCGACGAGGCCACCTTTCACGCCCGTGCTCGGCGCGGGGACTTTGCGCTCTGGTGGTCCGCGCACGGCCTCTACTATGGCATCCCGCAGAGCGCGCAGCAGCATCTGCGCGAGGGGCATGACGTGATCGCCAACCTCTCTCGCAGCAAGCTCGAAGAGGGCGCAAGAACCTTTCCGGGATTCCATGTGCTCTCCATCACGGCAAAGCCTGAGGTACTGGCCCGGCGGCTGGCCGCCCGCGGGCGGGAAACGCAGGAAGACAGAACCAAACGCTTGTCACGCGCGGCTCCAGCCATACCATCGGACATCGATGTGACGGAGATCGACAACTCCGGTGACCTCAACGAGGCCGTCGAAGCCGCGCTATCAGCCCTTCAACCGGCCAACCTGTACGTCCGGATGAGATGAAACCGTCCAGTTGCATCTTCGCCAAGCAAGCCAAGCGCATTCACATCGAACGGTATGGGTATGACAGGCGCAAAGTGGCGCCCAAGGCGATCCGCCAGACTGGCGGCCTCCTCCGTGCTCCTTTTGCCCGACAGCGTCATGTGAAATCGGAACTCCTCCATCACATACGGATAGCCCCATCGCATGAGCAGTGCGTCCTGGCGGGGCGTCAGACCGGACTTGCGGCGGCGCGCCAGTTCATCGTCGCTCGCAGGCGCGCGCAGGCCGTCGAGCTTCTCCACCACCTCCCCGGCAAGCCGGTTCAACGAGGCACTGGGGTTCTGTGGAAGCATGGCAACAAACCCGCTCAGCGGCCCCACAACCAGGCGATCCACTTGGGCGGATTGCAAACCGGACAGAACGGTCTCACAGGCGGTTTCCAGCGTCGCACGGCTTTCGCCCGCAGCCAGGCGAAAGGGCGGTTTGATGGTTCCATGAAAGCCGTATTTGCGCGGCGTCGCGGTCAGATCTTCAACCGGGGCAGACAGGCCATCGACATCGGGATGCGGAAGAGTTTTACCGGTACGCGGGTCCCAACCAAGCCAACGCGAGGCTTCCTCATGCAGTGCGCCTTCCGCCAGGACGTAAATAGCATAACGGCTGTAATCGGACATTGCGGACACTCCTTGATCGCTGTTCTCCAGCGACAAATTCCATAGAAGAAAGAACGCCATATGACGCAACCGACCATTCTGGCCAATGCACGCCTTGTCCTTGCCGATGAGGTGATCACTGGCGCTGTGCGCTTCGAGAACGGCGCGATCACAACCATTGATCAGGGTGCGGGTGTCTCATCGGATGCCATAGACTGCGAAGGGGACTACGTGTCTCCGGGGCTGGTGGAGTTGCACACCGACAATCTGGAGCGTCATCTGCATCCACGCCCACGAGTCAACTGGCCACACAACGCGGCGATCACCGCGCACGATGCGGAGTTGGCGTCCACCGGCATCACAACCGTATTTGACGCGGTTCGCCTGGGGTTTATCGAGGAGTTGAACTCCAATCGCATGCCCGAGCCTTATGCGCGGTCCATGGTCAATGAAATCCTTGCCGCGCGCGAGGCCGGCCTGCTCAAGATCAGCCACCACATTCATCTGCGCGCCGAGATCTGCTCCACCACCTTGCTGGATGAACTGGCCACCTTCGGCCCGGATGACCGTATCGGCATTGTCAGCCTCATGGATCACACCCCGGGCCAGCGTCAGTTCACGGACATAACGCAGTATGAAGCCTACATGCGCGGCAAGCATGGCATGTCGCAGAAGGCGTTCGATGACCATGTGGCCGAGCGCAAAGCGCTGGGAGCGCGGGTCGGTGAAGCGCATGAAAACGCTGCTGTCGATGCGGCCGCGCGGTTCGGTGCCGTGCTGGCCAGCCACGATGACACAACCCACGAGCATGTGGAGCGCAGCGCATCTCACGGCATCCACCTTGCGGAGTTCCCCACGACCATCGGTGCGGCGCACGCCTGCCGCAAGCACGACATCGCAATCATGATGGGCGCGCCCAACGTCGTGCGCGGCAGCTCACATTCCGGCAATGTGGCAGCACACACACTTGCCGATGCCAACCTGCTGGACATCCTGTCCTCCGACTACGTGCCGTCGGCTCTGCTCTATGCAGCGGCGAAAGTCGGCAAGATTTGGGACAACCTGCCCCGCGCCATAGCAACCGTGACATCCGCCCCCGCCAAGGCAACGCATCTGGACGATCGCGGTGTTCTGGAAATCGGCAAGCGGGCCGACATCATCCGCTTCCGGATGGAAGACGACGTCCCGTTGCTGCGCGGCGTTTGGTCGAACGGTAACAGAGCCGCCTGAAGCGCCGATCGACTGATAGGCTCGCAGAGTTCCATGATCGCAACACATGCGGATCAACGACGGCCCACGTTTTGCGCTTCGGTATGCAGAAGCTCGATAAGGTCGTTTATGCTGGTGTCCTGGGTGTCAGAGCGCCTTTGTGTCACCCCGACCGCGCCGGACATATAGTCGGCGCCAAGATCGAACGTCGCAAGGTTGCCGGCAGCCAGTTCGCGACCGACGACCCCGCGTGAGATGAACCAAAGCATGTTTGAATCCAAAAGCAGCGGCAGGCTCAGATTAAGCGATACGGTTTCAAGTTTGGGTTTCAAGGCTGACAGGCCTTGGGCATTCAAGAAACCATCAACGATTTTCCGGATGATCGACTCCCGTGTCGGCAAGATGACCGGATTTTCCACAAGCGCGCGGACGGCACCCAAATTGATGCTTGGGTGATCGGAGCACGCAACAAGCTCAATGGCGTCGTTGTACAGGAATGCAAAGTTCAACCCTACCATCTCATCTGGTGTGGGCATGCGCCCGACCATCAGATCAATGGCTCCTTGACGCAAGAGATCCAGCAGGAAGCGATGGGGACCCGTTGTCACCGATACCGTCGTTTCCGGTCTGAGCGCCACAAAACTCTTGGTTGCTGAGGGGAAAAGCCCACCGGCCACAGTTGGCAAAACGCCAACCGAGATGTTCGTCGCCTTGTTCTGCCCGTTGAGTGCGAACGTACCTTCCTCCAGGCTTTTGACTGCATCGAGCGCATAGCGGCGAAACAAGCTACCTGCCGCGGTCAACGTCAGTCGCCTGCCGGAACGGTCGAACAGTTTCCGGTCAAGAATGATTTCAGCATCTGCAATCGTTTTGGAGAGTGCAGGTTGCGACACATTGAGACAACGCGCCGCCTCACTCACGGAATCGCATTCGGCGACAGTCAGGAAACCTTCAATATGGCGAAGCTTCAGGCCAAGAGGTATATTCATTTGGTTATGAAAACAGGTCCAAATTCTATTTTCAATCGAAAATGGTTTTGGTCATGCTGGCGATTGGGAGGAAAATTTGCTGATGCGCGCCATTTCTCGGCCTTGGGGTACGCTGCACGCCCGAATAGACGAATGTGGCGGAACGCATGCCGCGGTGTTCCTCAACTCGTTGGGCACGGACACCCGCATGTGGGACAGTGTGGTTCGCGGTTTGCCGGAACTCGCCATTGCCGTGCGGCTTGACTTCCGCGGACACGGGTTGAGTGCGGTCGCTCCATATTCCTACAGCATCGCCGATCTGGCCGACGACGTTCTGGCCTGCATGGACACCGTCGATCTCGAACGTGCCAAAATCATCGGATGCTCCGTTGGAGGATTGGTCGCCCAACAGCTATCGCTGGCGGCGCCTGATCGCGTCGAGGCCCTCGTTCTTTCCAACTGCGCACCAAAACTCGGGACGGCCGAAGCGTGGATCGACAGGGTGGACCGCGTAAACGCTCTGGGCATGCCTGGAATGGCAAGCGAGATCGTGGAGCGGTGGTTCGCTCAACCTTCACCGATCAACGAGCCGGAGGTGGATCTTTGGCGCACGATGCTCGAGCGCATTCCGTCGGCAGGCTACGTCGCGCTGTGCCATGCCATCGCTGAAGCCGATCTCAGCCAAAGTGTCCATAACATCGATGTGCCGGCTTTGGTGATTGCCGGAAGCTCCGACAGGGCAACACCGGCAGATGCTGTGCAGGCCCTGGCCGACAGCTTGCCTCAAGCACAGTACTTGGAATTCGAAGGTGTTGGTCATCTGCCGGCGATTGAAAGCCCAGAGGCGTTTAACACCGCCGTCTCTCATTTTTTTGGGAGCTTACCGAATGAGTAATCGTCACAACCGCGGCATGGATGTTCGCAGGCGAGTGTTGGGTGACGCTCATGTCGATCGCGCCCAAGACGAAACCGATGATCTCGATCGGGCGTTTCAAAGCCTGATCACGGAAGCAGCCTGGGGGCACGTTTGGGAGTCCGACGGGATCAGCGATCGAGAACGGTCAATGCTCACGATCGCCCTTCTCGCTGCACTGGGCAACTACGATGAGCTTGCCATGCATATACGCGCAACCGCGAAAACCGGCGCTTCCAAGAGCGACGTCGCTGAAGCTCTCCAGCATGTCGCGATTTATGCCGGTGTGCCGAGGGCCAACCATGCCTTGAAAATCGCCAAGGCGACCTTTGCAGAGATGGAGAGAGAGGCATGAGCGGTGGACGACTGATCCCGCGCGATAGGGACGCACACCCCGTTGCGCACGACCTGAACTACAAGACAAGCGTCACGCGATCACCTTCGATGCCGCTTCTTTCTCTCGAATCCACGCCAACCGAAGAATCCGGTCCGCGCTTTGGTCACTCCGATCTTGGCCCACTGGATCATGACCTTATTCGCAACTGGACCGGGGGCAAGGAAAATGCAGTTGGCGAACGAATCCTGGTTCATGGGCGCGTTCTCGACGAGCAAGGCCGCGGTCTACCGGGTTCACTGGTCGAGGTGTGGCAGGCCAACGCAGGTGGGCGCTACCGCCACAAGATGGATGGATATCTGGCACCGCTCGACCCCCATTTCGGGGGAGCAGGCCGGTGTCTGACCGATGAGTCGGGTCAGTATGCCTTTATGACCATAAAACCGGGCGCATATCCCTGGCCCAACAGAGGCAATGACTGGCGCCCTGCGCATATTCATTTCTCTTTGTTTGGAGCCAGCTTTGGGCAGCGTCTGATCACACAGATGTACTTCGAGGGCGATCCCCTTATCGATCGTTGCCCTATCGCTCACACCATCAAAGATCGTAGCCAGATCGACCGGCTTGTGGCCCCACTCGATATGAGCCGCTCACGACCGCTGGATCACCTTGCGTACCGGTTCGACATTGTACTGCGCGGTCGCCGTCAGAGCTACTTCGAGAACCGACCGGAGGGACTGTGATGGTGCAAAAACTAGTTACGCATAGCGAAACCGCCTCTCAAACGGCTGGACCGTATGTTCACATTGGATTGATGCCCACGCACGCGGGCAACTCGAGCACCTTCGAGACCGAGTTGGGTGTCTCCCCCATCCTTGGGGGTGCAAAAGGCTCACCCATCGAGATTAGCGGACAGGTGCTCGATGCCACCGGCAACCCGATGCTGGATGCCGTGATCGAAAGCTGGCAGGCCGATGCCCAGGGACTGTTTCCCGGGCAGCAAGGCGCGGACAGAAATGTCAAGGGTTTCTGCCGTTTCGCCATCGATCCGCAAACAGAGCGTTTCACACTCAAAACCATCAAACCGGGACCGGTCGCGTTGCCTGAGGGTGGTGAACAGTCTCCGCATATTGCGCTTTGGATTGTGGCGCGAGGCATCAACATTGGGTTGTCGACGAGGGTTTACTTTGAAGACGCTGATGTCGACCAGGACCCCGTGTTGCGGCGCGTGCAACCCAGGGAGCGTTTGCAGACACTGAAGGCAAAGCCGCTGGGTGGTGGGGCTTACAACTTCGACGTTCGGCTTCAAGGTCCGAACGAAACCGTCTTTCTGGATATGTAGGACGGCCCCGTCAATGACGCTTACGCCACTCGACAGCCAGCTTTGGGCGAGGCTCTTTGGCAGCCCCGTCGCACAGGCTCACCTCGCAGACGATGCTCTGATTGCGGCGATGATCCAAGTGGAGATTGCGTTGGGTCACGCACTCGAAGCCTGTGAAATCACGGCACCGGGCACCGGCAAGGCAATTGAAACGGCCCTGGCAGACGTGAAGCCGGAGATATCCGAGCTTGCAGAAACGGCGGCAAGCGACGGCGTTCCGATACCCGCCCTGCTTTCCGTGCTGCGCACCAGTCTGAGCGGGGAGGCATTGGATGCGCTGCACTGGGGCGCCACTTCGCAGGATATCGTGGATACAGCAATGGTCCTGTGTCTGCGCGACTTCAAACGCGCATTGCTGGACCAGGCCAACGATTTGATTGACCGTATAGCTCTGTTGGCCGGTCAGGAAGCCGAGACTCTTCAGCTTGCACGGACCCGCACGCAAGGAGCGGTGCCGACAACCTTCGGTTCCACTTTATCCGTCTGGGGCGCCGGGCTGCTGGAGGCGGCCGAGGCGGTGTCGTCCTCGGTGGACGAGTTGGCGGTTGTCTCGCTTTACGGCGCCGCCGGAAATGACTCCGTATTGGCCGGTGATGCACCTGACGTCCGGCTCGCAATGGCCGAGGCGCTCAAAATCGGCGTTGATCAGGCCCCATGGCATACGCGGCGCGCCCGCATATCGGCGTTTGCCGGCGCGATGACGGCTCTGGCAACACAGGCTGGCCGTATCGCGAGCGATTTGGCGTTCCTGGCATCGACCGGCATCAACGAGGTGAGTTTTGCCGGGGGTCGCTCGTCTGCGATGCCTTACAAAGTGAACCCTGTACGTGCGGAGGCCGCGCAATCACTGGCGCGGTTTTCAGTCCATCTACAGGGTGCAGTGGCAGAGTCAGCCATCCATGGATCTCAGCGCGACGGTGTAGCATGGAGCCTGGAATGGCTGGCCCTCCGGCCCCTCTGCGGCACAGCGGCGGCAGCCTTGGACAACATCGATAAAATCATCGAAACGCTCCAGATAAACCGGGACGCGATGGCGAAGAACCTCAAGAGCGTCGGGCCGGTTGCTTTGTCTGAAATGCTGACCTACCGGCTCTCTCAGGGGATGCCGCGCTCTGATGCGCGCAAAGCAGTCGCGGCGGCATTGGGCTCAGACAACCCGCTCGAAACACTAAAAACCAACCATCCCGGAACCGATTGGACGGGTGTGGAGGACTGGATCAGCGCAACTGGTCGCGCTCCTCATATCGCGCGGGCATTTGCCAGTTCACGAGGACATGAACGTTGAAAACACAAGTTGCCATTGTCGGCGGCGGCCCAGCGGGTCTGTTGCTTTCTCAATTGCTCCACCTGAGTGGCATAGACAACGTCGTGATCGAACGGCGATCGCGCGATTATGTTCTCAGCCGCATCCGCGCCGGAGTTTTGGAATCAGGCACGGTCCGTGTGTTGACCGAAGCCGGTGTGGGCGATCGCGTTGCGCGGGAAGGTCAGCCTCACGAAGGCGTAGAGTTGAGCTGGCACGATGAACGCCTGCGGATAGATCTTGAAGGACTGACCGGTGAGACCGTTGTGGTTTATGGCCAGACGGAAGTCACGCGGGACCTTTATGATGCCGCCGAAGCCCGCGACGCCATCGTCCTCCATGAAGCTGCCGTCAAGCGGATTGAAGGCATAGAAGGTGAAGAGCCTGTGGTCGTCTACGAGAAGGACGGCGCTGAACACCGACTGGAAGCCCGCTTTGTCGCTGGCTGCGATGGCTATCACGGTCCGGCACGCCAAATGATCCCCGACGGCACGCGCCGGGAGTTCGAGCGGGCGTACCCGTTCGGATGGCTGGGACTCCTCTCCCGCACGCCCCCAGCGGCTCCCGAACTGATTTATGCAACCCATGAGCGCGGTTTTGCGTTGTGCTCCATGCGATCCGACACCGTCAGCCGGTACTATATCCAGGTGCCAATCGGTGAAGAGGCAACGGACTGGACAGCCGACCGGTTCTGGGAAGAGCTAAAACGCCGTATTCCTGTCGATGTTGCCCGGAGCCTGATCACCGACGGCGAAGTGCTGGAAATGTCTGTGGCGCCGCTGCGGTCCTTTGTCTGCGAACCTATGCGCCATGGATCTCTGTTCCTGGCGGGCGATGCCGCGCACATTGTGCCGCCCACCGGGGCAAAGGGCCTCAACCTTGCCGTGAGCGACGTTCACTACCTACACCAGGCGCTGGACCTTCATTTCAACCACCATACCAGCGCAGGCATCGATGGCTATTCCGCCAAAGCACTCAGCCGCGTCTGGAAGGCGGAACGCTTCTCCTGGACCATGACAACCATGCTCCATGATTTCCCCCAATATGAGCCCTTCGAGAAGCGAATGCAGAAAGCCGAATTCGACTATCTCACCCGATCCGAAACCGCACGTCGCGGATTGGCCGAAAACTACATCGGGCTACCACTCTAGGGTCAGGACCCGACACACCAGCGATGGACAAGGGAGGAAACCATGAGTTCCAAGATCGCTTTAGGTGCTGCAGCCATTGCAGCAATGTTTGCCACACCGGCCACAGGCCAGGATTACCAGCTGAAACTGCACCATTTTTTGAGCGAGCGCGCGCCCGCGCATAGCCAGATGCTGGTCCCATGGGCGGAACGCGTTGAAGAGCTTTCCGGCGGTGTCGTCGACATTGAGGTCTTTCCGGCGATGACCCTTGGCGGGCGTCCACCTGAACTGGTCAGTCAGGCCCGGGACGGTGTTGTCGATTTGGTCTGGACACTGAACGGCTACACGCCGGGCTTGTTCCCGCGCACCGAGGTCTTCGAACTGCCAACGGTTTTCGTGAACGACCCCACCGCCACCAATCTTGCGATGCGGGCCATGTTCGACGGCCAACTCGCTGAAGAGTATACCGGTTTGGAAGTCATGTTCCTGCACGTGCATGCTGGAAACGGGATGCAGATGGTCGACGACGAAGTACGTTCACCTGCAGATCTCGACGGCCTAAGCCTTCGCACTCCCTCTCGCAGTGGCGCCTGGGTAATCGAAGCACTTGGCGCCACGCCCGTCGCGATGCCTGTTCCCGAGCTTCCGCAGGCGTTGTCGCGCGGTGTTGTTGACGGTGCTTTGATACCCTGGGAGATCATCCCGCCATTGCGGTTGCAGGAGCAGACGGACTTCCAGATTGAGGGCGCCGACATGGCGCGTCTCGGAACGTCGGTTTTCCAGGTCTCCATGAACAAAGCGACCTGGGACAGTCTGCCGGCAGACGTTCAGAATGCCTTTCGCGAAGCCTCCAACGAAGAGTGGTTGCGTGAAGTTGGTGAGCTTTGGCGCGGCACGGACGATTTCGGTATCGGCATGGCCACCGAAGCCGGCAACACCCATGTCGTTCTCACGGACGAGGAAACCGTCGCCTTGCTTGCACCGATGGCAGGGGTCGTAGAGCGCTGGATCGACGAGGTTTCCAGTGCGGGCGTCGATGGCGCGGCCCTTGTCGATGCAGCACGTGGCGCCATCGCGGCGGCAAGCAACTAAGCAATGACGATGACGAGCACTCAGTTGTGGGGCGCACTCCAGCGCACAATCGACGTTTGGGCGCTGCTGGGCGGTGTGGTGCTCGTCATCCTGGTCCTGGTCAATGTTTGGGCGGTCGTCGGTGAGTTCTTCGGAGTGGGGTTTGCAGGCAGTGTGGAGCTCACCGAGATGGGCGTTGCCGCCGCAGCCTTCACGTTCCTGCCCTACTGTCAGCTCCATAGACAAAACGTGCGGGCTGACCTTTTTACATCCGCAGCAGGACCGCTTGCCCGTCGCATTCTCGACAGCGTTGCATCTGCGGTGGCTCTAGGCTTCGCCGCCCTTTTGCTATGGCGTATGTTTTTCGGCCTGATCGACCAGAGGACGTTTGGGTACAGCAGCACGATCCTGCAGATCCCGACTTGGTGGGTGTTCGTTCCCGTCCTGATCTCCTTGTTCCTGCTTGTCGTCGCTGCCGTGATGACGCTTTTGGCGGACGTGACCGGAGAGGGTTGATGGATCCGATCACACTTGGAGCGATAGGGCTGGGTGCGCTGATCGCTCTCATCATCTTGCGGGTGCCAATTGCCTACGCGATGATCCTCGTTGGTGCTATTGGCACCACCGTGCTGAGCGGTTCGAACGTCCTGCTGTCACAGCTCAAGACGCTCGCATACGGCCAGTTCTCAATCTACGACCTATCGGTCGTTCCCATGTTCATTTTGATGGGCTCGCTGGCTGTGAAAACCGGGCTCTCACGAGACTTGTTCCGCGCAGCCAACGCCTGGCTGGGTTGGATGCGCGGAGGAACTGCTATGGCTTCCATTGCAGCCTGCGCAGGGTTCGGTGCTGTCTGTGGCTCATCGCTGGCAACCGCATCAACGATGGGTAAGGTCGCTCTGCCGGAATTGCGCAGGTACAACTACTCGCCGGCACTGGCTACGGGATCGGTTGCCGCCGGCGGCGTGCTCGGCATCCTTATACCGCCGTCCGTTGTCTTGGTGATCTACGCCATCATCGTTGAAGCGAACGTGGTGACCATGTTTATGGCGGCGCTGATCCCCGGCGCGCTGGCAGTTCTTCTGTTTCTTCTGACAATTGCTCTCTATGTCCGCTTCGTACCAGATGCCGGGCCGGCCAAAGGTGCAGATGACCGAGCAGAATTCTGGGCTGCAACCCGCGGTATGGTGCCTGTTGTCATCGTGTTCGGCATTGTCATCGGTGGCATCTATGCTGGCCTCTATACCCCGACACCGGCGGCAGCCATCGGTGTGTTCGTTGTCTTCGCCTTCGGAGTCCTGAAAGGATACCTCAACCTCAAAAACACGCTCGACTCGCTGCGTGAGACTGCCTCGACCACCGGAATGATATTCCTCATCCTGTTGGGGGCCGAGCTGCTGAAGATATTCATGTCACGCGCCGGTGTTCCACAGTTCGCCGCCGAGATGGCCGTCAATTCCGGCCTTACACCAATGATGGTGCTGCTGCTCTTGCTGGTCGCTCTTATCCTGCTGGGCTGCCTTATGGATTCGCTTTCCATGATTCTGTTGGTCCTGCCGTTCTTCTGGCCGGTGCTTGTCGCCATGAACGGTGGCGACTTTCAGCCAGCGGAAGGATCCGGGTTCGGCATGTCCACCGAGCACCTCAAAATATGGTTCGGCATTCTTGCGCTGGTAGTGGTCGAGTTAGGGCTCATCACGCCACCTGTGGGTATGAACGTGTTTGTGATATCCGCGCTGGCGAAAGATGTCCCCATGGCCACGACTTTTCGCGGCGTCGCACCATTCTTCGCCTCCGAGATTGTCCGGGTTGGGATATTGATCCTGTTCCCGTCGCTGACCCTGGCCCTGCCGTTACTGCTGCAGGGTTAAAAGCGGGAACGAAGGCAGGATAACTCTAAACGGCGAGCCCCTCGCCTTCCAGATACCGCATAGCTTCGGGAATATCGGCAGAGTCCCTCAACTCGAGCACCAGGCGCGGGGAAACCGGCAGGTCTCTCAAAGCCTCAAAAACAGCATGCCAGCGGATCGTTCCCCGCCCCGGCGCCCAGTGACGGTCGGCGTAACCATCAGCATCCTGAAGATGCACATGGTCCAGCATATCTCCGGCCTGGCGCACAAAATAGTCCACCGGCGGCGCACCCGTCGAACCATGCGCATAGTGTGCGTGGCCGGTGTCGATCGAGAGTTTTATGGCATCGCTGTTGAAGGATGCAGCAAGCTCCTTCCGGTCCATCGGATTGATGTCTTCAATGTTCTCGATCACGAGCGTGACACCCAAATCGGCCGCGCGGGACACAACAGTCCGCATGACGGCATGCACGTTCTCGATCTTTTCTTCACGCGCCGATGGCGTGTTGCCAACGCGCGGGCGATTGTCGAAATTGTTGTAATCCCACGTCGAGTAGGGCGAGTGCACAACCATTTGGGTCGCACCCAAGGCCTCGCAAACATCCAGAGCGCGCAGATAGCGCCGCGTGATGATCGGCCTAATCTCCGGGTCGTTGTTGTCGATCGGTACGCCCCAGAACGGACCATGGATACCAAGCCGCCCGGTAAAGCCATCCAACAGCTTTTTCGCCTCATCCACGCGGGCTTGCCAATCGCTAAAAAGCAATTCGGTCGAGATGAAATCCTGAATCTCAAGATCGCGTTCATCCTCGATCAGCCAATCGCGATAGCCTGGCAGATCGGCAGTGGTGAGCGCGGCACCAATTTTGAGAGCGGACATTCTGATCTCCTAGAAAACACGCACGCCTTCGCGCCAGACCGCATGGGCCTGCGGTTGACCGGCCATCTGGCGAACAGCGACAAGGTCCGCACGACGGCCAACTTCGATGCGGCCACGATCATCAAGTCCCGTGAGGCGCGCCGGCGCATCGCTCACCAAGCCGACCGCTTGAGGCAGATCGATGGGAAGGTCCGGATCGGCAGCAATGGCAAAGGCCGCATCCAGCAGACTGCGCGGCACATAGTCCGATGCCAGCGAGTCCACCAGACCTTCCTCAAGCAAGGCCTTCACGGCCACATTGCCGGACTGCGAGCCGCCACGCAGATAGTTTGGCGCACCGGCAACCGTAGCCAACCCAAGCGCTTTGGCGCGTTGCGCAGCCTCAAGGGTGGTCGGAAACTCGGAAATGTGCACACCTTCGGCATCGGCCTGATCGACATGCTCCACCGAGCGGTCATCATGGCTCATCAACGGAACGCCGTGAGACTGTGAAGCGTTGATCACATGAGCGCGCACCTCTGCGCCCACGCGCGCTGACCGCTCGAACAGTTCAGCCATCCGCTCGCGGCCCTCTTCAAGCGTGATTTCCATTTCGTGGATCATATGATTGAGCCAACGTCCGATGTCCGGGCTCTGACGGTCGCCAGGCGTGTGATCCATCACCGAAACGAGGTGCGCGATGTCTTTGCCAATGGTGGCGTCCACCAGACCAACCGTCTCCGGATCGGAGATTTCGCAACGCATGTGCAAAAGATGATCGGCGCGGAACAGGCCTTCACGCACGCCGTACTCCATGGCGTCGACCAGGGGCCCAAGTATTTCGCGCCGTTCCGGCCGCTTCATAGAAGCGCCCACCGAGAGACTGTCGAACACGGTCGTGGTTCCACCGGACACAACCACCCCGTCATGGGCCATCAGTGCAGGCAGGAAACCCCACTGGACAGTGGAACGGGGATGGACATGGGTTTCGACATGATCGGTGTGCACATCGACGATGCCAGGGATGAGCGTCAGGCCTGCAAGGTCCACGATCTCGGCATGCCCCGATGTCGATCCGTTGACGCCGGCGATACGACCACCTTCGACGCGGACGACGGCATCAACGACCTCATTGGCCAGCACAACCTGCGCTCCGACATATTCAAGCGCATGGTCATTGACCGACCAAGCCGTTCGGCTTCCAGCGTTCACACGCTCCAGCATTTTCTTGTCCTCATTGTTGATACGCGGCGTTAGACGCGCACAAGCATGACGGTTCCGTGCAGGTTCCATGATCGTTTTGTGACATTCACAGCCCAGATGGACCGGCGCTCTTTTGGTCGCCAGGGGGGCATGCTTAGCGTTTCGGCAGTCAGGCAGGGAACCAGCACTATGGCCAAATCACTTTCCGAACAACCAACGATCCATCCTGAGGCCGAGGTGGATGCCAGTTGCACGCTTGGCAGGTGGACCGAGGTCGGCAGGCGCACCCAAATGAAGGATTCATCCATGGGCGACTATTCCTACATCACCGAAGACGGCCATGTCGTCTGGACGACGATCGGAAAGTTTTGCTCCATTGCCAATGGAGCGCGGCTCAATCCTGGCAATCACCCGACCTGGCGCGTCCGTCAGCATCACGCCATATACCGCGCGGCTGCCTATGATCTGGGCGAAGACGACACGGAGTTCTTCGCGTGGCGCAAGGATAACTGGGTCACCCTTGGCCACGATGTCTGGCTCGGTCACGGCGTCACCGTGACCGCAGGCGTGACCATCGGGACCGGTGCGGTCGTTGGGGCCGGTGCCGTGGTAACAAAAGATGTTGCACCTTACATGATCGTCGGCGGCGTTCCGGCCAAGCCGATACGCGAACGCTTTACCAGAAAACAGGGTGAGGCGTTAATGGAGATAGCCTGGTGGGACTGGTCGCACGCGGCGATCCGAACGGCGATGACGGATTTTCGCAATCTGAGCATTGAAGACTTCGTTCAAAAGTACCGTTGACCTGGATATCCACAGGTCACGATCACATTTTTCTGTTTCAAAACAAAAGATTAGAGCATTCACAGGCCTGCAACAAAAGCGTTGCAGGAGTTTCATCGAAGCTTTGCTTCCCTGTCACGCACGATCCCTAAACAGCGCTTTGCGCGTCTGCTTGTCAGCTTTCCTGAACGCGCAGCTACTCCATCAGCGAAGTTCAAAACAGGGATTCCCATGTTGAAAATGACACTCAGCGCGCTGCTCGTTGGCGCCACCGCACTGACAGGCACAGCCGCTCTTGCCGATTGGCGAGACGAGGTTTCGGTCTTCCGTATTGGCATTCTCGGCGGCGAAAATGAGGCCGACCGCTTGCGCGAACATGCATGCCAGAAAGACTATCTGGAAAACATTCTCGGTGTTCCGGTCGAACTCTTCCCGGCTTCCGACTATGCCGGTGTTCTGCAGGGTCTTCTGGCTGGCCAGCTTGAATTTGCCGGTCTCGGCTCAGCCGGTTATGCGGGCATCGTCCTGCAAGACGAAAACGCGGTTGAACCACTGTACACCACTCAGCAGATCGACGGTTCGCTAGGCTATTATTCGGTGATGTATGTGCGCGCCGATTCCGACATTCAGTCGCTGGCAGACATGGAAGGCCGTTCGCTGGCCTTCGCCGATCCCAACTCGACCTCCGGCTACCTCGTTCCATCTTTTGAGTTGCGCGACGACGAAGGCATCAATCTGGAAGCCTATTTCTCCGAAACCGGATTCGGTGGCGGCCATGAGCAGGCTGTGATCTCCGTTCTGCAAGGTCAGTACGATGCCGGCGTAACCTGGACATCCGGCGTCGGAGAACTGTCAGAGGGTTATTCGCGCGGCAACCTGCGCTCCATGGTCGATAAAGACCTGCTGGATATGGAAGACATCCGCATCATCTGGCAGTCGAACCTGATCACCAATGGCCCGCGCGTGATCCGTCAGGATCTGCCCGAAGAGCTGAAATCACTCGTAACGGGCGCCATGATGCGCCTTCAGTTCGTGGACCGCGATTGCTACGACGCGATCAATGATGGCGAGTCCATGTCGTACTATCCGATCGGCCACGACTTTTACTTGCCGATCATCAACATGCGCCGTGAACTGACGGCAACTCGCTAGACAGCGCTGCGATCATCAGGGGTCGGACCGAAGGGTCCGGCCCCTTTCGCTTTGAGTCGTGCCCAAGCAACCAGGCCACGTCTATCGAGCCACCACAGCAACACTGCCACCCGCACAGTTCCCCCCGAACTGACCACCGTCATTCACACGCCTCATGTGTGCCACCGCTGGAGCCTGAGCCATGCTAGAGATCAACAATTTGTCAAAGCATTTCACCGCCACCAAAGCCGTCGACGATGTCACGGTCTCGATCCCCGACGGCCAAATGGTCGGCATCATCGGCCGGTCGGGCGCTGGCAAGTCCACACTCCTGCGCATGATCAACCGGCTTGCTGATCCCACCGGCGGCGCCATCAACTTCAACCAGCGCGATGTCGCCAAGATCAAAGGGCGCGAGTTGCTGAAATGGCGTAGCGAATGCGCCATGATTTTCCAGCAGTTCAACCTGGTCGGCCGCCTGGACGTCATCACCAATGTCCTGACGGGCCGCATGTATCATCACGGCTTCGCCTCTTCGATGCTGAAGCTCTATTCGCCCGCCGAACGGGCGTTTGCCATCCACGCTCTGGATCGCCTCACCATGTCGCACACCGCTATGCAGCGCGCTGACACATT
>JANQJE010000030.1 GCA_028281795.1 Cohaesibacteraceae bacterium | reverse complement strand
GCCGGATGAAGGTGGGTTCGGTGTCATGGGGTGTCTCGTAGCATAGGAGGGAGAGCGCGGCGACGCCACGCTGTTGTGTCCTTAGATAGGCAGGATCCGGGCAAATCCAAGCCAGGCAAAACCCGTCCGCCTTCGTCAGCCGGTCTCGACCTTGCCAAAACACCAGGCAAGAACACCCTTCTGGGCATGCAGCCGGTTCTCCGCCTCATCGAACACCACCGATTGCGGACCATCGATCACGCTGGCTGTCACCTCTTCCTCGCGGTGTGCCGGCAGGCAGTGCATGAAGAGCGCGTCGGCATTGGCACGCGCCATCAACCGGTCGTTCACCTGGTAGGGACCAAGCAGGTTGTGGCGCCGCTGAGCCTGATCATCGCCCATCGACACCCAGGTATCGGTGATGATGAGGTCAGCGCCTTCGGCTGCCGCATCCGGGTCCGTCGTCACCTCGAGTTTCGCTCCAGCCGCATGAGCTTTCGCGACAACATCCGCATCAAGCGCCATCTCCGGCGGGGTGGCGACAACGATGGTCATATCGATATGAGCCGCGGCATGAATCCAGCTGGCAAGCACATTGTTGGTGTCGCCGGACCACATCACGCGTTTGCCAGCAAGCGAGCCACGATGCTCCTCATATGTCATGATATCGGCCATCACCTGACAGG
Source organism: Cohaesibacteraceae bacterium (assembly GCA_028281795.1). Taxonomy (GTDB): domain Bacteria; phylum Pseudomonadota; class Alphaproteobacteria; order Rhizobiales; family MH13; genus MH13. The sequence continues at coordinate 7,819 of JANQJE010000030.1, read as the reverse complement.
GGTGCGAACGCTTGGTGAGCCCGTTGATGACCGGAACGGTCGCGTGCTCGGCCAGACCCACCAGCAGGTCATGATCCAGTGTGCGGATCATGACGCCGTCAACCATGCGGGAGAGAACCCGGGCGGTGTCCGCTACGCTTTCGCGCCTGCCGAGCTCAATCTCGGCACCGGTTACCATCAGTGTCTGCCCGCCGAGCTGACGCATGCCGACATCGAACGATATGCGGGTGCGCAGCGAAGGCTGCTCGAACACCAGGGCGAGGATCTTGCCGTCCAGTGGCTGTTCTGCCGCACCGCTTTTGAGCGCGCGCTTGCGCGTATGTCCGTCGGCAAGAATCGCCTGGAAGGTCGAAGTGGAAAGATCGTCGATATCAAGAAAATGACGGGTCATGATCGTCAGACCAGTTTGCAGATAAACAAAAAGAGGGGTTAGGCGGAGTCGCCGCTGCGACGGCTTTCCAGCGAACGCGCTGTATCGTCGAGCGCGTCCATCGCGAACGTGATGTCGTCACGGGTCACGATCAGAGGCGGCAACAGGCGGACCACATTGTCACCGGCCGCAACCAACAGGAGGTTCTTATCACGTGCGGCTGCAACCACCTCGGATACCGGAATGGCACATTTCAGTCCCATCAGAAGCCCCTCACCGCGCACCTCGGTAAAGATGTCCGGGTGGAGATCGATCAATGCCCCGAGACTTTGCGTCAAATCGCGGGCTCGATCCTGAACATGCGTCAGAAAACCATCCGCCAGCACGATATCGAGAACCGCGTTGCCGGCTGCCATTGCCATAGGATTGCCGCCATACGTCGTGCCGTGGGTACCCGGCACCATAGCGGCCGCCACATCGGCACGGGCAAGACAGGCCCCGAGCGGGAACCCACCGCCGATACCCTTGGCGATAGCCATGATGTCCGGCTCAATGCCCACGCGCTGGTGGACAAACAGGTGGCCTGACCGGCCCATGCCGGTTTGCACTTCATCGAGAATGAGCAGAACACCGTGTTTTTCACACGCTTCACGCAAGCCACGCAGGCACTGGTCGGGCACAGCGCGGACACCACCCTCGCCCTGGATCGGTTCGATCAGAACGGCAGCACAATCATCCCGCGCGATTGCCGCGTCTAACGCGTCATGATCGCCAAAGGCTAGATTCTCGAAGCCAGATGCCGGTGGGCCGAAACCTTCCAGATAGGCTTTGTTGCCGCCTGCGGCGATGGTCGCCAACGTCCGGCCATGAAATGCCCCTGCAAACGTAAGGATGTTCACCCGCTCGGAATGACCCTGATCATAGTGGAAGCGGCGAGCCGTCTTGATCGCGCATTCCAGCGCCTCAGCACCTGAGTTTGTGAAGAAGACTTTTTCGGCAAATGTGACGTCACAAAGCCTTTGCGCCAGCCTCCGCCCCCCATCGATCTGAAAGAGATTGGACGTGTGCCAGAGCTTCTCCGCCTGAGCCTTGATAGCCTCTACCAAGTGGGGGTGAGCGTGACCGAGCGCATTGACAGCAATGCCGGAGACGAAGTCCATGTAGCGTCGGTCATCTTCATCGAACAGCCAAACGCCTTCGCCGCGCACGAACGTCTGCGGCGTACGGGCGTAAGTACCGAACAGCGGATCGGTGTCAGATGTGTCAGAGTGCGCGAGCATGGATTGCGCCATTGTGATGTGCCCCCTTTTGGGCTCAGGTATGAGAACTCCAACAGCAACGCAACGTCAGGAAACCACCGGGTTCTCTTGGTTTTCCGCTTAACGAAACGGAAGATCTGGTCATATCGGAAAAAAGAAACGGCCCAAGATTGGGCCGTACACCTTCGGTCTAACATTTTTTTTGCCGCTCCTGTCAATTTCTAAGTCCTTCAAACGACTCAGGAAACCCATTGTTTTCCCGCGAAACGGCGGTTGTTGTTCACTTTTTTTTAGCCGGTGACTCTTGTCACCGATTCAACGGCTAGTGTAGCTCTACTGGCCAGGGCCACGAGATGTGGTGGCTGTTTATCATCGATCGGGTAAAGACACGAGCGTTGCTCGTGACGGTTGGCGTACCTCTTGTGTGCGGTCGGCTTCGCTTTGCCTGTGGGTCCAGCCGTTGGCTGGGGTGAACAGTATTGATGTGGATGTGGGGCTGTGTGCCGCTTGGCGCAGGCACGTGTGGAGAACGCAACCGATGGCATGGACTGACGAACGGGTAGAAGTGTTGAAGACGATGTGGCTTGGCGGATCGAGCGCCAGCCAGATTGCTGCCGCTTTGGGCGATGTGACGCGCAATGCCGTTATCGGTAAGGTCCATCGCCTCGGCCTGTCCGGGCGCGGCAAGCCAACGTCAACCGCGACGCCGCGCGCCCGCAAACCGCGGGCGCCGTCATCCGGTGGCAGCCGGGCCCGGCGCTCTGCGACCACCCGCTCAGGTGGAGCGGCTGTTTCACTTGGTGCGACAGCGCTGAAACCGGACGAGACAGCCGTTGCTGAGTTGGAACAGGTGCCCGTTGCGCGTGGCCGGGTCGATCTTGTTCTGGTTGGCGAGAGCCCCAAGCTGTCCATTCAGGAACTGCAGGAGAACACCTGCCGCTGGCCCGTCGGCGATCCGCTGCAGGACGACTTTCATTTCTGCGGACGCTCGGCACTCGAGGGACAGCCCTACTGCGAATACCATTGCGGCGTTGCGTTTCAGGCGCCCAACGAGCGGCGGCGCGACCGCAACCGTTAGAGCGTTCGCGTCACCGCCATGAAACCGTGCTGCGTAGCGCGCGACATGTTGATCGTGTCGCGGCGCTTGGGCTTCACGCCGACTGGCGGGCGTTCATTTCGTTGAACCGGTCATCGAATGCATAACCCGCGCCGCGTACCGTGCGAATGGGATCTTTCGCGCGGCCCTTGTTGATGGCTTTGCGCAGCCGGCCGATATGCACGTCGACCGTGCGGTCATCGACATAGACATCATGACCCCATACGCCGTTGAGCAATTGCTCGCGTGAAAACACCCGGCCGGGCGTGCGCATCAGGAATTCCAGTAGACGAAATTCCGTTGGCCCCAGGTGAATCTCCCGGTCCTGTCGGCGGACACGATGCGTCTCGCGATCCAGTTCGATGTCACCCACCACCAATGCGCTGGTGATCAGTTCCGGACTTGCCCGGCGGAGGATCGCGTTGATCCGCGCGGACAACTCGGGGATTGAAAAGGGCTTAACCACATAGTCATCGGCACCGGTGGTCAGGCCCCGCACGCGCTCACCCTCTTCGCCACGCGCCGTCAACATGATGATGGGGATATGCTGGGTTTCGGTGCGGGAGCGAATGCGGCGGCACAGCTCGATGCCCGACAGGCCGGGAAGCATCCAGTCCAGCAGGATCAGATCGAAGGCGCGCTCCTGCAACCGCGTTTCGGCGTCATCACCACGCATGACGACATCCACATCATAGCCTGAAGCTTCCAGATTGTATTTCAGAAGCTCAACAAGCGGCGCTTCATCTTCCACCACAAGGATGCTGGGCTGCACGGCTTACCTCATCTCATAGCTAATTGGGGAGATTTGGTTCAGGCACATCGACACCAAGCTCATCCTGCTTGGGACGATCTGCAGCGACCATTTCACCGGTGCGGGTGTAGATCGCACGCTCGGCAATGTTGGTCGCATGATCACCGATGCGCTCCAGATTCTTGGCGCAGAAAAGAAGATGCGTGCAGGCCGAGATGTTGCGCGGATCTTCCATCATATAAGTCAACAGTTCGCGGAACAGAGACGTGTAGAGCGCATCGACCTCGGCATCGTGACGCCAGACCTCATCAGCTTTGTCGGTATCACGCTCGACAAAAGCCTCCAGCGACCGTTTCAATTGACTGGTGACAAGTCTCGCCAAGCTCTCCACACCCCGGGCAAGCTTTCTGTGCTGAAAGCTGCCATCGATGATGAGCGCCCGCTTGGCGATGTTTTTGGCCAGATCACCGACCCGTTCCAGATCCTGGCTGACACGCATCGACGAAACGATGACACGCAGATCGTCCCCCATGGGCTGGCGACGGGCGATGAGAAGAACCGCATCGCTTTCTATTTCACGGTCGGACTCATCGACACGGTCGTCATTGGCGATGACCCCTTCAGCCTCATCTCTGGCGCCGGTCATCAATGCATCGACAGCAACCTCCACGGAACGCTCGACCCAGCCGGCCATTTCGGCGAGCTTGAGCAGCAGATCGCGCAAATCGGTGTCGAAAGCGGTGACGATGTGCTTGGTCATTTCAGGTCCTCCAGGGCACCGGGCGCCCCAGACAAAAGCGCAGATGCAGGTTCAGCTTAGCCGAAGCGGCCGGTGATATAGTCACGGGTGCGCGCGTCGCGCGGATTGGTAAAGATCTGGTCGGTCGCACCCACCTCGACCAGAACACCGAGATGGAAGAAGGCCGTGCGTTGCGATACGCGCGCTGCCTGCTGCATCGAGTGCGTGACAATAACGATCGTGTAGTTTTCGCGCAGTTCGTCGATAAGCTCTTCGACCTTCGCCGTCGCGATCGGATCGAGCGCCGAGCAAGGCTCGTCCATCAGCATGACCTCGGGCGAGGTCGCAATGGCTCGGGCGATGCAAAGACGCTGCTGCTGGCCGCCGGAAAGCCCTGTTCCCGGTTCCTCCAGGCGATCTTTCACTTCCTCGAACAGACCTGCCTTCTGCAGACTTGTGACGACGATCTCTTCCAGATCGGATTTGCTGTCCGCCAGACCGTGAATACGCGGACCGTAGGCAATGTTTTCAAAAATCGATTTAGGGAACGGGTTCGGCTTCTGAAACACCATGCCGACCCGAGCCCGCAGTTCCACCACGTCGATGGAAGGATCATAGATGTCCTGCTCGCCGATGGTGATGTCACCTTCGATGCGGCAGCTGTCGATGGTGTCGTTCATACGATTCAAACAGCGTAGGAACGTCGATTTCCCACAACCAGACGGGCCGATGAGCGAGGTTACCTGGCGCTCACCAATGTCCAGATCGATGTCGAACAAGGCCTGTTTGTCGCCGTAGAACACGTTGACGCCGACACCCTTCATCTTGACGCTTTCGGGCGGCGTATCGGTGATTGTGGTGCCACCGGGTGCGACATCGTTTACCGGGCTCGGTGCCGGCTTGGTTGCCGCCGGTTCGGCTGTTTCTGCAATCTGCGTCGACATAGATGTCTCCTCAAGGATGCCGTGTACTCGATACGGGGCGCGCTTACCAGCGGCGCTCGAAGCGCTTGCGCAGGATAACCGCAAGGGCATTCATGGTGATAAGGAAAGCAAGCAGGACCAGAATAGCCGCCGATGTCTTCTGACGGAAGAGAACCTCTGGGAAGTCCGCCCACATGAAAATCTGAACCGGAAGCACGGTGGAGGGGTCAAGCGGCGTGGATGGCACATCGACGATAAAGGCCACCATACCGATCATCAGCAAAGGTGCCGTTTCCCCCAGAGCCTGCGCCATCCCGATGATCGTGCCGGTCAGAATTCCCGGCATCGCCAGCGGCAGCACATGATGAAGCACCGTCTGCAATTTGGATGCGCCGACGCCAAGAGCCCCCTCGCGAATGGAAGGCGGTACAGCGCGAAGGGCTGCGCGTGAAGCAATAATGATCGTCGGCAGCGTCATGAGGGCCAGCACCATGCCACCGACAACAGGGGCCGACCGCGGCATGCCGAAAACATTGAGGAAAACAGCAAGGCCAAGCAGACCGAACACAATCGACGGCACGGCAGCCAGGTTGTTGATATTGACCTCGATGATCTGTGTCAGACGATTTTTCGGTGCGAATTCTTCCAGATAGATGGCGGCCGCAACGCCCAATGGGAAGGCAAGCGCCAGCGTGACAACCATCGTAAAGAACGAGCCGACCACAGCGCCCCAGATACCGGCAAGTTCGGCTTCGCGGCTGGCGCCGGAGGAGAAGAAGACGGTGTTGAAGGTGCGCTCAACGCGATCCTGCTCACCCAGCTGATCGAGGTAAATCAACGAACGGTCGTCAAGCTTGCGATTACGCTCGGGCAGCATGATCTCGCGGATCGACCAATCGTCCGCCGCGGCATTCTCCGTGCTTTGCAGCGGTATGATAACCTCGCCCTGAATGCCGGTGGCATTCACACGGGTGGCCTTCACGACGCCACCGTTGATCTCCACCAGAATGGACGGCAGCTGACGGGTCAACACCTCTTCAGCGCCGGCGGTTTGAGAGCGGGTACGCAAATCGGCAAGCTCGGCGGTTAGATTTTCAATGTCCCGGTTCAGCGATACGATGCCGCGATCAAGAATATTGATCTGCTCCTCGAAGAAAGCACGACGTTCTTCGGCAACGTCGGGCAGGCGCGTCCTGTAGGAATCCAGGTCCGAGATTGCCCGCTCCAGGGATCGCTCCTTACCGGCCAGTTCCCGCTCAACACCTTCAGCCTGTTCGGCCAGAAACAGCTTCACATTGGCCAGAATATCGCGAAAATCGTTGGCCGTTGAGAGAACTTGAATCTCACCTTCGCTACCGGTCGGAGAGGCTATGCCCGTCGGTTCGACGCGACGCTCATCGGAAATCTGATCCTTGAAATAAAGGTCTGCAACGTCATCCAAAGGCACGGTGAAGCTTGTCTGGCCGATCATGCCATCCGGATCGGCGAGCACAGCGTCGCGAACACGCACGGCCGAACCCGAGGATATGAGGCTGGAAACCGTGCGGCGGTCGTCACGGCTCTCGGCAAACGGATAAAGACTGCGAATGCCATCGCGGACCACGGCATCGTAGTTGGCACGACGCAGGGCCGCTTCACCCTCATTGTTGGGATCAAGCGTCTCCTGACCGAGGTCGACCGGGATCGTCACCTGGTGAGACACAAAGGCCGGTATCGCCTGACCGACGATGGTCGACAGCAAAAGCACGAGAAAGAAAGCCGCTGTCAGAACAGCTGCCAGGCCGAACATCTTGAAGCGAAACTCCGACGCGTAGCGTGCCTTGAGGCGGCGGCGCGCGGCATCGGAGGTATGCAGCCCGGTCGGAGCCGATGCGCCTGTGCCTGTGCCTGCGGTGGAAGCGATATCAGTCATATTGTTCCCGGTACTTTTGCACGACGCGCAGGGCGATGAAGTTGAGGGTCAAGGTGACGCAGAAGAGAAGGAGGCCCAGAGCGAACGCCGCAAGCGTCTTTGCGCTGTCAAACTCCTGATCGCCAACGAGCAAGGTCACGATCTGAACCGTCACGGTGGTCACTGCCTCAAGCGGATTGATCGTCAGGTTTGCGGCAAGACCAGCCGCCATCACCACAATCATCGTCTCACCAATGGCGCGCGAAATCGCAAGGATCATAGCGGACACGATACCTGGCAATGCGGCAGGCAGAACGACACGACGGATGGTTTCCGATCTGGTCGATCCCAATGCCAGGGATCCATCGCGCAACGATTGCGGGACGGCTGAAATCACATCGTCTGACAGCGAGGACACGAAAGGAATGATCATGATGCCCATGACCACGCCCGCTGCCAGCGCAGACTCCGACGCCACGTCCAGACCGAAACCTTCACCTGTGTTGCGGATGAATGGCGCGACGGTGAGCGCGGCGAAAAAGCCGTAAACGACGGTCGGGACGCCCGCCAGGATTTCCAGAACCGGTTTGGCGATGGCGCGCACCGGGTTGGAGGCATAGTCGGACAGATAGATAGCGGCAAACAGGCCAACGGGACCGGCGACCACCATCGCGATGAACGTTATGAAAAGCGTGCCAACGATCAGCGGCACAGCGCCAAAAACGGCCGGGTTTGCATCCACCACTTCACCGGCCCCGGCAAAAGCCGACTGCGGCGACCAATGAAGGCC
>JANQJE010000019.1 GCA_028281795.1 Cohaesibacteraceae bacterium | reverse complement strand
CCAGCCGAACACCTTGATGGAGTCCTGCCGTCCCTGGCTTTCGACGGCGGCGATCGCGCCGAGAAGGGCCGGTTCGCCGGTGGCATAGATCGCATCGAGATCCGGGTTGGCCGTGATCAGGTTCTCGGCTGCGGCCAACGCAATATCCTGCACGTTCTGACCGTCGACAACCGTTGCCATAGTCACGCCGTCGGCCCCTTCCACCGTATCGACGAAGCCAGCCTGACGGATGTTCTGGATCGAGGAGTTCAGAGCACCGACAACACCGATCTTGGCCTCACCACCCATGTCGGAGGCCAAGTAGTCGAGGAAGAACTCACCCATCATGGCGCCGGCGGTGGCGTTGTCGACGCCGACCTGCGCGGCATGCGGACCGTCGGGAAGAACAGCATCGACGGCGACAACAGGGATGCCCGCATCAACGGCCTGCTGGACAGCCGGCATGATGCCGTTCACATCGATGGCAACGACCACAATGCCGTCGACACCCTGCTGGATGTAGGTTTCCACGGCGCTGTTCTGTGCCGCCGGATCATTGTTGGCGTTGAAGATAACAAGCTCATCGCCCAACTGGTCGGCGGCGGCCTGCGCGCCTTCGTTCATCTGATTGAAGAACAGGGCCTGCTGGTTGATCTGAACCAGCGCAAAAGTCTCCTCTGCCAGAGCAGCCGTAGCGCTCAGGCCGAAGGCGGCGCTTGCCGCCAGCAATGTGGCTTTGATGGTATATTTCATTGGTCACTCTCCTGTGTATGCCCCTGATTGGTTTGCGGTTCTGGTAAGGGCGGTTTGGCAATGGCATTGGGTGTGCTGACTGAGCTTCGCTCGACCAGACGCACCGGCAGAAGGTCTATGGTTTGGCGGAAGTCCGGGTTGTCCCAGTCACCGTCGAGCAACATCTCGATGGCACGGCGCCCCATGGCGTCTACAGGCTGCTCGACGGCGGTGATGGCCGGATCGAAGAGATGCAGCGATCGGACATTGTCGAAACTCACCAGAGAGATGTCGTGCGGCACCTGAACGCCGCGTGCGCGGAAGACTTCCAGAACACCCACCGTCAGCTCATCGGATCCAACGAAGAGCGCGGTTTCTCCGTCGCATTCGTCGAGGAAGCGCTGGGCGAGCTGCCGACCGGATTCAGCGGTGTGGTCGGCGACGTAGCTGCGCAGCGGCGTGATGTCCTGCATGCCGCGGCTCAGGCCCTGAAGGCGTGCCGTGGTGCTCATAAGGTCTTCGCGCCCGCCGATGTACGCCACCTTGCGGTGTCCGGCTTCAAAGAGCAGTTGGCCCGCCAAGAAGCCGCCCTGCTCGTTATCGCACAGGATGCGCGGTGCACGGGCATCGCGCACGTCCTCATCAAGAATGACCACGCGGGAGAAGCGGTTGATCTGCTCAGCCACCTCCGGCGGCGGCATATGGTTGGTGATAAAGACAAGCCCATCGGCCAGATCGCGCGAGACATTATCGAGCGCTGCGATCTCGCGTTCCGCACGATTCATCGTGGCATGCAGTGTTACCATCTTGCCGCGCTCAGCCGCGCACGCTTCCATCGCGGCAGCCAGCCGCGAGAAAAACGGGTTGGCGATGTCCGGGATCACAAGCGCGATGGTGTCGGACCTGCCAAGGCTCAGCCGACGTGCATGGGGATTGGGGCGATAGTCCAGATCGGCGACGGCACGATCGATCCGGCTGCGCGTTCCATCGGGCAGTTCCAGAAAGCCGTTCAGGTAGCGGGAGACCGTCGCCACGGACACATCCGCACGTTTGGCAACGTCCTTCAAACTGTGCCGATTTCTGGTCAAACACCCACCTTTCCGTCTTATAAAGCGGTTTAGTAAACCCATTTACACTTGTTCTTGACGATAGAGTCAAGGATATTGCCGATCTGAAGTCGGCCGGTCAGATCCATGTTGTCGGGCAATCGGATGTGGCTTCGAGTGGGAAGGCTGAGTGATCAATGCGTGCATATGTTGTCGGCAATGTCGCCATCGACGAGACCTATGAGGTTGAAGCGTTGCCGACAGAAGGCGAGTCGATTCTTGGCACGCGTCGGTCGAGCGAGCTTGGCGGCAAAGGTGCCAACCAGGCCATCGTTCTGGCCCGCTGCGGCGTTCCGGTCACCTTCATTGCCGGCGTCGGCGAGGACGCACGGGCGGACAGGCTGCGTGCCGACCTTGTGCGTGAACCGGTGGACACACGCCTTGTCACGCTGCCCGATCTGGCAACCGATCTGTCGGTGGTGATGGCCGACCCGCGCGGCGGCAATGCCATCATGACCACAGTCGACTGCGCACGATCTTTGGATGCCGCAACGGTGGCGCCCGTTTTCGCCGAGGCTGCGCCCGGCGATCTGATGATCCTGCAAGGCAATCTGGCAGCCGACATGACGGCGACGCTTTTCGACCTGGCCGATACCCGGAGCATGAGTGTGGTGTTCAACCCCTCCCCCGTTGACAGGCGGTTTGCCGGGTTGCTTGGCCGCGCGGCTATGCAGTTCCTGAACGAAGCCGAGGCCAAGGCTTACACCGGCAAGACCGGAGAGGATGCGGTGCGGGCTTTGGTCGACCGGGGCAGCGCCACGGTGGTCATGACGCTCGGCGCACAGGGCGCGCTGCTTGGCACAAAGGACGGCGTTCACACTGTTCCCGCGCAATCCTGCACAGTGGTGGACACGACAGGCGCCGGCGATACCTACCAGAGCGTGGCGCTGGCGGCCTCGATCCGGCAGGATGCACCGATGGACGTCCCTGCCCTGCACGCTGCCGCCAAGGCGGCAGCGATCACCATCTCGCGCTTCGGTACGATCAGTGCGCTGCCGAGCGCGCGCGAGCTTGACGGGCTGCTGGCGCGTGATACGTGAAGCTGCTGCTCCGGCAATCTCCCGAAAACACACGATGACAGGCATACTCAGCGATGGACCGACGCCTTTTTCTTGAATTTCTTCCGGGCATCGTTTTCCTTCTGGCCAATCTGATCTGGACGTTTTTTGTCGCAACGGCCATGGCCATCGTTGCCGCCGTCGTCGCCGTTGCGATCCGCTATCGGATCGACAGGCAACTGCCGTTTCTGGCCATCGCGACCGTTGCGCTGTCGGTGCTCATGTTCGGTGTCGGCGTGACGCTGGACGATGAGAATTACATCAAGATGCGCCCCACCATCGGCGGCGTTGCCTTTGCGCTGATCCTGGCTGTCGGCATCACGTTCAAACCCAGCCTGCTGGAACGCTCCCTGGGGTATAAGCTGCTGATCGTGCCTCCGGGCTGGACGGTGCTGCATCTGGGCTGGATGGCGCTTGCGCTCATCCTGGCGCTGATCAATGTGGTGGTCTGGCAGAACACGACAACCGATTTCTGGGTGACATATACGGCCATCATCGGACCGGTTGCGTTCGGCATTTACTGGCTGATCACCTATGGTGTCGCCTGGTACTATTGGGACGAAGATGAGGAAGAGGACGGGTAGGTCCCGGGCGCCGTGCCAGATCCGCGCGCCTGAGCTATACGCGCTCCACGCCCAACGGGAACTGTCCCATGACCTCGACAGTGGGTGCTGAAACCCAGTCAACGCGATCAAAGACAACCTCAAAAGGCTGCAATGGCCGGGATGCGAAGGCCAGCGCAGCGTCCCGCTTGTCCGACGCAATATGCGTGCCCAAGGTGCAGTGGGCGATCCAGGCCTCCGGCCGATAGAGTTCATGGCAACGCTCGACATCGAGCCGCTTGTGGAGGTCCTCATGCAGCGCCTGGAGGTCTGTCACATCGCGCGGCGCGGCCCACAGGACGAGCGGCTCGACATCGAAGTGGCGTAAACGATCAAACGTCACACGGATCGCGCTCCGGCTTTCAAACACCTCGCGCACTGCCTGGCCAATCTCTTCGGTGTCCGCATGGTGCCAGATGCCCAGCGTGATGTGCGGCGGATAGCCCATGCGCTCCATGGAAGGTTCGTCCTCGAAGGTGCTTACGACCTGCCAGACGCGACGGACAGCCTCGGCCGTCGCATTGTTGGCGCTGAGCGTGATCGCAATGGACATCAAACAACGATGCCAACGGGCCGGAGCGTTGACAAGGCGGCAGGTCAAAAGTGCCAAACCGATCACGGTGCCCGCTCGTAGCGTTCGCGTTTGATTTGAATCTCAACTCTCTGCCTCTCCCTCCGGTCGAACGCGAGTTGCGATGAGACTGTCTCAGATAAAACGCAAAACGCTTCAGTCTTGCCACATGGTGATGATCTGTGTGCTGTGATCTGCCGAATCCGAAGCCCGTTCAGACGTCCGCCCATGTCTCTCTCCGATCGCATCTACGGCCCGTTCGAGCGGATCGTAAGACCGCTTGATTTTCCTGTCCGCGCCCTGCCCGCCGACGGGCCGGTGCGGCTGATCCTGCACTTTGCCGGGATGTTCCGCTGGCTGCTGGCCGTCGTCGGGCTGCTCTCGGCGGCATCCGCCGGGATCGCGCTCGCGGTGATCTGGGCGCTGGCCTTCATCGTCGACGGCGTGGTCGTCAGCGGGCCGCTCGACTTCGTCGAGCAGAACATCATGATGCTTGCTGGCGTCATTGCCCTGCTCGCGATTATCGAGCCGACCCTGTTTTTCACGCGCCGGGCACTGATGTCGCAGGCCGTCATGATCGGACTCCCTGCCGCGATGCGGTGGCAGGGTCACAAGGCGGTGGAGCGGCAAGACGTCGGCTTCTTCAACGATCTGTTTGCCGGACAGGTCGCTTCGAGGATCGGACAGGTCACCAGTTCGGTTCAGGAATCGCTGCTGGTCGCCTTCGAAGCCGTGCCTCGCTATCTGATCCAGTTCTTCGGAGCCTTTGCGCTGCTTGCCGTGCTGTCATGGCCGCTGGCAGTCCCGGTCCTCATCTGGATCGCCGCCAATGCGGCTGTCGCCTGGATCGCCATACCGATCTACATGGAGCGATCGGCCAAGGTGGCCGAGGTGCGCAGCCGCGCCATGGGCGCGATGACCGATGTCTACAGCAACATACAGATGGTCAAACTGTTCGCTGCTGAAGATTCCGAAGCCGGTGCGATCCGCCGTGTCATGGCCGAAACGGTCGACACGCAACATCGTCAGCGCCGCACGTTCCTGACCGGTGACATGGCGGTTCACATGCTCAATGTGGCGCTGACGGTCGCGACTGTCGTCATCGGCATGTGGGGACTGGTTGCTGGGTTCGTTACGGTTGGCGAGTTTGTCGCCGCGGCGACCGTGGTGCGGATGCTGAACGCCAATGCCTACGCCTTCGTCAGCCTTGGCTATACCATCTCCGATGTTCTGGGCACCGTGCGCGATGCGATGCCCGTGCTCACCACGCCTCCGACGATCACCGACCGTTCCGATGCCCGTCGCTTTCAGGTCACAGACGGGGCCATCCATTTCGATCGCGTCGGGTTCAGCTATGAGGCGAGCAAGATCGTTATTGATGATCTGTCACTGGAGATCGCGCCCGGTGAAAAGGTTGGCCTCGTCGGCCTTTCGGGCGCTGGCAAGTCGACATTGGTCAGCCTGTTGCTGCGGCTCTATGACGTTACGGCTGGCGCCGTGACAATCGATGGACAGGATGTCCGTGACGTGACCCAGGACAGCCTGCGGGCCAGCATCGGTGTCATCACGCAGGATGTTGCGCTTCTCAACCGGTCCATCCTCGACAACATCCGCTATGGCAGACCGGAGGCGACACTGGACGAAGTCGAAGCCGCGGCCCGGTTGGCGCAGGCCGATGCCTTCATTGCCGACTTGAAGGATGGCAAGGGCCGGAGCGGCTACGATGCGCATGTCGGTGACCGGGGTATACGGCTGTCCGGCGGACAGCGTCAGCGCGTCGCTATCGCCCGTGTGCTCCTGAAGAACGCGCCGGTCCTCGTTCTCGACGAAGCGACATCATCGCTCGACTCAGAAGCCGAAGCGGCGATTCAGGAGCGGCTTGCCGACCTCATGCACGGCAAGACCGTGCTGGCGATTGCACACCGTCTTTCAACCATATCGGAACTCGACCGCATCGTTGTGATGGATCAGGGCAAGATCGCCGAAACAGGCACGCCTAATGAGCTTCTGGCACGCGATGGGCTCTATGCCCGTCTCTGGAAGCGTCAGACCGGCGGATATATGCCCTCTTAGAGAGCGGTTTTAAAACACCGGTGTCCGTTTCGAGGCCCGCCAGAGCCGGTAGAGCCGCCGCCATTTGGGAGCTGTGAGCTGACGGTCGAACGGGTTCGATGCCCAGCGGTCGGCATCTTCCAGCATCCAGCGGGCAAGCGCCAGCGGCAGCCAGATCGGGTTGGTGGCACTTTCAACGTCCCGCGCGGCTATGCGCGCTTTGTTTATGTGATCGAGGCCATAGGCGGCAAAGGCGCGCAAGGTTGCCGACAGTTCTGCGATCGCCTTGCGTTCCTGCAAGACCTCGCGTTTCAACCTGTGGGTCCGCATCAGATCGGCTGGCAGCAGACATTGTCCCCTGCCCGCCCAGAGCGGCAGAGCGGCAAGCGTGCGCGCGACGGTCAATGCAACGCCGCCATGCCCAGCCAGATCGGCAAACCGCGCCGGGCTCTCGCCTGACAGGACCGAAGCCGCCAGCGCCATCGGGCCGGACCACGCCTCCCCGGCATAGCCTTCAAAATCGCCGGTCGAAGGCATCGCATCGTCGTAGAGATCGAAGGTGCGGGCGTCGAGCACGGCCAATAGTGGTTCTGCAGGCACGTTGTGTGCTTTCATCGCCTGCAACAGGCTAGACGCCAACGGGTTGGCCTCGACAGACCCGTGCGCCGTGCCGGACAGCGTGTCGCGCCACCATTGAAGGCGGATTTCACCCGGCATCGGTTCGGAGACCAGCGACCGGACGCGTGCAACTTCGGCAAGATAGGCGAAGATCGCAATGCAGGCCTCGCGCCTGTCCGCCGGGGCGAACTGCAGCGCGGCGTACCAGTCGAAATCGTTGGTGCGCAGATGGTCGGTCGCGAAGATGATGGGCGTCTCGGACAGCCGGTGGCCTTTCGTTGCTCTGTCTTACCCTATTTGAGGGTCATCAGCGCGGCGGCAACCCGACGATCTTCCGACAGGAGAATGTTGTAGGTGCGCACAGCCGCGCGCGTGGCACTGATTTCCACGGCAAGACCGGTATCACGCAGGGCCGTCAGTGTGGCCTCAGGCAATACCGCGATATCTGCCCCCGTGCCGATGACCACAATGTCGATGGTGTCGGCTTGATCGAGGATCGGACGGAGCGCCTCTGCCGACAGGTCAAACGCCGAATCCGGCGGCACCCAGGCCTGCGTGCGGCCCGGAAGGGCCATGAGGCTGCCCTGATGAGACATGCCGCCGAAACGGAAGCCGGTGTCCTGAACGGCGTCTATCGGTGCTTGCTGCGGGAGGAACCTGTCCTCGTCTGCCGTTTCTGCCATGCCTTACGCCGCAAGCCTCAGGCTTTGGCCTCATCACCCGTTTCGGCTTCGCCGGAATCGCCGGAATCCGCATCATCGGCGCTAGCTCCGCCTGCCGGTTTGGCCGGGCGAAGCTTCAGATACACCAGAACGGGGCCGGCGACGAAGATCGAAGAATAGGTGCCGACCAGAACGCCCCAGATCATCGCGGCGGTAAACGAGCGGATGATCTCCCCGCCAAACAGGAACAGCGAGCCGAGCGCGATCAGGGTCGTCACCGAGGTCATGATGGTGCGCGAGAGCATGGAGTTGACCGACAGATTGAGCAGATCGTCGATCAGCATGCGTTTGTAGCGCCTCAAATTTTCGCGCACACGGTCATAGACGACCACCGTGTCGTTGAGCGAGTAGCCGACAATGGTCAGAATGGCCGCGATGGAAGACAGGTTGAAGTCCAGTCCGGTCACCGCAAAAAGCCCGAGCGTCAGGATCACATCGTGGACGGTCGCTATGATCGCTCCGACCGCAAACTGCCATTCAAAACGCACCCAGATGTAGATCAGGATCGCCCCCAGTGCCGCGACAACAGCGGTAATGCCGGCAATCGCCAACTCCCCGGAGACGCGCGGCCCCACCACTTCGAACCGGCGATATTCGATAGCCGTTTCTCCGAGTTCTGCACGCACCCGTTCGACGACAGCCTGCTGGGCGCGGTCGCCACCCGGCTGCTGCTGAACGCGGATCAGCACATCGGTTTCGTTGCCAAAGGATTGCACTTCGACATCGCCGAACTGCAACTGGTTGAGCTGGGTACGGATACCGGCAATATCCGCCGGACCGTCCGTGGTGCGGATTTCGATCACCGTGCCGCCACGGAAATCGATGCCAAGGTTCAGCCCCAGAGCACCGAACAGGCCGAGCGAGACCACCATCATGACGATGGAAAACGGAAAGGCCCAGTTGCGGAACGCCATGAAGCGGATCTTCGGCTCAGCGGGCAGGAGTTTGATCAGGGCAAACGACATGAGGTCAGGCCTTCAGGGGCAAATCAGATGGGAAGCGCGGTCGGGCGGCGGGATTTGACCCACAGCGCGATCAAGAGGCGCGTCAGCGTGTAAGCCGTGAACACGGTCGTCACAATGCCGATGGCCAGCGTGACAGCGAAACCACGCACCGGACCGGAGCCAAGCTGGAACAGGATAACGGCAGCGATCAGCGTCGTGATGTTGGCATCCAGAATGGTGCGCAAGGCCTCGCGGAAACCAACATCGATGGCTGCGATGGTCTTGCGTCCGCGCCGCACTTCCTCGCGGATGCGCTCGAAGATCAGCACGTTGGAGTCGACCGCCATGCCGACCGTCAGCACGATGCCTGCAATGCCCGGCAATGTCAGCGTCGCGCCGAGCACAGAGAGTGCAGCGAGAATGAGCGAGACGTTCACGAACAGGGCGATGTTCGCGAACATGCCGAACATGCCGATGACCATGACGATGCTGACCCAATTGGAAAATTGCCAAGGTTCTCGGGGCTCGATCCAAACGGCGATCAAAAACAACATCAGGCTTGC
>JANQJE010000016.1 GCA_028281795.1 Cohaesibacteraceae bacterium | reverse complement strand
TGGCTCCGTTCCTGCGGAACGACCGCGTGTTGGTTGGCTCCGTTCCTGCGGAACGACTTCATGCTGGCCGGCTCCGTTCCTGCGGAACGACCGCATGTTGGCTGGCTCCGTTCCTGCGGAACGACCGCGTGTTGGTTGGCTCCGTTCCTGCGGAACGACCGCGTGTTGGTTGGCTCCGTTCCTGCAGAACGGCCGCGTGTTTACCGCTCGGCAACCCTTTGCCAACGCCCCATTAACCTTAACGTTTTATCAAAGCAGCAGTTCAAGCGTCGTCAGGCCGCGCAGCGCGCCGCCTGTCAGTGTTGAGGTGTTGCGTATGTTGCGTGGTCTTTGTTGCGCCCTTTTGGGCTGCACGATGTTGTCTGGTGTTGGAGCAACGGTGGCGCTCTCCGCCGATGTCGATGATTTTTCCGATTTTCCCGATGTCCCCGACATAGCCCGCTTCGACGACGCATTCCGAGCCGTCGGCTTCTATGCAGGCGCTCGCGCAGGCGCCGGTTGGGCGAACGATACATCCTTCACGATAGCTGGTCCGAGCATCGTCGAGAACGACTATGACGTTGGCCTTGCCGGGTCTGTCTTCATCGGCTTCGAAATTCCCGATCTTTATATGGGCGCAGGCATTCGCCTGGAAGGCGAGTTGGGCGCCAGCCGATTTGGCGTGGATACCCACACAGTTGCCGGAGCGCTCGTAACACCGGCGAACTCGTTCGGCTCAACGGATGTGTTTTCCGGTATGGTCAACACCTATCTCGACTACGGCATTGGCGCCTTCCGGCCGTTTGTTGGCGGCGGTGTCGGCGTGGCACGCGTTACCTTTGATGATCATGGCGTCGTATCGGCCTCCGACGTGATGGACGACACCGGGAACGCCTTCGCCTGGCAGGTTATGGCCGGTGTCGGGTTTGACGTAACAAACAGCTTCACGATGGAGGCGATGGTCCGCTACCAGGACATCCCGGGGATCGATCTCGTTTCCTCAACCGGACCATCGAGCGATATTGATCTATCCTCGACCCAGGTTCTTCTTGGAGCCCGGTTCAGCTTCTAGCCCTGGTTGTCTCGGGGCCAGTGGTAGACGTATTTGGGCCTGCTCTGCCCGTTCTGACCAGCCACCTCGTGTTTGGCTCTGGTCCTTGGTGAAAGCGTCGGAACAACCGCTCGAATTCATCACATAGGGTTACCAAAACCCTACCGGCAAATCATCGCTTTCTTCAATATTTTCAGTATCTTATTAGGAGGTCGGGCAGACGCCTTTTTTCCGCCGTCTTTTCGCCACGCAAACACCATCTCCGCGCCATGGAGCGTCCGAACAACCGGCGCAATTGCCGATCATTTCCGCAACAGCCGCGGCGCCCATCGGCCCTGCGCGACTGTTCACACCAAGTGCGGGGAGATCCCAGTATGACGTATCTTCAATCTTTCAATCAGAGCACCAAGCGCCCTGTCGCGCTGGCTCTGGCCGTGACGCTGGGCGGCGTCGGCGGTTTGATCATCGGTCAGGCGCAAGCTGCCGATATACCACAGACCTATTCGCCCGCTCCCTACGTGGAGGATCGGGTGCAATCGAGCTTCTCGCGCTTCGGCCCGTATGTGGGCGTGCGCGGCGGCTTCGGCATGCTTGATGACACCAGCTTCGTGATCGGCGGGCCTGCAACTGTCGACAACAGCTATGACGACTGGAGCCTGACCGGTTCGGCTTTTGCCGGCTACGAAACAGAGTTCTTCCCCGGCTTTGGCGGTCGCCTGGAAGCTGAAATCGGTTACTCCAGTTTTGAAGTGGACGGCCACTCCATCGGGGGTGTTGCCCAGCCTGCACCGACAGGTGACACCACGGCCTTCACCGGCATGGTCAATGCCTATGTCGATGCCAATCTTGGCGGTTTCCGTCCCTTTGCAGGCGTCGGTCTTGGCCTGGCAAGCGTTGACTTCGATGGCCATGGCGCCGGTGGCAACGTGTTGATGGACGATGACAACACCGCCTTCACCTGGCAGTTGGCCGGTGGTGTTGGCTACGATCTGACCGACCGCCTCACGCTGGAAGGGATGGTGCGCTATCAAAGCATCATGGACGTCGACCTGACATCAACGGTTGCCGGCGGTTCCGTAGCAAGCTCGACCGACCTGAATTCAACATCCGGCCTGGTTGGCCTGCGGTACCGTTTCTAAAGGGAAACCGTATCAGCATAACGAAGGGGCGCTCGTTGGAGCGCCCCTTTTTGTTTGTGTGTGCAAACCGGTCTGAAGACCGACCGCTTGGTTACAACACCCGCTCCGGTCCAAAGACCGACCGCTTTGGCTCGGTTGCTCTTGTTCTATCAGAAGCTCAGCTGGTTCAGACGGATGAACTGCGTTTCGCCGGAATGGTCGTCCACACCGTCATTGTCGGTGATGATGTAAGGCGTGCCATCGGCTGCGATGGTGAAACCCTCGATTTTATCGAGCACATAGCCATTGGCCTCTTCCAGATCGGCCAAAAGGTCACGCACCAGCACCTTCTCAACCAGGGGTGCATCCATGGCCGACATGCCTGGCGTCACACCTGACAGATCGACGACATAGAGCCGTTTCACCGCAGCGTTGCCACCGATCTGGTTGTCACGCTCGACAATCATGAAACGGCCATCGCCCAGAGCTGTGATCTCGGAGAGACCAACCCAGCCGCGCTCAGGTGTATCGAGTGGATAGCTCACTGCCGACCATGCGCCGGAGGCCGTGTCGTAGCCCATGAGCTTCACCTGCCCGGTATCATCGTCGCCCCAGGACCGCTGCTGCGCCACCCAGACCATGTCGCCGTCGACCGTCACACCTTCCAGGCCGAAACGCGCCCAGCCGCCGATCAGTTCTTCCGGCAGCGCGATCATCTCCTCAACATTGCCCATGGCATCGGTTTTGATGATCTGGTTGGGCCGATCGCGGTCCGGATGGCCTTCCGAAGCAAGCCAGAAGCCGCCATCGGCTGCGACCGCAACGCCTTCGAGATCGAGATTTTCGACCGGCGATCCGTCCTGACTGATAACCATACGGTCGGTGATGGTGGCCGGCATTGCCGACGCATCAACCCGATAGATCGCGGCCTCGGTGAGGAATGAGTCCGACACCGCAAAGAGTGTCGTTGCCTCATCCGGGTGAGCGGCAAGACCGGACAGCGCGGCAAAGGCGATAGGCGCGCCCATGTCATCGGCGGACTGAATCGTCGGATAGGCCGGGCCGCCATCTTCCAGGCGGTAGATCATCACCGATGCCCGCGCGCCATTGTCCTCGATGAGGTCGGTCTCGTTGGCAACAACGAACAGATCGCGCTGTGGGATGGCCACCAGTCCTTCCGGCCCGACGCCCGTCGGCAACGCCTGCCGGAACTCCGGAGCAGCCGGATCGGATGCATCATAAACCGCAACCAGACCGGAACGCTCCAGCCCGACAAAGATCATCGGATGATCACCGAACATGGCCACTTCGATGCCTTCAGGCTCGGCCCCTTTGTTGCCGGAACGTTCTTCGGGATAGTGACCAAGCCGAATGGCCAGATGCTCAAGCGTGTTGCCGGAATCGTAGACGACGCCGCCAGAGGTGGAGAAGATGCTGAACCCTCGCGAGCCACCTTCATAGTCGCCTTCGTTGGCGGTCACGAAGTGCGTTTCATCGAGCCATTTGACGGCATCCGGTTCGCGCACTAGGCCCTGGACGGTTTCAACAGGACGGATCACACCTTCTTCTTCGGTATCGATCATGGTGAGATCGACATTGCCGGCGGAAAAGTGGGCGGTCACGTCGCCCGTTGTACGATCCACCACAGCCAGATGGTTGTTCTCCTGCAAAGTGACGACGATCTGGTCATCATGGATGGCCACGAACTCAGGCTCCGGATCGGATGGCGCCACATCGGCAAGCCCTGTCAGATCGACCGCGCGCAAACTGTCACAGACCGGCACGCCGCCATCGAGATCGACAAGGGTCAGATTGCCTGCCGGAAGCTGTGGGATCACGCCATCGTTCAGGTCTTCATCGCGCTCATTCTCGATGGCAACGGCAACAAAACCTTCGCCCGTTGCAATGGAGTCGGGCTGACCACCAAGAGCGCAGGTGGCAACGATCTCCTGAGATGCGATGTCGACAGCAATCAAGTCGCCGGCAACGTTCACATAGTCTTCGGATTCATTGACGGCAACGAGCGCGATATCACCCGACACCGCGACGGATGTGGGCTCGCCGGGCAGCTCCACGAAACCAGACGCAATTGGCGAAGCCGGCGACGTGATATCAATGAAACCGAGCGCCTCCTGTTCGGAGTCGGTGTAGATCAGCGTCATACCGTCTTCCGACGCAGCGATGATCTCGGCGACCGTCTCACCTTCGGCGTCGCGTTCGGCTGGCAGGTTGGCCAGAACCGGGAAGGTGGCGATCCGGTTGAACGCCATACCACTATGCATGTCAGCGAAAGCAGGAGCCGCAAGGGCCGTTGTGGCGGCAAGCGCTACGCCCAGCGTCGCAATGCGCCATAGAGGTGATGTCATGGTCTGTCTCCCGAGATGTGTGATCCCGCAGGCGCTAGCAAGAGCGCGCGACAGATTCATGACGTTTGGAAAACCGCGAACAGCCCAGAAAAGTTACTGCGATGTTACATCGCTTTCAATCGGGCAAGCTCAGACGGCTTTTCAATGCAATAGTAGCCGGAGATGCGAGAGATCAGCCCGTCACGCTTCCAGGTATTGAGAATGCGCGAGACATTCTCGCGTGCCGCCCCTGCCATACTGGCGAGATCGGCCTGGCTTACCTTGTAATGCACCAGCAGCCGATCGTTCGGCAGCTCCTTGCCAAAGGTCTCACCCAGTTGCAGCAGCGCCACAGCAACGCGGCCAGGCAGTGAAAGGAAGGACCGCGCCGCCAGCACGTCGTTCGCCTGACGCAGACGATGGGAAATGAGTGAGAGCATGTGCCGGTAGATAGCGGGGTTGGCGTCGGCATAACGATCGAAGTCGACTTTGTTGATGCGAGCGAGGCGGGCCTTCTTGATGGCCTGCACCGTCGCGGAACGTGCCTCGCCATCCAGCAACGCCATCTCGCCGACCACATTGCCAGGTCCGAGAATGGCAAGCAGTTGTTCGGAGCCCTCGGCTGAAATCACCGCAACCTTCAGGCTGCCTTCCAGGATCGCATACATGGAATCGCCTGGATCACCGGCAACAAACAAGACTTCGTTGGTGGACAGCGCCGTTTCCCGAGCGAGATCCGAAAGCCCTCTGGCCAAGGCAGGATCGAGGCCCGCCAACGCAAGGCTCTCGGTGAAGATGTTTGCCCCATCCATATTGTCTTCCCTTTGCGCACCCCTGTGACGTCACTCTCTTGCCGCCAAAGGTTCACATGATCAATGCAAGTACTCCGCGTTTCTCACCACTCAGTCCGATAGACCCCCACAAGAAAGCTGATTACGCCGCCTTCGTCCAGCCGTGCCCGCCAACGGCAAGCACGAACATGTGATGGCGAGCACAGTTATCTCATGATGATGCGGCTAGACAGAGTCTACGGCAAAGATCCGATCACCCCAGTCTTCCGGAGGCTCCCATGGCTCGAACCTTCTTTACCAGACGTCCTTCGATGGACGCCTCGGCCGACGCGCGTTTCCCCGGGCCCATGCACCGATTCGCTCTCCTGCTGCTCGCTGTTGTTTTCTTGATCTCCGGTTTTGCCGTAGTGGCCCTCAATCAGGCAGGTGCGCAATCAGCGATGGGTGAAATGCCCTATACCCAGTTGGACGCAATCGAGAGGATTGTCGAGCGCTGTGTTCTGCAGCCTGTGCGGGTGCGTCACCCGGATCATGGTGCCTTCATTCTGGTTCTCCGCCCGACCTGTTAGACTGCTTTGTTCTCAGGTGGTGTGGAGGACAGCTTGCCATGTGTCGTGACCGCCCCACATGGGGCGCATGACAGATACGCACCTCTCGTCCGTTCAGGGCTCCACGGCCATTCATACCGTTGAAGATGTCGGGACCTATCCGCGTCCGCCGCTGCTGGAAACCGCCCCCTATCCGATCACGATCACGTTTGGAGGCGAAGAGATTGTGTCGACCCGGGGCGCCTATCGCGTGCTGGAGACCTATCACCCGCCGACCTATTACATCCCGCCAGGCGATGTAGCCGAGGGCGTTCTAAGCCCGAATGCACAAAAGTCCATTTGCGAGTGGAAAGGTCCTGCGCGCTACTTCAATGTCACCGGAGGCGGCAAAACGCTGGAGGCGTCGGCCTGGTGTTATCCCAATCCCGTTGCGCGGTTTTCCCTGATCAGGGACTATCTCGCTTTTTACTGCCATCCGATGGACCGCTGCCTTGTTGACGGGATCGAAGCAACGCCGCAACCCGGCAACTTCTATGGCGGTTGGGTGACGCCCTGGATCACCGGCCCCATCAAGGGCGCGCCAGGCACCACGCACTGGTAGTCTGGATACTGACAAGACGGTCATCGATTTTTTTAACCATGCGATGATCCAGTGCGATTCAGCATACGTAATTCTGCTTGTAAGCGGTCGGCCGATGTGCGTTCCCCCGAGCCTATGCTGGCCACCCTGAACCGCTTTCATCTTGCCAAGGCGTCCCCCGATGCGCAGATTTGGCAGCGGCCGTCCTCACCCCCGGGGACGGCCACTTTTTTGATATGCACCCTATTTCAGATGCCGAGCGCCTTGTAGACGGACGCGAAGTCTTCCGACGATCCGTCCAGCACATAGGCAAGCTCGCCGATCGTGATGGATGTGGCGCCGCGCGCGCGCAACCATTCCGTCAGGTCCCAGATACGCGCCTTGTCGACGTGCAGCACCAGCGATCCCTGACCCGCGACTGCCCCGAAAGGTGCGGTGCAACCGAACAGATTGGCGGCCTCACGGAACGTCTTGGTCTGTTCGCCTATCGCGGTGCGAACCTCGTAGACGGACGCCGCACGGTCCTGCGCAGCGATGCGCGAGAGAATGGCTCTGAGCGTGCTGGCCGAGATCTCCCAGTCCACGTGCTTGCGCTGCCAGGTGCAAGGGCCGATGAGGACGATGGTTACTTCAGCGTCGGCGATATGGTCATCGCGGATTCTCCGGCGTATTTCGTCCAAGGGGAGATTCTCGTCGTGAATATCT
>JANQJE010000208.1 GCA_028281795.1 Cohaesibacteraceae bacterium | reverse complement strand
AGGACGGTCAGCCTGTTGAGCAGGTCGCCTAGAGCGTTCTTTGGCAATGCGGCAGTTCATCTGCTAGCGCAGCAGTCTGATCACAGCACCATCGGCGTTGGGAGTTGCAGTGGCGGCCCGGAAAGCTTCATCGCCAAGGACAAATGGCTCGTTGAACCAGCCTTTCCTTGCTTCCGAGTAGGCCTTTCGGACCATTGATCGCATCGGTTCCTGCAACAGTTGTGGCGCGCAGTCCGACACATGCAGATGCCGCACATTCTTGATTTTCAGAAGTTTTTCAGCCGCGGTGTTGAGCTGCGTGATCCTGGCGTCAATGACTTCCTGGCCGCTGTTGCGGATCATTTGAAACACAAGAACCGGATCATCGACGATATCCAGCAGTCCTGAAATAACGGCATGCTCCCTTTGAACGGGGCGTAAAAGCGCGATTATGTTGAGTTGACCGGCTCCGTCGACGGCTGGCACCAGCAATGACTTCCAGCTTGCCACGCTTCCACCGGATGGCTCATTTGAAACCGTAACAAGCGGGGCTTTGGTTTTGGCAACCTGCTTGTAGCATGTGAGGAAGAAGCTGCAGGACTGGTCCTTGTAGTGGGAAGCCCGCTGGCCAAGCCAAGATCTCCCCATGGCTGTGGCCAGTTCTTTGCCGTGATGCGTGTACAAGAAATCGCCGTCCGGCAATTCCTGCAGACGGGACATCCAGTCATCCAGTTCGCGGGTCTGTTCGCCACAAACAGCATCTACGGTGGGCAGTGCATCGTTACGTTGATCTTTGGCTGCCAGATAGCCATGCCAGAAGGCATGTTGACGCCCTCTGTTCACATGGGCTTCGACGTTGTCTTCGTACACTTCTGTATGCAGCATCACCACCAGCCAGTTCTCTTTGCCGGGGATAGGAAATGATGCCTTTTGCGTGTGTTTCAAGTGCTTACACGCAGTGCGTGTTGCAGGCGCATAAAAAAGAGGCGCCTGTCGGGCGCCTCGCTAGGTTCAAGGGAGGAGTGGACGTATCGATGCCATGTCCCCGGGACGGGTATCATCGATGGCGTCAACACGGCCAACGTGCCACTTGAATGTGCAGCAGGACAGTCGTGCTATACCCGTCCGTGCTGATGCATATATTCCTAAGTCTATAACGGGATTGAAGATGTGGCGATCTTCCCGGTCGCTTGCCGAATGCAAACTCTAGGGTCAGGACCCATTCATCTGGTTGAAATGGTCGTGGCGTGTTTGTGCAGATGCACGGAGCAAGCCCGCAGGACGTCTTCCGACTTTCAAGGGGTTGCGACACAGCAGTCCGTGCAAATGCGCCCGATCCGAGGGACGCTCGATTGGCCAGCGCCCTACGGCGTCAAAGTCCTCGAGCGGGGGATAAACCCCGCTCTTCGGACTTTTCCTTGTATCGCTTGCCCTATCGAACGCCATTTCAATCACATGAAGGGGTCCTGACCCTAGATAACTTTGAGGTCGTTCTCGCTGGCGCGTGGCATGCCGCTTGGCTTTTCAGAAGGTGTGCCCGACACGGTTGCTGCGCTTATCTTGGCGCTTTTGCTTGCGCCTTTGGCCGGTTTGCCCGGCGGGCGCTTCGGGGGTTTGGATGTGGTTGTCAGTCTTGCCGGTTTCTTCTTGGTACCGGTCGTGCTTTTCCTGGAACGAAGGCGGTCTCGTGCTTCCACCAAAGACGTTACCAGACTGCTGTCGGCACCGTCACGCTCGGCTTCGTCCAGCAGCGCATTGACCCGATCGTTGGCCGCCTCGTCAACGGCAGCCTCGGCGGTCAGCGAGGCGGTCATCGCATCAATGGACTTACGCAGATTGTCCACGTCACCTTCGGTTCGTGAGCCCGTCAACGGCGCGGAGACAGGCTCTTTGTGCCGTTCAACGTTGATCGATTGAGGCGGCATTTTCCGTGTGTCGCGCAGCTCACCTTCCAGCTCGGCGATGCGGGCATCCAAGTGTTCGCGCTCTGCGGCAAAATCAGCCTTGGCGGCTGCAAGTGCCTGATTGTCGTCGCGTGCATCCAGCATCAGGCGAGTTCGCGCGGCCGAAGCTTCAGCGGTGTTTTTCTCGGCTCGAAGCGTGCGTACGGTTTCGCGAAGCTGTTCAATCTGGGTACGTGCCATGGCGGATGCATTGCCAGCCTTAGCCAGCTCCGCAACGGTGTTGGGGTCGCCATCTCCAGCCATCTGTTGGGCAAGTTCAGTCCGAAGCGTTTCGACTTCTGTGGTGAGCCGGTCGATGTCCTGGTCCCGCATCGAGAGATCGGCCCGGGCATCGCTAAGCTCGCGGCGCAGATCATCCACGACGTTGTTGCTGCGCGCGAGCGCTTCTTCCTGGGTGAGCAAATGCTCGCGCGTGGTGTTCAACGTATCGCTGAGGTTGACGAGCGCTTCCTGACTGTCGTCCCGTTCAGCCAATGCGAGTGCTGAAGAGGATGAGAGCTGATCGGCCATCAGGCGAGCCTGTGCGGAGATTTGCCGTTCCCGCTCCAAGGAACGTTCCAACTCTCGAATGCTGATGGCTGCTTTGGCTTGCGCACCGGCGATCCGGGCTTCAAACGAGCGCAATGTTTCTGGCCGGTCACGCTCAAGGCGTGCGCGGGTCAACCGAACGGCTCGAACCCAGACCAGACGGCAAGCGATTAGACCAAGCAAACACGCGATAAAAAACCCAAGCAGGAAGACAACAATGCTCGCAACTGTCACGGAACTACCACCTGAAAGAGACTGTTAACCCACTGTCAACCATGGCGTTTGTTTGTGCAAGGTTTGCCGGGCTTTAAGACGTAGCAAATTCGCTTGAACACCGCGTGACGGCGCTCACATCTTGCATGATGGTTAACGTCATCCTCGTCCAAAAGCACTTATCGTCACGCTGGAATGGCTTTGGGTCAGGGCCTATTTATCCGCCCGATCCGAAGGATAGTCGATTGGGGACGGCCCCCTATGCCGTCAAAGCCCCTGACAGGGGATTAAACCCCGCTCTTCGGACTTTTCCTTGTATGGCTTGCCATATCGAACGCCATTCCAATCCTATCAATGAGCCCTGACCGCGGACAGGCGTCTCTGCATGTCTCTTAAAAAGGGTTCCAGGTCGGTTCGCGGGTGAACTTCAAATACCCGACATTGACACCCAGCCGGGCACCGATACCGGCCCTGATGGGAGCCACGACCACCTGAGCCGACTGGCTGGCTGACGCAGAAAGGCCGCCAACCAGAAATGCCGATCCGCTGATCCCTGGGAAGCGCTGATACATCGTGTCGACCGATGGCAGGTTGTAGACGAGGATCATGGTGCGTGTTCCGTCTCCTCCGACATCGAAACCAATCGATGGACCCTGCCAGTACACGCGGTGATTGCCGGCATTGCGTGTGTACAGAACGCCTTCGCCATAGCGCAGTCCGCCAAAGAATGCCGCGCTTGCTTCCTCGCCGAGAATATAGCCGTTCGGCTGACCGTACTGGGACGTCAGATTCTCAACCACTTCAGCCATGCCGCGCGCCATGTTGCCGAAGAAGACGTGCCCGGAATCAACGAGTTCCTGCGAGGTGAAGGTGTTGCCGGTTTGCTGCTGCTGAGCACGAGCCAGCACAGGTGCTGTGATCGTCAGCAAGATGGCCAGTGCGAAGGCAAGCGCAATTCCATGCACGCCGCGCAAGCGGTAACGTTTGACGGGATCGGAGATGGCAACAACGGGCGACATGCGTTCGTCCTTTCAAAGGCTGCTCGATTGGTGGGGCCCGCCAGGTATGATTTTCACCGGGCTTAACGGTCCGCTCAAAGATCAGCGCTAACATTTGACCATTGTGAGGCCTGAGGCTCATCGCGGGTCCAATTCGGACGCCAGGTTTGGGCTACAGGCACTATGCGAACAGATTACCGTCAATATGGTGAACGAATGGTTCCAATGCGATCAAAGGGAGACTTCGCCGACTGGTTGCCGGCCCTTGTTCTTGCAGGGCTGGTCTTCTTGGCATGTTTGCCGGCAAAGGCCAGTGAACGCATTGTCTCCGATCCCGACTATCAGCTGGCGCTCTTTGGTTACGATCCAGTGGCTTATCTGGCGGATGGTGGACCGCGACTGGGTTCTGCCGATTACGAGCTGATTTATCGCGACTTGGTCTGGCGATTTGCCAATGAGGGCAATCTGGCGGCCTTTGTTGAAGATCCCAAGCGCTATGTGCCGGCCTATGGCGGCCATGGCGCGTTGATGATGGCGCGCGGGGCCGTTTCCGATGGGCATCCTGAAGTTTCGGTGGTTCTTGACAACCGGGTGTTTCTTTTCAGCGATGCTGCTGCCCGTTATGCCTTTTTGTTGGAGGCCGCCCGCCTGTTAGCTCTGGCAGACGCAAACTGGTTTGAAATAGAGCGTTCATTGGCTCCCTAATGCATTCTGGTGTCTTCCATGGCCGGTTTCGTAATTGTGCTGGGTTGTTACACTAGGCTCGATTCGCCAGACCTGATGGCGATGTTCTCCCTGCATGAGGAACCTTGATGTCGTCTCTTCCCGAACCCAGCGCCATGGATCTCGCATCGCTCATCGTCAGCAAGACGTGCCATGATATCATCTCGCCAGTTGGAGCGTCCTCAAGTGCGATGGAGATGTGGGCAACGGCAAACGATGAGTCCACGCGAGAGGTCGCGCAGACACTTATGCAGAAGTCGAGCGCTCAAGCGGTGCACAAACTTGCTTTCGTGCGCATTGCTTACGGAGCCTATGGAGATGTGGGCGGGGATGTCGATCTTGGCGAAGCCAAGGAAGCCGCTGAGCCCTACATCAATGACGATCGCACAACGCTGACCTGGAATCTGGAACGCCTGATCGTTCCCAAGACCGTGGCAAAGCTTGTTTTGGGAGTCCTTGCATTGACCAAGGATTCCATACCGCGTGGCGGATCAATAACATTGGACGGCTCGGATCTGACTGGCAAGGCCCAACTGGTGGTGCGTGGCGAAGCCCAGAAGGTTATCATCCCTCAGGGTGCCGAGGATGCGCTGTCCATGCGTTTTGCAGACGGTATCCATGTGCGCAATGTGCATTTGTACCACCTGATCAAGGTGGCCGAAGCGGTCGGTGTGCGCATTGAACCGGATATGGGCGACAGCTCGATTACGTTCAAAACAGTTGCAGTCTAGAGATAATATTCCGCCTTTTTCCAAGGCTCTTTATTGATCCTGACGCAACGGCCCGTGGGCATTAACCTATGAGACCGTCTGTTTGCCGACAGATCAACTGGGCGCGCCAGCTGCGTTTCAGTTTAAATTAACCGTTCCCGTTCAACTTCTACCTAAATGCACTGTGGTTAGGGCTTTTTAAGCTCTGCGCCCAACATAGTCGCGATTGTTTGTCCTCGTTGGGACGGGGCGGTTGAATAGGATGTGAGTATGGACGATCTTCTCCTCGAGTTCCTGACGGAAACAAATGAGAGCCTTGATGTTGTTGACGTCGAACTTGTGAAGTTCGAGCAGGACCCGAACAACGCCCAAATCCTAGATAACATTTTCCGCCTTGTGCACACGATCAAGGGAACGTGCGGCTTCCTTGGTCTGCCGAGGCTGGAGAGCCTCGCGCACGCTGGCGAGACGTTGATGGGCAAGTATCGCGACGGTTGCCCCGTTACGACTGAAGGCGTCAGTCTTATCCTGCTCTCCATCGATCGCCTGAAAGCCATTCTGGCTGATCTGGAAGCAAACGGGACCGAACCCGAGGGTGACGACCAGGACCTTATCAGCGAACTGGAACGTATGGCGCTGGCTGCGGAGAGCGGGGAAGAAGCTGCATCGACCGAAGAGCCAGCCGCCGCAGAAGCGTCGGCGCCGGCTGCAGAGGAAGAAGCACCGATTGAGGTTGAAGAGCGCGAGTTGAAGCCTGGCGAAGTGCCGCTGGATGAGCTGGATCGCATTTTCAATGAAACAGAGAGCAGTTTCGACGCCGCTGCCGCTGCCAAAGAGCAGTTGCAGGAAGCCCTTGCTGAAGTGAAAGGTGCGAAGGCGTCGGCTGAAGAGGCCAAAACCGAGACCAGCGAAGACGTCAAAGCTGAGGCGAAGGCAGAAAGCGCTGACGACGCCAAGGCCAAGTCCGAGCCTGAGAAGAAAGCTCCGGCCAAACGTCCGGCACCAGCCGCTCCGGCTGCGGAAGGTGGCGATAAGCCAGCGGGTGAAAAGTCGCTGGCGTCGCAGTCGATCCGCGTTTCGGTCGATACGCTGGAAAACCTGATGACGATGGTTTCGGAACTGGTGCTGACGCGCAACCAGTTGCTCGAAATCGTTCGCCGTCATGAAGACTCGGAGTTCAAGGTTCCGCTGCAGCGCCTGTCCAATGTAACGGCTGAGCTGCAAGAGGGCGTGATGAAGACGCGCATGCAGCCGATTGGCAACGCGTGGCAGAAACTCCCGCGCATCGTTCGCGATCTGGCCGGTGAACTCGGCAAGGAGATCGAGCTTGAGATGGTTGGCGCCGAGACCGAGCTTGATCGCCAGGTGCTTGATCTCATCAAGGACCCGCTGACCCATATGGTGCGCAATTCAGCGGACCATGGTCTTGAGTTGCCCGCTGACCGCGCTGCTCTGGGCAAGCCTGAAAAGGGCACGATCAAGCTGTCTGCCTACCATGAAGGCGGTCACATCATCATTGAGATTGCCGACGACGGTAAAGGTCTGCCGACCGAGCGTTTGAAGCAGAAGGCGCTGGACAACGAGCTTTATACCGCAGCCGAAATCGACCGGATGTCGGAGACTCAGATTCACAAGCTGATTTTCCATCCGGGTCTTTCCACGGCAGAGCAGGTGACCAACGTCTCCGGCCGTGGTGTCGGCATGGACGTGGTGCGGACCAACATCGAGGCCATTGGCGGTACGATCGACCTGAAGAGCCAGGAAGGTCGCGGCACCGTCGTCATGATCAAGATCCCGCTGACGCTGGCGATCGTGTCCACCTTGATCGTCGAGTCTGCCGGCGAACGTTTTGCGATTCCGCAGCTCGCAGTCGTAGAACTGGTACGTGCGCAGAAAGACTCCGAGCACAAGATCGAAACCATCCGCAACACTCCTGTCTTGCGCCTGCGCAACAAGCTGCTGCCTTTGTCGCCGCTCTCTCAGCTTCTGGGTGCGGAGCCGGTCATCGAAGGTGATGGCGACAATGACAGTAAGATCATGGAAATCGGTGAAGAAGGCTTCATCGTTGTCATGCAGGTCGGCAATCAGACCTTCGGCCTTGTGGTCGATGCGGTGTTCCATACCGAGGAAATCGTGGTCAAACCGATGTCCTCGATGCTCCGCCATCTTACGATGTTCTCCGGCAACACCATCCTCGGTGACGGGTCCGTCATCATGATCCTGGATCCGAACGGGATCGCCAATGCCATCGGTTCTGCGATCGACAGCGAAGTGGCCGAGCAGACCGATACGGACCAGAAGGCGGAAGTTTCCGGCGAAGCAGAGGCGGTTTCACTTCTGGTCTTCCGTGCCGGTGGGGAGGAGCCGAAGGCGGTCATGCTCTCGCTGGTCACACGCCTGGAGGAGATTCAGAGCGAGGCCATCGAACATGCGAATGGCCGCGACCTTGTCCAGTACCGCGGTCACCTGATGCCTTTGGTGAAAGTGAACGAGGACATGCAGCTGCGCGACAAAGGTACGCAGCCGATGCTCGTGTTTGCCGATGAGCATCGCTCCATGGGTCTGATGGTGGATGAGATCGTCGACATCGTGGAAGAGGTTCTCGACATTGAGGTCACGTCCGAGAAGCCGGGTTTGCTGGGCTCGGCTGTCATCAAGGGCAAAGCCACCGAAGTGATCGACGTCGGCTATTTCATGCCGCTTGCGTTCGACGATTGGTTCATGATGAAGGATGTCGGTTCCAAGCGGGAGTCGTTCGACGTCCTGCTGGTCGATGACAGTTCCTTCTTCCGCAACATGCTTGGGCCGGTCCTGCGTGCCGCCGGTTACAATGTGACGGCATGTGAGGATGCCCAGCAGGCTCTGGAGATGTTGGAAGACGGCCATCAGTTCGATGCGATCGTCAGTGATATCGAGATGCCGGGTCTGTCGGGTTATGAGTTCACCTCGCAAGTCCGCAAAGACAGCCGTTACGCCAACACGCCGATCATTGCGATGTCGGCCCATGCCTCTCCGGCAGCCGTTGAACGCGGCCGTGAAGCGGGCTTCTCGGACTATGTGGCGAAGTTTGACCGCACCGGTCTTATCGCAGCGATCAAAGAGCAAACCAGTGAAGTGGAGTTGGCGGCATGAGCGCCATTCGTGATGCAAACAATGACGACAGCCGGATCGCTTCCGGGCTTGATGTCCTGTCCAAAGATGTAACCCAGTACGTCACGGTCTACATCGCCGAGCAGTTGTTCGGCCTGCCGATCTCTCGCGTGCATGATGTTTTCACGCCTGACACCATGACACCGGTGCCGCTCACCGACAACGAGATTGCCGGGGTCTTGAACCTGCGCGGGCGGATCGTGACGGCGATTGACATGCGCTGGAAGCTGGATTTGCCGCCAGCGGGCGAAGGTATCAACCGGATGGCTGTCGGGATCGATTACAAGGGCGAAAGCTATGGCCTCATCATAGACAAGGTCGGTGAGGTCCTGAATCTGCCCATGGCCGAGCGCGAACCCAATCCGGTTAATCTCGACCCGCGATGGGCCGTTATTTCCGCCGGTGTTCATCGTTTGGAAGGGACACTGATGGTTATTCTCGATGTTGACCGGGTGCTGCAATCGATGAGTGAGAGCGTCGCCGCCTAGTTCTCGCCTTCTGATGGGCGTTCGCCGCTTTTGAAAGGACACTGCGTCATGAAGACCTGTTTGGTTGTCGACGATTCAAGCGTTATTCGCAAAGTTGCTCGCCGCATCCTTGAGGATATGAATTTTACCGTTGATGAGGCCGCCGATGGTGAAGAGGCCCTGGAGAAGTGCCGGGGCGCCATGCCGGATTCGATCTTTCTGGATTGGAACATGCCGGTCATGGACGGTCTTGAGTTTCTCAAGGCCCTGCGTTCGGAAGAAGGTGGTGCTGAACCGAAGGTGGTTTTCTGTACCACTGAGAATGATGTCGCCCACATCGCCAAAGCGATGCGCGCCGGCGCAAACGAGTACATTATGAAGCCCTTCGATCGTGAGATCGTTGAAGCGAAGTTTGCTGAAGTCGGGCTTGCCTAAGCAAGCCAGCTCTCCAGCACTCCGTCCTGTTCAACCCTTTGCCAGCGCCGGTTTGCCGTGCACTGCCTGATGAGTGATGTCTGATGTCAACAGCACTAGCCCATGAATCCAAGCCGGTTACCGATCCTGTCCGGGTGATGGTGGTCGATGATTCAGTGGTTGCCCGCGGATTGATGGCGCGCTGGATCGACGAGGATCCGAGCTTGGCTGTCGTCGGCACGCTCCGGACCGGTAAGCTGGCCGTTGAGCAGGTGGCGAAGATTGCACCGGACGTCATCGTTCTGGATATCGAGATGCCGGATATGGACGGGTTGACTGCCCTTCCTTTGCTTCTCAAAGCCCGGCCAGGCGTTCAGGTGGTCATGGCCTCGACGCTAACCCGTCGCAACGCGGAAATATCACTGAAGGCCCTCTCGCTTGGGGCTGCAGATTATGTGCCGAAGCCGGAAAGCAATGCCGGGGTTTCAACCAGTCCTGAGTTTCGCCGCGAC
>JANQJE010000198.1 GCA_028281795.1 Cohaesibacteraceae bacterium | reverse complement strand
CCGGCGTCTTCCCCACGGACCTGTCCTATGGAAAGCCGGTTAAGCGCCAGCGATGTGTCGGAAAGGAGCACCGCCAGAAGATCCTCCGCGAAGGCCGTGAGGGCCGTTTGAAAGGCTTCCGGTGTTGATGGTGTCGCACGCTCGTCAACACCACGCACTTTTGATGCCTGGTACGTGACGATGGCGGCAAGAATGCCATCGCGATCGCCGAACCACTTGTAGAGGCTTTCCTTGGAGCAGTTTGCCGCTTTTGCCAGGCCAGCCGTGGTCAGTGCCTTGTCGCCGCCTTCCACGAGCATGTTGAGCGCAACCGCGAGCACAGCGTTCTGCCTTGGCGAGAATTCGCTGTTCTCGTCCGGGTTCGTTTCATCGTTAGATGGGTGTGCCACGAGTGCCACATTCGCCTCTTGAATTCTGTACTGTACGGTTCGGTACGGCCTTCAACAGGAAAAGCAACGGTCCGTCAAGCGGTTTGTTGCCGGCTTACACATTCTGCCCGCACGCCTGCCTGTAGAGCCGGACTGCTTTGGCATAGCCATGGGTAAGGGCATCGGCGGTCAGGGCATGGCCGATGGACACTTCGACAATCATCGGTGCGGCATCGACCAATGGCGGAAGGTTGTCGATCGTTAGATCATGACCGGCGTTGACACCCAGGCCCACAGCATCAGCCGCTTCGGCTGTGGCCTTCAGCTTGCCAAGCTCTTCGGCCTTTTTGACCGCGTCGAAGGTGTGGCCATAGGGGCCCGTGTAGAGTTCCACCCTGTCCGCGCCGACAGTTTTGGCCGGGCCTGCCTGATCAGGGTCGGCATCGACAAACAGGGAAACTCGCGCGTCAAACCGGTGAATGCGGTCGCAGATTTCCCCGAGCATTCCGTCGTTCTGCGGAATGCCCCAGCCATGATCGGACGTGGCCTGCGCCGGGTCGTCGGGTACCAAAGTGACCTGATCGGGTCTGATCTGTTCGCACAGGCCAAGGAACCGCTCGTCGGGATAACCTTCAATGTTGAACTCGCGACCCTTATAGGCCGGCTCGTTCAGCAATGCTCTCAACTCAAACACATCGGTGGTACGGATATGGCGTTCGTCGGGTCGTGGGTGAACCGTCAGTCCGACGGCGCCGGCATCCAGACAGATTCGTGCCAGGTTCGTTACTGAAGGCCAGGGCAGATCGCGTCTGTTGCGCAAAAAGGCGATAGCGTTGAGGTTGACCGAAAGCTGGGTGGTCATGCTGTGCTCCAGGCGAGGGGCGGGCGGTTGCGGCGGGCGAGTGATGCTCCCCGGCTATCCCAAGGTCAAGTGGTATCGACGAGAGGATAGTGGTGGGTTCGCGCCGGCCCACGTAAGGGTTCAGCGATGTTTGATCCCCTCGCTGCCATGTTTCACACCCTGGACCTTGCTACCGTCGTCTTTGTCGTGACTGTCTTCTTGTTGGCGGGTATCATCAAGGGCAGCGTCGGCTTTGGTATGCCCTTGTTTGCCATCACGGCGCTTGCTTTCACCATGCCCTTGTCTGCTGCGATTGCGACCAATGTTGCGCCATCGCTGATCAGCAACGTGTTTCAGGCCTTTCGTGGACCCTATCTTGTCGTCCTGCTGAAGCGGCTCTGGCCGTTTCTTGTGCCTGCTATCGCTCTGATATGGCTTGGGATAGTGATCCAGGTCCAGATCAATCTCGCCTATCCCGGGCTTATGCTCGGCATTCTGGCAATCCTCTTTGCAGCCGTCAGTTTTTCCAAACTCCAGTTGAGTGTGCGGCCAGAGCAGGAGAAGCCGGTTGGTTTCATCCTTGGTGCGTTCAATGGCATCCTGGCAGGGGTCACCGGGATTTTCATCATTCTAAGCGGGCTTTATCTGCAGGCGTTGGGTCTGAAGCGCGATGAACTGGTGCAGGCACTGGGGCTGGTGTTCATGCTTTCCACTGCTGCCATTGGTATCATCTTTACCGCCAAAGCGATCATGACATCGTCGCTGGCCGTTCTCTCTGTTTTGGCGGTTCCCGCCGCATTGATCGGCATGCGGTTAGGTGAGGGGTTGCGCAAGCGCCTGTCGGAGGAGCTTTTCCGCCGGCTTTTCCTTGCCGGGATCGCGTTAATCGGCCTTTCGCTGGTGGTCCGCAACACCGCAGCTCTTCTGGGTGCATAGAAGGCCCCGCACCCTGTGCGGTGCGAGGCGTTGATGCTTCATTTTGCAGGGATGGCCGAGGCGGGAGTGTTTGGCGTGCCGGCGAAGATGAATTTGGTATTCAGCCGAAAGGCCATCCAGATCGCCGTGATCTGCACCATGACCAGCGGGATGGTCAGAGCCAGGCTCGCCAGCGAGAATGGATCGAACAAGCCGACATTTACCAGTCCGGCATGAATGAGGAACTGCCCGGACACAATGAAAGCAACAAGCGGGCAAAGCAGAGCGTAAGCGCCCGGCGAGCGTTCCTCTCCGCCGACGAAGCGGCCGACATAGTCGATGCGCTTCAAGGTTGTGAAGCCGACGATCAGCAAGAAAAGCTGTGCCATCACAATGGCTGTCCAGAACGCAAGGATGTCGCCGGACGCCCACTCCACGCCGAACGTGTGATCGATCCCTTTGCCGACACGATAGTTGGCGATGCCAAGCACGGTCAGGATCGGTACCATGACCATCAGGGTCGGGGCGGTTTCATCGTTGATGCCATGCTTCAGCATGCCGCGCAGACCCGAGGCTCCAAGTACAACTGTAAGCCCGAGAGCAGAAAGGCCGAAAAAGGCCGCTCCCAGCATGCCGACGACCGTGACCACCTCGTTGTGGCTCATGGCCGCGCCCGCCGAGAAGCCGACGGCGATCATCGAGAAAGCGAACGGCGTGATCAATTGGCCAAAGCCGGAGGGGCCGTCCGGCTCTAAGCCGCCACGCAGCAAGGCATTTGAGATTATCGGCAGGAACAACCGCATCGCATAAAGGCCGATCAGGGCGAAACCAGCCAGAGCGAATGGAAAGATCATTTCCACGTTTTCCCAGAGACCCGGCACAAAAACGGCTCCCAGAATGAAGCCGACATTCATGGTCATTGCCAAAGTCAGTGGAACGGCCATCATCTGGCTCGCTTTGGGACCGGCGAGCAACGCGCCATAGCCGGGTGTGTGCTGAAACCGACGGAGTCTGCGGATGTTCCAGATGAGCAGCGCGATATGCATTGCGCCGAAGACAGCGATCCCGGTCAAGCTGATGGCGATCAGCGTTTTCAGTCCCAGGCCCGCCCCGCCAAAGGCTGCTAGCACCGTGGAATAGGAGGGTATCGGCTGTCCGGCATGGGCCGTAAACCACATGATGTACATGAAGAAGGTCACAGCGAGGCCGCCTGCTCCCAGAGCGGCAAGAAACAAGATGGGCGAGTAGGGGGTTTGGCCCTGTTGATCATTGAGTGCGCGCATGGTGCGTCTCCTAAAAAAGACTGTGTTCTTGGGAGCGTTCCTAGCGCTTTTCTCACCGAAAGTCGGTGATCTGGTCACACAAGAGCATCGGTAGCAGCACGGACCGAAAACCGACTTGGCGCGGGGCGCGCAAAGGTTAATGATGTGTTACTGTGGGATTGGAGGGCCCTTTTCATCAGGCTTTGAGGAGAGCTTTGGCATGAAACGTTTTCTATCCTTAACAGCGATAACGCTGCTTGCCGGGTCCATGTTTGCCGTTTCGATAGATACGGCAGACGCCCATAATGGCCGGCGCGGGGCACTCAT
Organism: Cohaesibacteraceae bacterium; assembly: GCA_028281795.1. Taxonomy (GTDB): domain Bacteria; phylum Pseudomonadota; class Alphaproteobacteria; order Rhizobiales; family MH13; genus MH13. Next base: position 22,169 of record JANQJE010000198.1, on the reverse strand, counting down.
TGCCGGGCTGATCATCGGCGGTGTAACCGCCACGATCCTGTCCAGCCAGGTACATGCGCATCATGGTGTGCAGTACTACCAGTACCGTGGTCAGCCGGTCCGGTTCGGATACGGTCCGATTTGGCAGCAACACGTCTCGTATTGTTACGGACGTTATCGCTCCTACAACCATCACACCAATCTGTTTCTGGCCTATTCCGGCCATTACAGACATTGCCGTTCGCCCTGGATCAGATAGGGCGTGCGTTCCCCAGTGCGGCACAACAGAGCTAAGGAAACCGACTTATGAAACGTCTTGTTACACTTGCCTGCGCCGCACTGGCCGCTCTTTCGTTCTCCGGACTTGGAGTCTCGTCAGCCGAGGCTCATGGCTCACGCTACTATGTCGGCCATGGCCAGTATGGCAGCGGCGTGCTTCTGGAGGTGGTGACAACGGTTGTGATCCGCCAGCAGGTGCGTGTCAGGCCCGTGATGCGGCACTATGCCTATTATGGACATCGCTACGCTTTCGGATCAGGACCGCTCTGGGGTGCCCATTTGCACTACTGCACCCACCGCTATCGGTCCTACAATCCACATACCAACCTGTTTGTCGCGTACAGCGGTGGCCATCATCACTGCCGGTCACCTCACATTCGGTAGGGTCGAACCACGGACGGTTAACGAGCCCCGCAAGGCTTGATTGACCCGTCTGGGATGACAGCGTAGGGCAGGTCCTCACCTTCAATCGACGAGGCTCTGTATGACGCTGCCCTACCGGATTTACGATGTTTTTGCGTCTGAACCTCTGGCGGGCAACCCGCTGGCGGTGATCGATCTGCGCGCTAACAATGCGGGCAATGATGGTCTTGATGACGAAACCATGCAGAAGCTGGCCCAGGAGTTCAATCTCTCCGAGACGGTGTTTCTTCTGCCGCCCGAAAACGCCGTCCATACAGCAAAGCTGCGTATTTTTACGCCGGATCGTGAGTTGCCTTTTGCCGGTCATCCGACCGTTGGAGCCGCTGTTGCACTGGCGCGTGACAGTATGGCTGACGGTCTTTCGACCGGCTTGATCCTGATGGAGGAAAAGATCGGTCTTATCCGCGCGGCCGTCAGAGTGGACAGTTCCCTTCAGGCACGCAGCCATGGATTTGCCGAGTTCGATCTTGCCACGCTACCCGAAGAAAAACCCTGGTCTCCGGACAAGGACGACGTCGCGCTGGCGCTTGGTCTTTCACCGCATCAGATCGGATTTCAGAACCATGTTCCAACTGATTTCGACGGTGGCATGCCGTATTTCTGCGTGCCAGTGCACGACATGGAAGCGCTCAACGACATTCAGCCGAACGCGCCTTTGTTCGCCGAGCTTTTTGCCGGGGGCAGGGGGCATGACAGTGTCTATGCCTACACGAGCGAGACAGTCGGGGCCGACTGCAGCTATGCCGCGCGCATGATGTGGCCGGTCGGTGGATCGGTGCGTGAGGACCCGGCAACAGGGTCCGGTGCGGCCTCGCTTGCCGGTGCTATCGCCAAATTCGACGAACCCATGGATGGCAAGCATCGCATGATCATTGAGCAGGGTTTCGCCATGGGGAGGCCCTCGCACATTCATCTGGAACTGGACGTCGAGGGCGATGTGCTTGCCGGTGTGCGGCTCGGTGGCGACGCCGTGTGTCTGGCGGAGGGTATGCTTTCGCTCTAGCGGCGTGTCGTCGGCCCCACTTGTTTTTGTGTTAAGGACTGGGTAACTCTTCATAAGCACCTTGATGGTGTATTGATGTGAAGAGAAGTGGCGATAGACGGATGCGTTGGCACACGTCCCCCTTGCAGAGCCTGAACACGCTGGCGAGCAGCCCGCTTGCTGGCGCACGCCTCCTCCTTATCTGCCCCTAGGTGCCGTCGGCCCATGATCATGGAGCCGGGTGTCTAGGGGATTTCAAAAGTAAGTAACCACCACCTTTTGAATGTAAGCACGCCCGATACGCGTGCTGAGGAGACAGACCGATGGCAGCCATCGACCCTTCCCACCGCGATTATGTTCGCATCTTTGATACCACTTTGCGGGATGGCGAGCAGTCGCCCGGCGCGTCGATGACGCTGGAAGAAAAGCTTCAGGTTGCAGAACTTCTGGAGTCGATGGGCGTCGATATCATTGAGGCCGGTTTTCCTATCGCTTCAAACGGCGACTTCGAAGCCGTCAGCGAGATCGCCCGACGCTCTGACGGGGCCATCATCGCCGGACTTGCCCGGGCGATCAATGCCGATATCGACCGGGCCGGCGAAGCTGTTAAACTCGCAAAACGTGGCCGTATTCACACGTTCGTCTCTACCTCGCCGATCCACCTGGCACATCAGATGCGCAAGAGCGAGGATGAGGTTTTGGAGATCGTCAAATCGACGGTTGCCCGCGCCCGTAACCTGATCGACGACGTGGAATGGTCGGCGATGGACGCGACCCGCACGCCGATTGAGTTTCTGTGCCAATGCGTTGATGAGGCGATCAAGAACGGCGCAACCACCATCAACCTGCCTGATACGGTCGGGTATGCCACACCGGAAGAATACAAGGCGATGTTCGAGGACGTCCGCGCCAATGTGCCGGACTCCGACAAAGCGATCTTCTCCGTCCATTGCCACGATGATCTGGGTATGGCTGTGGCCAATTCACTGGCCGGTATTGCGGGCGGGGCCCGTCAGGTGGAGTGCACGATCAACGGCCTGGGCGAACGGGCCGGCAATGCGGCGCTCGAAGAGATCGTGATGGCGATCCGTACGCGCGGCGACGCGATGCCTTATTCATCGGCCGTCGATCCGACCTTTCTGACCCGTGCGTCCAAGCTGGTGTCGGCCGTCTCCGGTTTTCCGGTGCAGTATAACAAGGCCATCGTCGGCAAGAATGCTTTTGCGCACGAGTCCGGCATTCATCAGGACGGCATGCTGAAGCACGCCGAGACGTATGAGATCATGCGTCCGGAAGATGTCGGGTTGCGCGAGACCAGTCTTGTGATGGGCAAGCATTCGGGCCGCCATGCTTTCAAAGAGAAGCTGGTTTCGCTCGGTTTCGAGCTGGGCGACAACGCGTTTGAGGACGCTTTCACCCGTTTCAAAGACCTCGCGGACCGCAAGAAACATGTCTATGACGAGGATATCGAAGCGCTGGTGGAAAGCGAGATCGTCAGCCAGGGCGAACGCAATCATGTTCTGGCTCTGACGGTGATCGCAGGTACTGGTGGTCCGCAGAAAGCGATCCTGACCATGGACGCCGACGGTGTGCATGAGACACGAGAGGCGACCGGAACAGGTCCGGTCGATGCTGTTTTCAATGCGGTCAAGCTGATCATGCCGCACGAAGCCAGCCTCCAACTCTACCAAGTGCATGCCGTCACTGAAGGCACGGATGCACAGGCGGAGGTTTCGGTGCGCCTGGAAGAGGAAGGCCGGATCGTCACCGGGCGTTCGGCGGATGCCGACACGCTGGTGGCTTCTGCCAAGGCCTATGTATCGGCGCTGAACAAACTTGCCATGCGCCGTGAGCGTCCGCCGGTGGATGTGCTGCAGGCTGTTTGAGGCCCTATCAGTGGCTTAAACGTCTTGAACTCGATAAGGCGCGGGCGTATATCCCGCGCCTTGTTGCGCTTTAGCGCTCGCCGAGAGCCTTTTTGCGTATGGGTGATTAGCTCAGTTGGTAGAGCAGCTGACTCTTAATCAGCGGGTCACAGGTTCGAACCCTGTATCACCCACCAAAACTTGCTGCGTTTTCAGAGACTTATTTTGGGAACGGTAGTGTTAAAGGCACTGCTGTTCCCTGCGACTTTGCCACTATACGGTGGCTCGTATGCCACCTGAGAACTGTATACGCCGACAATGAGAGCCAGTCATCAGGCGGCAGGATTGCTAACTTCTATCTGGTAGGTAGCGGGTTCGAACCCTGCTCCCTTCCATGTTTGCCCACCCGCAGAGTTACACTGCCAACCATTCGTCGACCAACAAACCGATTGCCCACAGCGATCGTACCGAAGGCCTCGTGAATCGACGCATTTGGTTGTCGGTCGAGTTCAGATCTTGAACGTTGGCCTGTGGGGTGCCTCACCATATCCTGGCCCGGGTATGACGGGGTAGGGCGCATGAGAATAGTGCTTGCCCAACGTGTCGCCAGTTGCGATGCACCAGTCATAAAGCTTCTGACGATGGGTGGTGAGGACGTCGATGTAACGGGCCTCGACTGCCAAGTTTACCAATTCGCCGGGATCGTTTTCCAGGTCGAACAGCATTTCGCGATACTGGCCGCGATCGTAGAGCGTGTACTTGAAACGCTCCGTGCGAACCATCCGTAGCTGGACATCGGTCTTGTCCATCTGAGATTCAACAAAGAGCGTATCACGCCAGGCCATATCCTGTTGTTGAACGACCGGCTTTACCGATAATCCATCCAAGCCCTCGGGGGACGACACTCCGGCGAAGTCCAGCAGTGTCGGCATCAGGTCCAGTCCGGTATTGACCATGGCGTTGGTTACGCGTCCCTGTGGGCTTTTCACATGTTCCGGAAGCCGAACAATGAAGGGCACGCGCACTGATTCCTCATAAGACGTGCTCTTTTGAATGAGTTGATGGGCGCCGTTATGTTCGCCATGGTCCGATAGCATGATCACGACGGTGTTGTTGGCCAGGCCAGTGTCATCGAGGACTGCCAGCAAGCGGCCAATTTCGGCATCTACTTTTTCGCAGAGCCTATAGTAGACGTAGCGGAAGCGACGCCACCGCTCTTGGGTGAAGCCATATTGCTCTGGCGGCATGCTCTTGCGCAGATCGCCCAGTACACGGGCCTCGAAGACCGGCCGCGCGTGGTTGAAGGGCAGGTTAGGATAGTAGGCAGGCAGGTCATCGTCTTGCTCGACCTCGCCCCAGGGGAGGAGCTGATCGCGGCCGTGCTCGCAAATGTTGTGGGGGTTGTCGAACGATGCGAAAAGCAGGAATGGCTGCGTGTGATCCTGCCGCAAAAAGGTTTCGCAGGCATCGGCAAGGTAGGTGTCGGAGAAACCGCAAACGTTCTCAAAGCCGAACAACTCCGCATCTTTTCCCATATCGATGTTTGGCACGTGCCACTTGCCGGCCCAGCCAGTGCGGTATCCCGCAGCACGCATCAAAGGCCCGGTTGAACAGGCAATATCGTCGGCGGTCAGGCTAGAGCCGTTGGTCATCGCCCCAATCTGATGGGGCCAGCGACCGGTCGCCATGGCGGCGCGGGACGGGCAGCACAGCGGGAACGCTACGTAAGCCCGGTCGAACCGGACGCCTTCACGCGCCAGTCGGTCTTGATGAGGCGTCGTGACATCCGGATTGCCCATGCAGCTCATGGCATCGCCATTTTGCTGGTCGGTCATGATGACCAAGATATTGGGACGATCACTCATGAACGGGTTTTCAAAGTTGAGCCGCGCATCATCAGCTTGGGATGCAAGACGATTTTTTCGTCGGCTTCCTGACCTTCGATCTGCTTGAGAAGAAGCTGCATCGCAGCGCGTCCGATCTCATAGCGTTCTACACCGAGAGAGGTGATGGTCGGCGTTACGAGCTGTGCCAGATCGATGTCGTCGAAGCCGATCAAGGCAAGGTCTCCCGGCACGTCCAGTTCCAGATTACGCGCCGCCTGAAGAGCGCCGATCGCCGTAAGGTCATTGTAGCAAATGAGGCCATCGATGGCACCGTGTTTTGCCAGCATCGATGCCGCGGCTGTTTGGCCGCCTTGGATCGTGGGGTCGCAATTAACGACGTCGATAGGCGCGATACCTTGTTTCTCCATCGCTTTTTTGACTCCGCGGATACGCTCCACAGCGCCAAACGACCAATCCGGGCCTGCGATCAGCCCGATGCGGCTCAGGCCAATCTCCGTTAGATGATCGACGGCAAGACGCGCCCCCAGGGCGTAATCTACCGTTACGGAGCTTGCGAGATCAGGATCGCTTTCGCGGTTGACCAGAACGACCGATCTGGTCGGCGCCAACGCTTTTTTGAGGGCGTCGTCCTCCATCCGTGCTGAACACCAAATGATACCGTCCACCTGCTGTGCCAACAGTTTCTCCAAGACTTCGGCCTCTCGGTCAGCGCTTTCGACCACGTTGGACAGTATCAGCGTGTAACCGCTGGCTTGGGCGATGCTTTCGGCGCCGCGAAAAATCTCGGGGAAAAAGGGGTTGGAGATGTCAGGAACGATGACACCGATGATCGACGAGCGCCGCGACTTCAAGCTCCGCGCCATCGCGTTTGGCCGATAGTTGAGTTCGCGGGCTGCTTCGCGGATGCGCCTTTGTGTTTCTTCGGACGCGCCGCCGCGATTGTTGAGAACACGCGAAACGGTCATCCGCGATACGCCGGCGCGGCTTGCAACATCTTCCAATGTGAACAGGGTTTCGTCTTGCGCCATATCAGAGTTTCAGCCGATGTCGAAAAATGATCGATTGTCTTTATTGAGATAACGATAACGTTCCCGGTGCGCAAGGATCGTTTTCGCATTGATGCTAATTTTGCGGTGCAATAACGATTGTTGCTTGACACATCGGATCCTCTTCAGGCTTATTTACGTTATCGATAACTTAAATTCGTCGCGACATTGCGCAGGGCTTCGCAGAACGGCCCGCCTCGTCGATTGATCCTTAAGGGAGGAAGCACTGTGACCTACCAACCACGACCTATTGCTGGGGTGCGTAAGCTTGTACCCATGAGCGGCGCCTTGGCGCTGGCGCTGTCGTTCGCCCTATCGCCTGCGATGGCGCAGTCCTATTCGGAGGCGCCGATGCTCGCCGATCAGGTGGCGGCTGGTAACTTGTCTCCGCTTGATCAACGTCTCCCCGCCACGCCGTTGGTCGTCGAGCCGCTGGAAAGTGTCGGCACTTATGGTGGCACGTGGCGCCAGGCAATGCGTGGCGGGTCCGATAATCTGCTTGAACGTACAATCGGCTACACGCGGTTGGCGCGTTGGAACCGTGAATGGACCGAAGTCGTGCCGGACGTCGCCGAGAGCGTGTCTGTCAACGATGATGCTACCGAGTTTACGTTCACATTGCGCGAAGGGCATCACTGGTCGGATGGGGAGCCCTTCACGTCGGCCGATATCATGTTCTGGTACGAAGACGTGCTGATGAACACGGACATCACGCCATCAGTACCGTCATGGTTGCGCTCAGGCGATAATCCGGTGGTTGTAAGCGCACCGGACGAAAAGACTGTAGTTTTCACCTTTTCCGATCCGAACGCCCTGTTTCTCTTCAACATGGCAACCGTTCGTGGTTCAGACATTTTGGCTGGTTCTCCAAGGCATTGGCTGGAGGAATTCCATGCCGACCACAATGCCGATGCTGACGCCATCGCACGTGAGGCCGGCGCTGCCGACTGGGTGCAGCACTTTGCCTCCAAGATTCAGGGGCCACATGCACGTTGGCGTGACGAAGGGCGCCCAGTGCTTGATCCATGGATGCTGACGGAACCTTATGACGGGTCAGGTCAGGTGGTGGCCGTGCGCAATCCCTATTACCACAAGGTCGATACCGACGGTCAGCAGTTGCCTTACATCGATGAGGTAACCTATGGCGTGTTTGAGGACCGCCAAGCCGTGATCCTGGCAGCCATCAATGGCGAAATTGACTTTCAGAACCGCCATATTGAGACCACCGACGCGCGGCCGTTGATTGTGCAAAACCGCGACCAGGGCAATTACGACCTATGGATTGCACAGCCGGCTTGGTCGAATGCCATGATGATCATGTTGAACCAGACCCACAAGGATCCGGTTCTGCGCGAGATCTTCAACAATCGCGATTTTCGTGTCGGGTTGAGCCATGCCGTCAATCGGCAAGAGCTCAATCAGATCATTCACGCTGGCACATCGCGTCCATGGCAGGCAGCACCGCGTCCCGATACGGCGCTCTTCAACGAGGAACTGGCCTCCCAGTACACCGCGTTCGATCTGGAGTTGGCGAACCAGCATCTGGATCGGGTCTTGCCGGAGCGCGACTCCGAAGGTTTTCGTCTGCGCCCCGATGGTGAGCGACTGTCGTTCAACATCAACGCGCTAACTTCACGGCAGTTTCAGATCGACTCACTTGAGCTGATCAAGAGTTACTGGGCTCAGGTCGGCGTTGAAATGAACGTCGCACCAGTCGAGCGATCGCTTTCGGAAACGCTGCGTCAGAACAACGATCATGATGCCAATGTCTGGATCGGCGGCGGTGGTTACGACATGCTCGGCCTGTTGGACCCGAAATGGTACTTCCCGTTCGAATGGCAGTCGTCCTACGCCAGCGCGTGGGGTATCTGGGTTCAAAACCCGAATGATCCGAACGCCGAGGAGCCTGACGCCGCGGCCCTGCGCCAGCTGGAGCTCTATCGCCAGCTCCAGGCGACACCTGACTTGGATGGACAGTTGAACCTGATGCGTGAAATCTTGGCCATCACCCAGGAAGAGTTCCGCGTTATCGGTACTGTCATGGAGCCTGATCGGGTCGGCATAGTGAATCGTGATCTGCGCAACGTGCCGCGGTCCATGCCCAACACGTTTTTCTACATGACGCCCGGTCCGGCGGCTGCGGAACAGTTCTACTACGCGAACTGACCAGGCTACGCTAACCTCGCCTCTCCCCTCGCACATGGCGGTGTCGCGCTTGCTGATCCCTTGAAGCGCGACGCCAATTTTGACGGCCAACGTCTAACGCAACGACTCTGAATTGGGAAAGCTGGAGCCATGCTGACCTACATCGCACGGCGTATCTTGTTCATGGTGCCCATCACGCTGGCGATATCGCTCGTCACATTCATCATCATCCAGCTTCCGCCAGGCGACTTCGTCACCGCACTGTCTGCGCAGGCTTCGGAAAACAATGAGCAGATCGACCCTGAGACACTGGCGGCGTTGCGCGAACGGTATGGTTTCGACCAGCCGATTATCGTCCAGTATTGGAAGTGGATCACCAACATCGTTTTTCATGGTGATTTCGGCCAGTCGTTCGAGTGGAACAGGCCAGTCAGCGAACTCATCTGGGACCGGTTGGGTTTGACCTTGGTCGTGTCGTTGGCAACCCTGATATTCGTCTGGATTTTGGCCTTCCCAATCGGCATTTACTCGGCGGTCAGGCAATATTCCTGGGGCGACTATATCGCTACCTTTATCGGCTTCATCGGTCTGGCTGTTCCGAACTTCCTGCTGGCTCTTGTCCTCATGTATGTCACGTCACGCTTCATGGGGGCGAATGTCGGAGGGCTCTTTTCAGCAGAGTATGCCAATGCCGACTGGTCCTGGGGCAGGGTGGGGGATCTTCTCAATCATCTTTGGGTGCCCGTTATCGTCCTCGGAACCGGTGGCACTGCAGCGCTGATCCGCATCATGCGGGCTAACCTTCTGGATGAGTTGAAGAAGCCCTATGTGGAACTTGCCCGGGCGCGGGGTCTTTCGGAGACCTATCTGCTCTTGAAGTATCCAGTCCGGGTAGCCCTCAACCCGTTCGTGTCGACGCTGGGTTGGATTTTACCAACACTGGTTTCCGGCGCCGTGGTGACGGCTATCGTGCTGTCGTTGCCGACCACCGGTCCCTTGCTGCTCAATGCGCTTTTTGCGCAGGACATGTACCTGGCCGGCGCGTTTATTCTGCTCCTTTCCATTCTGACGTTGATTGGCACACTCGTCTCAGACATCCTCTTGGCGTGGCTGGATCCGAGGATCCGCTATGAGTGACGCCGCCCTCAACCCATCGATAGAAGCATCGGCCGGTAAAGCTGCACGGACAAAGCCGGAAAAGACAGTGGCAGCATCCGGCCAATGGCGGCTGATCTGGCTACGCTTCCGCCGTCACAAGCTCGCCTTTTGGAGTGGCATCGTCGTCATCGCGATCTATGCTGTCGCATTGTTTTCTGACTTCATCGCCCCGACGACAGCCTTTTCGTACAACGCACAATATACGTACGCGCCGCCGCAAATGGTCCGCGTGTGGGGCCAGGATACCGATGGCAACCGTCACCTTTTCTATGTTCATGATTACACGGTGACGGTCGATCCAATAGCGCTGCAGCGCTCGTTTGAACCAGACCGCGAAACCATTGTCCCGCTTGGATTTTTCGTGCGCGGCGAGCCCTATCGCTTTTGGGGACTGATCCCCATGGAACATCGGCTTTTCGGGCCAAAGGAAGTCGGGCAGCCCTTCTATCTTTTTGGGGCTGACAGGCTCGGACGCGACGTGTTCTCACGCACCATTCACGGTACGCGCGTTTCCATGTCGATCGGTCTGATCGGTGTCGCGATTTCGCTGGTGATTGGCATTATTCTGGGCGGCATTTCCGGGCTCGCCGGCGGCTGGTTGGACGAGGTGATCCAACGGACAATCGAGTTCCTCAAATCCATCCCAACCATCCCGTTGTGGATGGGGTTGGCGGCAGCCATTCCGCTCAACATTCATCCATTGATCGTTTACTTCTGGATCACGGTGATCCTATCCCTCATTGGCTGGACCGATATCGCCCGCATCGTGCGCGGCAAGTTCCTTTCGTTGAAAACCGAAGACTTCGTTACAGCCGCCCGGCTTGATGGTTGCGGACAGCAACGCATCATCTGGCGGCACATGGTGCCGAGCTTCATGTCGCATCTTATCGCGTCGACGACGCTGGCGATTCCGGCGATGATCCTGGCGGAGACGATGCTGTCCTTCCTTGGCATTGGGCTGCGCCCGCCGGTGGTGAGTTGGGGTGTTCTTTTAAAGGAGTCGCAAAGCATTCTTGCCGTCGCCAATGCCCCATGGCTGTTCCTACCAGGCCTAGCGGTCATCATCGCCGTCCTCGCGCTCAACTTCCTTGGCGACGGCCTGCGCGATGCCGCCGACCCCTATGGACGTTGATGCCATGAGTGAGCCGCGGAATCTGATTGAGGTCGAAGACCTGCGCACGCATTTCTTTACCGATGAAGGTATCGTGAAGGCCGTTGATGGTGTGGCGTTCACGATACCCACGGGCAAGACCGTGTGCGTCGTCGGAGAGTCCGGATCGGGCAAGTCGATGACGGGCCGGTCGATCCTCAATATGATCCCTTACCCAGGGCGCATTTTAGAAGGTGCAGTTCAGTGGCGACCCAATGGCGCCGAACCAACCGACCTCCTGTCCCTCGACCCAAAAGGCAAGGCAATCCGCGCGATCCGCGGCAACGACATTGCTCTGATTTCCCAGGAACCGATGGCTGCCCTTTCGCCGGTCCATACAATCGGCAATCAGATGGTGGAAACGATCCGATTGCATCTCGGTATCGGCAAGGTTGAGGCTCGCCAGCGCGCCGCTGCGATGTTGGCAAAGGTCGGTATTCCCAAACCTGAACTACGCCTAGACAGTTATGCTTTCCAGCTTTCCGGCGGCATGCGCCAACGGGTTTGCATAGCTCTTGCGGTGGCGTGCGAGCCGAAACTCCTGATCGCCGACGAGCCGACCACTGCTCTCGATGTCACGACCCAGGCCAACATCCTCGATCTCTTTCAAGAACTTAAAAACGATCTGGGTGTCTCGATCCTGTTCATCACTCACGATTTGGGAGTGGTTGCGGAAATCGCAGACGAAGTGGTCGTGATGTATCTCGGTCAGGTGGTGGAGCAGGGACCGGTCGAGCAGATCTTCCACGATCCTCTGCATCCTTACACACGTGCTTTGCTCGGGTCCGTTCCGCGCGTGGCGCGGGGCAGGGCGAAGCGCCTCAACACCATTCGTGGCATGGTGCCATCGCCATTCGATCGGCCACAAGGTTGCCTGTTTCATCCCCGTTGTGACCGGTTCGAGGCCGGCCTCTGTGACCAGTCTGTGCCGCCGTTGGAGCGTTATGGTGACGCTCGCACGGCGCGATGCTTCAAAGCGGGGGGGGCAGGATGAGCCGTTCGCTTGTCGAGGTCTGCGACCTCAAAATGCACTTTCCGATCAAGGCTGGCCTGCTGCGTAAGACCGTTGGTCATGTCAAGGCCGTCGATGGGGTGAGTTTCGTTGTTCGGGAGGGCGAAACGCTTGGATTGGTCGGCGAGTCCGGTTGCGGGAAGTCCACGATCACGCGTGCTTTGCTCCGTGTCTATGAGCCGACGGGCGGTCACATGCTCTACCATGGTGACACGGACAACCCCGCGGATCTGGCCACCATGGATGAGGAGACGCTGACGCCCTACCGTCGACACATACGCCTTGTCTTTCAAGATCCTCAAAGCTCATTGAACCCGCGTCTTCCTGTTGTCGACATCATCGGCGAGGTATTGGCGGTAAACAACATCGCAACGGGTTCCGAGCTGCGTGATCGCGTCGCCGATCTGATGCAACGGGTCGGCCTACGCCCGGAGATGATGCACCGCTATCCGCACGCTTTTTCTGGAGGCGAACGCCAACGCATCGGTATCGCCCGTGCACTGGCACCGGAACCCAAACTTCTGATCGCCGATGAGGCGGTTTCCGCTCTCGATGTGTCTGTGCAGGCGCAGACGATCAACCTTCTGATGGATTTGCAGGAGGAGTTTGGCCTCACCTATCTTTTTGTGAGCCACGATCTATCGGTTGTCCAACACATCTGTGATCGCATCGCTGTCATGTACGTCGGCAACATTGTCGAAATTGCACCGACCGACGGCCTCTTTGAATCCCCGCGTCATCCCTACACCGAAGCGCTGTTGTCAGCTGCGCCGATTCCGGACCCGACCTTGCGTGGCAAGTCATCCCGCATCCGGTTGCCCGGTGAGGTGGCTGATCCTGCCAGCCCTCCATCCGGGTGCCCCTTCCATCCCCGCTGCCGGTTCGCCACCGACATCTGCAAGACGGACAAGCCGGCTTTGCGGTCGGTGACTGAGGATGGGCATGAAGTGGCCTGCCATCACGCCGACGATCTGACACTCGCCAACGCCTTTGATGGCTTGGTGTCCTCCCAACACGACCAGCCCATGGAGACCGCCTAGATGGCTCGCCTCATTCCTGCTTACGACGCCAAGAATGCACCCATAGTGGGCTCTGGAGATAAGACGCTGAACCTCATCACTTTTCGGCTGATTTGTCTGACTGCCAGCGAGTCTCTCACTTTGATCGAGCCTGATCACGAGCTGTGTCTGGTTCCATTCTCCGGTACGGTCCACGTGGAGGCAGACGGACAACGTTTCGACGATCTGGGCGGGCGCGACGATGTCTTTTCCGGTCCTGCCGACTCCGTTTTTGTTCCGGCAAACCGGCGCGTTGCATTGGTGGCCGTGACCAACTGTGAGATTGGAGTGGCGGGCGCAAAGGTGCCCGAAGACGCTGGGGGCGCAGCCTTTCGGATCACACCGGACGAGGTTGAAGAGGTGGAGGTCGGCTCCCCCGAGACCCATTCCCGCCGCCGCATTCGCCACATACTCGGTCAGAGGCAAAACGGCCGGGTCCGGAGGCTTCTCGTTTCGGAACTCTATGCCAACCCAGGGTGTTGGTCAGGGTATCCCCCACACAAGCACGATACCGACGATGGTGCAGAAGAAACCAACCACGAAGAGCTCTATCACTACCGTTTCAACCCGGACACGGGGTTTGGGGGACAAAGCTGCTACAATGAGGGCGAAGCGCCGACGACCTTCACGACTCGTCACGGCGATACGTTCTGCCTTGATCGCGGGTATCATCCAACGGTGACTTCGCCGGGCCACGAAGGGTACATCTTCACTGTTCTGGCGGGTTACACGCAGCGTGGTCTGGTCCAGCGTTTTGAGCCCCGGCATACGCATCTGATGGCCGCGATCCCTGGCATTCAGGGCATGCGGGATGCTTTCAAATGACCGCGTCGCCGATACAGGTCCGGCCGGATCTTTCCAAGGCGCACGCCTTCGACCGGTTTTGGCGCGGGACGGGGTTCTCACCGGGTGAGCTGCTGCTCACGCCTGAGATGCAGCGGACACTCAAGCTCCTGAGCGCGACCCCCTGCCAGGGTGTTGAGTATCTGCGCCCGCATTTTCTTCTCAACCTGGTCAGCAAGAAAGCCACCGGTTACGACTTTTCGTTGCTGGAAGAGGCCGTCGATGTGATGGTCGATAATCATTTCGTCCCCTTTTTCGAGATTATGGGCAACCCGTCCGATGCCTTCGATTTTCGAGGCACCGATTGGGCGCCTGCTTGGCGTGATCTTGTGGCCGAAATGATTCAGCGGTTTGCAATCCGCTATGGAGAAGACGAACTCCGCCGTTGGTACTTTGAAAGCTGGAACGAGCCGGATCTCCCTTGGTGGACATCCGGTGAGGCAGCGTTTCTTGTGTATTACGATGCTTGCGTTGCCGGTCTTGATGCAGCCCTCCCGGGGCTAAAGGTCGGCGGCCCCGGAACCGCGCGCACCCTTTCGCCCATGTTCAAAGCTTTTGTGGCCCACTGCGACGCCGGCGAGAACAGGCTGACGGGCGAGCGACCGCGTTGCGACTTTATCTCGGTGCATGAGAAAGGCGTCGAAAAGAGCTATGAGGACATAGCGCCGGATAGCGTCGGCATCTGCAGGCGTGAGTGGCAGGCGATCGACTATCTGCGTCAATATCATCCAAGTCTTGCTGGTCTGCCGATCATCAACAATGAGTGCGATCCGCAGGTTGGTTGGTGGCAGCATCATACGTGGCGTGCCACCGCCTACAAGCCCGCGATTATCGCCAAGATCATCGACCAGCATCAGCGCCTGATGGCGGATCGAGGCGCGCCGATGGGTATGCTGTTCAACGATAATGGCTTCATGGGTGAATGGGGTCAGCGGACCCAGTTCACTTTGTTTGGGGGACGTTCTGTCTCAAAGGCCCAGTCAGAACATGAAACTGATCTGAAGCGTGTGGATGAGCTGCGTCGCACCGATCCGTTTTCGCTGGTGAAAAAGCCGTCTCTGAGCGTGATGGATATGTTGGCCCAGCTTGGGGACACGCGTGTGCCCGTTCCCGATTTGACGCCTGACGAGGATGGCCCAGGCGCTATCGCCACGCAGGACAAGTCAGGCAACTGGGCGGTTCTGCTCTACCATTCACGTGACGCGGTGAGGGTATCGGGATCGGTCAAGATCAACCTCGAATTGCCGGATACACAAAGCCTATGGGATGTGCTCGTCTTGGCGCTTAACGATGTGGACGATAATCCTTTTGCTGTCTGGGAGCTCACCGATCTTCCCAGGCCACCGCGATCACCCAAGCTGACGGCCCCGTCTGTAGTACTCGATGCTATGCGCCGTGCCGCCGAACCGCGACAGCATCTACGGCAAAGATGCCAAGACGTCATAAATCTGGATATTGAGATGCCGCTGCCCTCGGCCGCTTTGGTTTTGGCGGCACCTGCCAGCGACATCCCGCCACCGCCGCCAGTTGCCAAATTGGATGAGATTGACGGTCTCAACGGACCGGAGTGGTTCGTCTCGTGGGATGAAGGTAGTGCATTCGGTGTTCGCTTTGATGTTGCTCTGGCGGACGGCGAAAACGGTGAGCCGGTTCCTGTTCTTGACTCACCGATCCTGGCCAGTGCGTTCGTCCTTTCTGCTGTTGCCGACAAGCGCGTCATGGTTCGCTCGGTTGCCCTGTCAGGCATGGCCAGCGATTGGGTAGAGGCGGTTTGCGTTTGATGTCCTCGATTTTCGATCTCACTGGCAAAACGGCCCTCGTTACAGGCTCGTCGCAGGGCATCGGCCTGTCATTGGCAAAAGGGCTGGCCGCTGCCGGCGCCAAGGTGCTTTTGAATGGTCGCAACGCGGAACGACTAGCTGCAGCGTCTGCAGGCCTTCCGGGCAGTACCGAACTAGCGTTCGATGTCACCGAAGCCCAGATCGTGAGACAGGTTGTTGATAGCTATGAAGCCGATCATGGTCCCATCGACGTTCTGGTGAACAACGCCGGTATGCAATTGCGCGGTCCGTTGGAAGACTATGATCCAGACAGCTTTGATCAGTTGATGCGCACCAACGTTAACTCCGCATTCTACGTCGGCCAGGCAGTCGCGCGCCATATGATTGGCCGTCGCGCGGGTAAAATCGTCAACATCGCCTCAGTTCAAACGGCGCTGGCGCGACCCGGCATTGCGCCCTACACGACCTCCAAAGGTGCTATTGGGAACCTGACGAAAGGTATGGCAACCGATTGGGCAAGGCACGGTCTTCAGATCAACGCCATAGCGCCAGGCTACTTTAAAACGCCCCTGAACGAGGCCCTCTACACCGATGCTGATTTCAATGCATGGCTTCAAAGCCGGACACCAGCCAGGCGCTGGGGCGAGGTCGATGAGCTGCAAGGCGCTTGTGTTTTCTTGGCAAGTGACGCCTCGAGCTTCGTGAATGGTCAGGTGCTGTTTGTTGACGGCGGGATATCAGTGAGCCTTTAGAGACATTGCGCCAGTCAACTTGAACCCTGGAAAAGGCTCGCACAAAAACTGACACACTGTTCGTGAAAACGAACAAGAAATCATATAGATCAATACTCTAGCTTTAGGCCTATTCGACTCTTAAACCGTAGGTCGCGGGTTCGAACCCTGTATCACCCACAAAAAGTCAAAAGACGACTGCGTCCACTGGACTGGCGTCGTCCGTCATCTCTTGTTCTTGGACTAGGCGGGGCCCAAGTGCTTCTGATGATAGAGCTTATTGGCCCGGTTCAGGTGGTCGGCCATGGCTTTGGCCGCCCGGTCGACATCGCCTGCTTCAATCGCGTCAACGATATGGCTGTGCTCTTCGATCGTGAGCGTCTCCATTCCTTCCTTACGCACAAGATCGATGTGGAAGTGAGCCAGCCAGTCAAAGAGGGCACGTGAAAGCCCCGAGAAGATCGGATTTCCGCTGATGCTTGCCAAGGCCCGGTGAAACTCTCCATCGAGATTCATGAACCTCCCGGCATCCTGGCTCGCGGCTCTTTCCAGCGACACGAGATGTCTCAGGTGCTCGATGTCACTTGGTGTGGCCTTCTCGGCGGCGATGCGGGCCATTTCGCACTCAAACGTCAACCGCGCCTCCTTGAGATGCTCCATCGACGTTTTTGAGTAGGACAGGACATGCCGCATGGTCTCCGACATTTGACCGACCATTTGATCGATGGACGGTTTGGCGACCTTCGGCCGTTCGCCGTGACGAATCTCGACCAGACCCATGCGCTGCAAGTTCTGCATCGCCTCTCTGATAGCCGGCCGGCCAACCTCAAAACTGACCATCAGTTCGCGTTCGGAGGGCAACGGATCTCCTGGTTCAAGCTTCCCGCTGTGAATGATCGTCAACAGCCGGTCTTGCACCTCATCGGAGAGTTTCCGTCTTTTGATGGACACTGGTTTGGTTATCATACCAGTTCCCTAAAGCATTGAGAGATCGACGACAAGCTGCGTCTGGCAAGGCGATCTGGAAGTCCGGTGCCGGGATCCACACGCTCGTGACTGTTGGACACCCGTCAAAACACGCCACTTGCGCGCTTCCGTCAACTGGTATACTCACTATATCAGTATGGCAGTTGATGGAGCTGACGCTGCGTCGCTCGTGTGTCCCTGCCCAACAATTCCACCGGCTGCTCGGCCGCTGGGCAATAGTGCCGCAAAGGCACGTAGCATTAGGGAGTGAAACCATGACATTGCGCACGAAACTGCTTGGTACTGTGTTTGCGGCCTCGACGGCCGGTTTTGTGTTCGCCAGTCCAGCCTCGGCAGCCACCATCTGTTTCGCCTTTCAAGATTTGGAGACCGAGTTCTGGGTCGCTGGTCATCAGGCGATCACCACAACGCTGGCGGAGGCGGGCCACACGGTAATCGAACGAAACGCCAACGAAGATGCCAACCGCCAGTTGGAGCAGGTGCGCGACTGCGTCGCCCAAGGCGTTGATGGCATCATCATTATTCCGCAGGACGGCGAAAGCGCGGTGACCATTGTCAACGAAGCGCAAGACAATGACGTGCCGATCGCGGTCTTCAACCGTCCGCCATCGGATCTGTCTAAGGGGATCATCGTGGTGGCTGACAACGCCACCATAGCCGCTCAAGCGGTGGATTTTGTTGCTCAGGAGGCTATCGCCGCCAACCCCGACGAAACGCTTCAACCGCTCATCATTGTCGGCGATCTTGGCGATCCCAACGCTGTTGGGCGCCGCGATGGCTTCTACGAGGCGATCAACCGTTACCCCGACAATTTTGCCGAGCCGATTGAAGTAGCATCGGAGTGGGATGCGGCCACAGCGCTTGCCAACTTGGAAGCAGCGATAACCGCCAATCCGGATATCGATCTTCTCTTCACCTCGTCGGACTTTTTGTTTCCGACGATCCGCTCGGTGCTTGAACCACGCGGTATGTGGGTTCCGCGCGGTGAAGACGGGCACATCATGATGGCTGGCCTGGATGGCGATGCCACAGCTTGTCAGCTGATCAAGGACGGCTACGTCGATGCGACCGGCGTCCAGGATCTCTATTTCGAAGCAGAATCGGCCATGAATGCGATCCTGGCGGCTATTGAGGCCGGCGACGCACAGCCCAACGATGTGATCGAAGATCCAGGTTTCGCATTGACCGCCGGCAATATTGGCGAGCGTGAAATGGATATGTGGGGCTGCGTGCTGCTCTCTCAGGGCTTCCTCGACCAGTAGGCTCATCCACCGCTGGTCTCCTCCCAAGCGGGTGGCGCCTCGGCGCCGCCCGACCGGTTGGCGACCTATGAAGCGGTTGTTCAGTTCGAAACGTTCGAGATCAGCAGGCCAGTAGGGCGATCATGCATTCACCGAGGGATCGAGAGAAGGTTGAGACTATCGCTCAACGCCGGCGCAGTGTCTGGGTGCGCGCACGGTCGATCATCCTGTCGGACTACTTCATCCTTTGGCTGTCGATCGCATACTTTCTGGCGCTTGCGCCCTTCCTGCCGACCCTGACCAATCCGGCCAATCTGTCCAACCTGTTGTCGAACACTTGGCCGTTGTTGGCGGTGGCGGTCGGCCAGACCTTCGTTCTCACCATCGCCGGTATCGACCTCTCGCAAGGGGCCGTGATCGGGTTCACCAGCACCGTCATGGCTTTGTTGGCGGCCACGACCGCCTCGCCGGATGTCCTGTCCGGCGCGCCCGTTTGGGGTGTTTTCATCGACGAATCCGGCGGGCTTTTTCATGGGCTGCCGTTCAGCGTGACGTTGTCGCTTGTCGTCATGCTTATGGTCGGAACGTTGGTCGGCGTCTTGAATGGCGTCGCCGTCGCCTATCTGCGCATGCCGCCATTTATGATGACGCTGGTGACGATGATCGTGGTTTCAGCCTTTGCGGTTTGGATCACGCAGTCGGAAAACATCCGCCATTTGCCCGAACATCTGATTATGCTTGGCAAGGGCGACCTCATCTCCGTTTATTTCGGCGAGCAGGACCGCTCGCAAATACCCCGCAGAGAGATCTTCACGCTGATAGGCTACCCGGCGATCATCACGATCTCGCTGGCGGTAGCCGCGCACATCCTGCTCAACAAGACGGTTTTCGGGCGGCAGGTGATCGCCGTCGGCGCGAACCGCAAGGCCGCTGAAATCTCCGGCGTACCGGTGAAGCGCGTCATTGTCACCGTGTTCGCTATCTCTGCCTTCTGCGCGACCGTTGGCGCCATTCTTTACGGCGCGCGGCTTGAAGCCGGCCGGCCAACGCTGGGCGAAGGCACGTTCCTGCTTGACGTGATCGGCGCGACCGTGATCGGAGGCACCAGCCTGTTTGGCGGCAAGGGCAAGATCATCTGGACCGTGTTCGGCGTCACCTTTTTCGTGCTTTTGTCCAACACGCTCAATCTGATGAATCTGTCGACCTTTCACATTGATATGGCGAAGGGTGCCGTCATTTTATGCGCTGCTCTGCTTGATGTCGCGCGCAACCGCTACGCCAAAGAGCTTGGATCATGAGCGCGCTGCTTGGTCTTCATGGGCTGTCCAAGTCCTGGTTCGGCGTTCCTGCGGTTTCTGACATGACGTTGGAAATTCCGTCCGGCGTCTGTCTTGGGGTCATCGGCGAGAATGGTGCCGGCAAGTCGACACTGATGAACATGATCGGCGGTGTTGTTCCCCCGACGGCCGGTTCCATGACCTGGCGAGGCACGTCGTTTGAGCCAAAAAGCCCGGCTGATGCCAAGGCGAGGGGCATCGCCTTTATCCACCAAGAGCTCAACCTGTTCACCAATCTGACGGTGGCGGAGAACATCTTTATTGATGATTTTCCATACCGTTTCGGTCTGATCGACAAGCGCCAGATGGCGCAAAGGACCCGTGTCCTTCTCGACCGTTTGAACCTCCATGTGGAACCCGACACGCCGGTGGGTGACCTGGCGCCCGGCGAACGACAGCTGGTGGAGATCGCCAAGGCGCTGCACCGCCAGGCAGCACTTATGATTTTCGATGAGCCTACCACTTCGCTTACCGCGCGTGAGACGGAAAAACTGTTTGAGACGATAAGCGCGCTGAAAGCCGATGGCGCCACCATCGTCTATATCTCCCACATTCTGGGCGATGTGAAAGCACTGTCGGATCATCTGGCCGTGCTGCGCGATGGGTATTTGGTGGCCGAAGGTCCCACCGAACGGTTCGATGTGCCGGCGATGATAAATGCCATGATCGGCCGCGAGCTTTCAGCGATTTATCCGCCGCGCACCAGCAAGCCGGCGGCGCAGGTCGTGCTTGAAGTCGACGGTCTGTCGCAAGCCGGGGTCGTCGAGGATATTTGCTTCAAACTCCATCGCGGCGAGATTTTGGGCATTTTCGGCCTCATGGGATCAGGCCGGAGCGAGCTTGCGCGAATGATCTTCGGTATCGATCCAACGGGATCGGGCAGCCTGTTCTTGCATGATGAGATCGTCACCGGCGACGCCCGCGACAGGATCGCGCGGGGCATGGCCTTCGTCACCGAAAACCGGCGTGAGGAAGGGCTGATGATGGATGCCGCGATCAGCGACAATCTCTCTTTGGTCACCATAGAGGATTTCGGGCGTCCACCGATCGCGTTGCTCGACCCGGAGCGCGTTAAGGCCCGCACCGAAGCCGTTCGCGACGAGGTTCGGATCAAGGCCGCCGACATCGCAACGCAGGCTGCGCGCGCTCTGTCTGGGGGCAATCAGCAGAAGGTGGTGATCGGGAAATGGCTGCTGGGTGCACCGCAGCTTTTCATCCTGGACGAGCCGACGCGCGGGGTTGATGTCGGCGCGAAACATGAAATTTACACCATCATCGACAGGCTTGCCGCGTCCGGTGGCGCCGTTCTCTTGATCTCCTCCGAACTGGAGGAACTGATGGGCACCTGCGACCGCATTCTGGTGATGGCGCAAGGCGAGATCACCGGCGAGTTCGCGAAGGACGCGTTTTCGGAAGCGGCCATCATCGCCGCCGCCTTCCAGGAGGTCGCCGCATGACCCAGCCACTTGCCTCGAACCTTACTGGCAAGCCATTTGATCCTACGGCGATGGCGGCTCGCCATTCAGCGATCCTCATCCTGCTCCTCATCATTGCTGGTTTTGCCATTGCCGAGCCGGCGTTCTTGTCCACCGACACGATGGGCAACACCGTGAAACAAGCCTCCTTCATCGGCATTGCCGCCGTTGGAATGGTGTTCGTGCTGTTGACGGCTGGCATCGACCTGTCGGTTGGGTCGATCATGTATCTTGGACCGCTGCTCGCCGGCATCGCAATGCGGGACATGGACGTCAGTGTTTCCGGCGCTCTGCTCGTCAGCATTCTTGCCGGCGCGACGATGGGGGCGATCAACGCCTTCTTCATCGTCGTCTTGAAGATCATACCCTTCATCACGACGCTCGCGACGCTGTTTCTGTTTCGCGGCTTCGGCTCTTATCTCACTTCGTCGCGGCAATTGGATTTTCCCGACGAGGTCCGCTCTTTTGGGCTTGCGACGGTGTTCGGCGTGCCGATGCCAGTGATCGTGTTCGCCATCATCGTGGCCGCCGCTTATCTCATTCTCGTCCACACGTCGCTCGGCCGGCAGATCTACGCTTTCGGCAATGATGCAGAGGGCGCGCGCAAGGCCGGCCTTCCCACGGCCAAGCTGCAGGCCTTCGTCTACATTGCGTCGGGCATTTGCGCCTCGTTGGCCGGCTTTGTCCTCATCTCGCAGATCGGTCGTCTTGATACCGGATTTGGTGAAGGACGCGAATTCTCTGTCATCGCCGCCGCCGTTCTGGGCGGCGCGAGCCTGTTTGGCGGTGTCGGCGGCGCTTTCAGCGCTGTTATCGGCGCTTTGACCATT
>JANQJE010000149.1 GCA_028281795.1 Cohaesibacteraceae bacterium | reverse complement strand
CCTGTACGACTTCGACGCCAACATCGTTGCTGTCGACCGCGCTGCCGGCACCATCAAGCTCTCCAGCGGCCAGACCCTCGACCAGTCCGTTGAGCACTTCGCTTTCCCGCGCGCTGCTGCTGCTGGCGACAAGGTCCGTGTCTCGATCGACGAAGACAACCTGACCCTCAAGGGTGTGCGCGTTATCCGCTAACCCGACCTCCTGCTGCCTGGTGAGGCCCCTCCCTCCTCACCAGGCGGTTTTTTCGTTGCCGCACGTCATGGAGAATCCCTGCCATGAAATCCGCTGCCCTCTTGCTGGTTATGATCGGCGTTTTCTTCGGATCCATGGACAGCCCGTCCATCGCCAGGGAAAGCAAAGCATCCGAAGCACTAAGCGGCTTCCAGGGGCAGGTACATGTTCTTCACCCGTCAACCGCGGACCAGCGCGCGATTGAACGGTTTCTCCTGTCCATCGATCGCCACTGCCAAGGCCAGGACTCAGCGTGTTTCGAGCGCAAGCTGGGTACAGATGCGCGCTATCGCGCCTCGTCCAAAGCTTAAATGAGAATCAGCCAGCCTAGCCAATGATAGCGGTTATAAATGGCCCTCGGACGCAATGCTGATGGTCGCATAATCAGCGACCCCTGCTTCATCGACCCACATCGGTTCGCTCAGCAGCTTCAGAGTCGATACGCCAAGCGTGGGAACATCCCAGCCCATTGAATAACTGAGCGCCGCCCGCCAACCCGGCTTGGGATTGAGGCCGGGCGCAATCGTCCGCGTGCCGAGCTTGAGATGGTGGGCGATATCCCATTCCGCCACTTCACCATCGGCGCGTGTGACAACCCAGCAGTGCATGTCGTCGCAACGACCATTCTTCTCTTCCGGAAAGAACGGTCCTGCGACATAACCCGCTTCGATATCGAGGCTGCGCAGGGCGGCAATCAGATACATGTTGATATCCACACAGGACCCGGCGGTGACGCCGCAACCCAGAAGCGGCACATCTTCGCGCCCGTCATAGTAGCGCGAAGGTGGGTGGCCGTAGGTGAACGCTTCGGCGGTATGCGCCACAACTCGGCGAATGCTTTCACACGGGTTCGAGCTCCCGGCCACCAATGTTCTCACACCTTCGACCAGCGGCGCGGCAGCGCGTGTGAACCGGTTGTTCCAAGGTTTGAAGATGGCATCCGGATACTCCGTGCCCTGACCTTGAAAACGGTAGGTAAGCGCGATTCGATCCTCTCCAGCATACGCCTCAGGTGTCAGCATCATCACCGCCTGGCCGCTGGCCAGCTCCTGCGTGCAGCTTATCGGCTGCGCGCTGCACTGCAACGAATGAAAGCGCTGATAAGGTGTTGTCATACCCGTTGGGAAGATCAGTGTACGGTCCCCGGCATCGCTCGTATCGACGTCAACACGTACCGTTGCCTCGCGCATCAGAACACCTCAATGGCCAGTTGAAAGACGATGCCGGACAGGACTGCGCCACTGAGACCAAGCGCGATATAGGTGGCAAACACGTGCGGCTTCACCAGGGACCAGACTGCCGCCATCGCAGGCACCGAACTTACCGCTCCTGCCATGATGAACGCCATCGCGGCGCCATGGCTCATGCCCTGCTCCATAAGACCAGCCAGCATGGGTGGCGCGACATAGGCGTTGAGATAGGCCGGCATACCGACAAGCGCAGCAAGCGCAATAGGCTGAACGCCCTCGCCACCGACAAGACCGGCAATCAGCGATGCTGGAACATAGTGCACGAGCAGCGCCTCCAGCACATAGGCCAACACCAGCCACTGGGCGAGAAAAACGGCGTTCTCCTTAAACGCGTCCGTAAACAACGCACGACGCTCCGGGTAATCCCAAAACAGCCAGACGGGTTTGCCGGTCAGGGGACTTGGGCCTGACCCGCAGCCACCGGATGTGCGCGGCTTGAGCGGATCGGTGAACAGGCCCGCGCGGCGGATCAAGGCTATGGCGAAACCACCCAAAAGCCCCAGTGCCACCGCGCCGATCGCCTTGGCAATGGCGAAATCCCACCCCAGTGCCGCGGCAGTGATCAGTGTGCTGGGCGGATCGACCAAGGGCGAGGCAAGCCAAAAGGCCATGACGGCTGAAAGCGGCGCACCCATCGCCATCAGCGCAGCAATAAAGGGAATGACTTCACAGGAACAGAAGGGTGCAAGACCGCCAAGCAGAGCAGCCAGCACGATCATCCGATGCTCGCGGCCCTGAAAAGCGACCGCCACGGTGCGTTCGGCACCGCTGGCGCGCAATCCGGCGATAAGCAGAACCGCAAACACGATGTAAGGCAGCGTATGCAGGAAGGCCCGCGCAGCGAATGCGGCAATAGATGCAAACTGGCCGGGATCGAGCACGGCAACGACCAGCAGAAGCACGGCTGACGCCGTCCAAGGTGTCTTCAACCACCGGGCGGCACGTGAGAGCGGACTTTCCGATCCGACAATGCCAACATCGCTCATACCGCTTCTCCCCGGTTGCCAGCCCGCTCTTGATCGGCACAGCATTCTTTCAGGATGAAGTCGGCAAGAGCTTCAAGATGATCGAAGTTGGCGCGGCACCGTATGACCCGGCCTTCCTTCTCCTGCGTGATCAGATGACTGACAGCGAGAAACTTGATGTGGTGGGCAAGCGTGGACGCGGGAATGCCGGTCCGTTCTCCGATCATTCCCACCGGAAGACCATCCGTACCCGCCTTGACCAGGGTTTGAAGAACGGCAAGGCGCGACTCCGAACCCATCGCCGCGAACCCTTCCGTCGCCAGTGTCACATCCATAGCAAGATCCTTTATTTCAATATTTCTAGAATAATCGAAATAATTAGGAATGCAAGACCGGAGCGCTTTGTTCCTGGATACGGCTTTTCAAGCCGCGGCAACCATGGCGATCAACCAGATCGCAGAGCCCGGTTGCGTCACCATCGCCGTGGCATGTCTGCCGGGATACTGTTTACGATCATCAGGCCGCAGCACGGGTAAGGCCACAATCAAGGGGCCTGTCGCGCCGGCAGACACGGTCAGCATGTCAGCCATCATCTGTTAACCGCTCGTTCACCACTATGAAGACAAGCGCTGAAGCACCATGGGGTGAGTCAAGGAGAAAACCGGGCAGGAAAATCAGTCTAAAGACTTGAAAAGAAAAAAGAAAACAAGGAAAGCCATGAGATGATCATAGCCAGATCGGAGCCTGTCATGATTTCAAAGATGAACAAGATTTAACCCCTTTGTCCGCTAAATCTGACAGATGATGTTCATCGTAAAATGGAGCACCTGCACATCGGCGACTCCCCCCTTCTCTCTGGCCGTTCTCTCAAGGACTCTTCCCAATGACCATACGATGGACCACCGCAATCCTGTCGGCACTTTACCTTGCTACGCTCAACAGCGCCGCAGCGCTTGCCCAATCCCCGTTCGAGCGGGTTGAACAGGGCTGGCACTTTTTCGGCCAGGGCGGTCAGCCCAGCGAAGTGCGCCTGGGCGTCGGCGCAGGTTTTCGCGCGGACTATGAAGGCTCAGATGATTATGAGGCGTTCGCTCTGCCCCTTTTCACCGCACGCAATGTTTTTGGCTTCAACTTCCAACCTTTCGCATTGAGCTACAACCTGGCTCAGTACAACAGCGCAGGCGGGGTATGGGGCATCGGCTTCGGGCCGCGTGTTGCCGCTGACTTTGGCCGCGATCAGGATGCCAATGCTGCGCTGGCTGGTCTTGGCGATGTGGATGCGAGCATCATGCCCGGCGGCTTCGTCAATGTGCGCCTTGGCCCGGTCATCGCATCCCTTGATGTCGGGCACGATGTGGCAGACGGCCATGGCGGTACGGTTGCCGACCTTGGCGTCAGAACCTTTGTGCCACTTACGCAGCAGATCGTGCTGAGCCCTGGTGTCGATGCAACCTGGGTGGATGACGAGTACATGCAGTCCAATTTCGGCGTGAACGCCACACAGGCCGCCAACAGCGCCTACAGCCTCTACACACCCGAAGGCGGTCTCAAAAGCGTAGGGGCCAGCGTCAACGCCATCTACAACATCAACGAGAACTGGGCGGCCAACGCTTTGGTGAGCTATGACCGCCTTGTGGGTGATGCTGCGGACAGTCCGCTGGTCTCTGGCCAGGGCAGTGCCAACCAGTATTCTGTCATTCTGGGCATTTCGCGCGGGTTCAGCTTTTAAGCCGCAAAGGTCCGCTACCCGGCCAGACGCGTCTCGACCAGTTCGACCCAGTAGCTTGCACCCACGGGAATCGCGTTGTCGTTGAAGTCGTAATGCGGTGAATGCAAATTTGCGCTGTCTTCGCCATTGCCGGTGAAGATGAAAGCCCCGGGCTTGACCTCCAGCATGTAGGCGAAATCCTCGCCGCCCATCACCGGCGCTACATCGGTATCGACCTTATCGGCGCCAGCGATCTTCGAAGCGATGGAGGCTGCAAAATCAGTCTCCCGGTCATGGTTGACCACGACCGGGTAACAGCGGCGATACTCGATATCGGCCTCGCAGCCGAACGCCTGCGCAGTGGACGCGACGATGGCCTCAAAGCGAGACTGTGCCAGATCACGCATCTCAGGTATCAGCGTGCGCACCGTGCCAGACATCTTCACACGCTCAGGAATGACATTGTCCGCATCGCCGGCATGGATCGTGGTGATGGAAACGACCACGCTTTCCAGAGGGTCGGCATTGCGCGAGGCAATGGTTTGAACCGCCATGACGATCTGTGCCGACGCAACAATCGGATCGACCCCCTTATGCGGTCTGGCCGCGTGCCCGCCCTGGCCGGTGATGGTCATCTCGAAAAGGTCCGTCGCTGCCATAAGCGGTCCGGGCTTGATGGAGAACTCGCCCACCGGAATGCCCGGATAATTGTGCATGCCGTAGACTTCCTGAATGTCGAAGCGCTCGAACAACCCGTCATCCATCATGGCTTTGGCGCCGGCACCGCCTTCCTCGGCGGGTTGAAAGATCACGGCCACCGATCCGGCAAAACCACGCGTCTCGCACAGATGTTCCGCAGCCCCGAGCAGCATCGCCATGTGACCGTCATGGCCACAGGCATGCATCATACCGGGCTTGGTAGACCCATGCGCGGCGCCCGTTTCTTCCAGGATCGGCAAGGCATCCATATCGGAGCGCAAACCAACCATAGGGCCATCACCCTTGCCGCCCTTGATGATGCCGACAACACCTGTCTGACCAAGGCCTTCAACGACCTCATCGCAGCCAAACGCGCGCAACTTCGCTGCAACATAAGCCGCCGTTTCCGGCACATCGTACATCAGCTCGGGGTGGCGATGCAGATGGTGACGCCACTCTTTCATGACGTCGGCGCGCGCCGCGATACGGTTGTTGACGGGCATAGAATTCTCCAGCGATCAAAAGGTGGATGTTCCGCCACAGTGGCGCGGCGGAAGGGAAACGTCAAAACAAAGACACGTTACGAGGGTGCGGCTTTCGCGTCCGCCGCCTGCCGTTCGCGGTCTTTCTTGATTGTCCACGACAGAATGCCGAGCACCACCAACGCTCCTGCGGTTTCAAGCAGCGGTGTGTTGGGCCACATGAGCGCGACACCCGATACAGCGGTCAGAATCCGCAATGGCCAGTTGAGCGGCGCCTCCATATGCCCCTCGATGGCCGCCCCGAGCGCGTAAACACCTAATGTCGCAGCCATGAAGATGAAGATCGACTCCATAAAGTCGCCGTGCAAGAAATTCGTATAAGCGAAGAGGACCGGCATCAGATAGATGCCCTTGGCGAGCTTCCAGCTCATGACACCGGTCGCCATAGGCTTCGTCTTCGCGATGGCGGCCGCGGCAAAGGCCGTCAGGCAGACCGGCGGCGTGACGTTGGAATCCTGACTGAGCCAGAAAATGATCATGTGGGCCGACAGCAACGCCGTGGTGATCAGAGCTGGGTCGAGCACCTGCATGTAGACAGCGTCGAGCAGGTCTTGCGGCATGGCCTGTATCAGCGCACGCGCATCTTCCAGGTTCATTGGCGCGGCGAGAGCCGGCAAGATAGTCGGGTCGGCCAACAGGAACGATGCGTGCGCGGCTTCCGGGATCGTGCCGTCGACCAAGGCCTGAGTCAGATGAGCATTCTGGATCAACGCGTGCAACGCGGACGCAGATAAAGTAGCAAGAACGATGTATGCAGCTGTGACTGGTAACCCCATACCCAGGACCAGTGAAGCAAGCGCGATGAGAGCGATGGCGATCATCAGATTGCCGCCAGCCCAATCGGCAATCATCAGTGAGACCGTGTTGCCGATCCCTGTCATCACGATGACATTCACCATCGCGCCGACTGCAACCAGCAGAACGCCAGTCATGATCATGTTTCTCGCACCAAGGATCAGCGCGTCGAGGATCGCTCTCGGGCCCATCCTGTTGGGCGTCAGCCAACTGGCCACGATCACAGACAGGATCGCCCAGACGGCCGCGAATACTGGTGTGAAACCGTAGATAAGAAGACCAATGAGGGTTGCCACCGGGATAAGAAACGCCGGGCCGCCGCGCTTCAAGACGTCTAACACCGATGGCGCATCATCGTCGGCAATCTGCATGTTCAGTTTCTTCGCTTCGATGCGCACAAAGAAACCGACCGACAGAAAATAGACCATCGCTGGGAGAAAACTCACTGCAATGATATTGAGATAAGGAATTTGGGTGTTACTCGACATGAGGAAAGCACCGGCACCCATGATCGGCGGCATCAACTGACCGCCGGTCGACGAAGCAGCCTCCACACCCGCGGCAAAGCGTGGCGGAAAGCCGGACCGCTTCATGAGTGGGATGGTGATCACGCCGGTCGAGACCGTGTTGGCGACGGCGGAGCCTGAAATCGTGCCGGTCAAACCGGACGAAAACACCGCCACATAACCCGGCCCGCCGATATACCTGCCGGCGATGGCGCGCGCCAGATCGACAATGAACTCCCCCGCGCCAGAACGCACCAGAAACGCCCCGAACAGGATGAACATGAAGACAAAGGTCGCCGAGATGTTGGCGATGGTGCCGAACATGCCCTCGTCGGTGAAGATCGTACGGAAAACAATCGTCTCCACGGAGAGCCCCGCAAATCGAAAAACGCCTTCAATATGCGCCCCCCAATAGGCCGGGTAGCTCAGAGCAATGATGATAAGGATCGGGATGATCAGTCCGGTCGCACGGCGCGTCAGTTCGATCGCCCCGATGATCACGATGATGGCGTAGACCCATTCATGCGGAGCGAGCGAAACGCCGCGCGCGTAGATGGCGTTTTCCGATGCAATCAGAAGAAGCGTGGCCACTGAAACCACAACGCCGAACACCATGTCGAAGACGAGCACCACCTTACGGGCGCGGTCGCTTCGGACATGGATGATCGGATAGCGCAGGCTTGCCAACATAGCGAAACCGGCGAAATGGATGCCCGTCAGCCAGAAGGTCGACATGGTACCGATGAAATTGGCGTACAGGTGAAACAGCGAGACCGCCAGTGCAAGGCCGGCAAACACAAGCCCGAGAAGGCCAGCGTCGAGCGCTCGGAGACTGTCTTCCTTTTGCTCGTCCTCGACGACGACCGTCGCGTCGTCCGTTTTCGGATCAGCCATCATCCCTCCACCTCAAAACACAAGCCCCACACCACCGGTGCGGCGCGGGGCTTGCAAATCTTACTTGAAGAAAACTTGCGCCCTTACGGACGCAGACTGTCAGGGATCTCGATGCCCTGCTCTTCATAGTAGCGGATGGCGCCGGGATGCAGCGGCAGCGGCAGACCGGCAATCGCCACATCCAGGCTCATCGCCCGGGTAGCCGGATGAATACCCTGCAAGAAGGCGAGGTTCTCGTAGATCGTCTTGGTGATCTCATAGATCGTCTCTTCGGGCAGATCATCGCGCACCATCAGGAAGTTCGGCTGCGCAACGGTGCTCACATCCTCATCGACCCCGGGATAGGTCCCGCCCTCGATGACATAACGGGTCCAAAGCTCGCCGAATTCGCCGTTGGCCGCCACCATCTGCTCATCGGTGAATTCCAGCAGAGTGATATCGTCCCCCATCGCGGCAAAAGCGCGGGAGACTGCACCGACAGGGGCACCCGCCGGGGTCGACATGCCCACAACTTGTCCGTTCTGCAGCGCATCGGCGGACGGGCCATATCCGGCATAGACCAGCTCGAAGCTCTCATCCATATCGATGCCGAGACCGGCAAGAATCGTGCGGTTTGAGCCGATGGTGCCGGAATTCTGGCGTCCGAGTGCCATAGGCTCGCCGGTCAGCGCCGCAACATCGGCAACGGTTCCCGTGTCGACGGCATCCGAGCGGACGATGAAGTGCTCGACATTCGGCCACAGCATGGTGATGGAACGCAGCGACTCTTGTGGTCCGGCTTCAGAAAGCGGGCCCGTACCTGTGCGCGCATAAGCGCCGAACAAGCCCTGAACGATCGCGAATTGTGCCTCGCCGTCACGCAAGAGAGCAATATTCTCGCCCGACCCGGCTGAGTTGATCGCCGAAACATTGATCCCCATGGACGGCTGCAATCTCACTTTGATCAACGTGGAAAGCGCAACGCCCACCGGATAATACGTGCCGCCGGTCGAGGCGGTTGCCAGCAGATAATCCTGCGCGTCCTGTGCCTGAGTCGTCGTCGGCAAGCCAAGCGTGCCGAAGGTCAGCGCAGCAGCAAGTGCGCCGGCGCCTAGCACGGAACGGCGCGTGGGTTTTGCGGAAAATGTCATTCTGTTTCTCCCTAAGCTATGGCAGGCCTTGCGTTTATCGCTCGTTTTGAAAAGCCCGCGCATATCCGTATTTCTTAGTACGTCCGCCGGGCAAACGTAAAGACCGGCATCCGGCTCAACAGCCATGTGTGGATTTCGGCAGCACCCTTCTAACGAAGGCGTGATCGCATGCGTCATTTCCAGCTTTGCCATTCTCACGCCACATCGGTTAGAAATGGGCGACAGGCCTTATCGTGAGTCGTCAAACGCCCACGTCAAATCCGCAAGCCACCATGCGCAAACCGAAGTGTGCCGATCCGTGTCCGCTATACGTTTTCCATTCGTCCTGATTGTGCATTTGTTTCTGGCGCTCATGCTCGGTGTGACCACCGTGCAAGCTCAGACATCCTCAGGCCTCGGCCGGTATGACGGCCCGAACATCACGATTGACGCAAACTCGGGTCGCGTTCTGTCGGCCAACCGCGCGTTCGATGCCTGGTATCCGGCATCGACCACCAAGCTGATGACCGCCTATGTCGTGTTTCAGGCCGTCCGGCAGGGCCGGGTGACCATGCAATCCCCCGTTGTGATCTCCGAGAATGCTGCTGCGCAACCGCCGTCCAAAGCCGGTCTTGCCGTCGGACAGGTTCTGACCGTCGAAGCGGCGCTGCGGGTGCTGATGGTCAAGAGCGCAAACGACATCGCGGTTGCTCTTGCCGAAAGTGTGGCCGGATCGGAACCCGCCTTTATCGACCTGATGAACGAGGCGTCCCGGTCGCTCGGCATGGCGCGCACCACATTCACCAACCCGCATGGCCTGCCGGATCGCGGTCAGGTGACGACCGCCTTTGACCTGTCGCTCCTGACATTGGCGCTGATGCGCGACTACCCCGAGCGGAATGATTTCTATTCCATGGGAGCCGTACGGCTTGGCCAGGCGCGATGGGTCAACCACAACATTCTCCTGCAACGCTATCGTGGCGCGTTCGGCTTCAAGACCGGTTACATCTGCGACAGCGGGTTTAACCTCATCGCCGGCGCACGACGCGGCGGGCGCACCTTGATCACTGTCACACTCGGAGCCCGATCGGGATTGGAACGTGCCGCCGCTGCCGCGCATCATCTCGACGAAGGCTTTCGCCAGGCCGGCGGCTTGTTTGGCGATGCCGCCGGAACACCGCTCGCCGAGTTTCGCCCCAGCGGCACCGTGCAAACCGCAGCCACACGCATGCGTCCCGTCGTCTGTCAGCGCCCCCGGGTCCGGCCAACCTTCGAAGAGATTGCCGCGCAGTTCGGTAGCGCGTCTCCTGCCTACAATCCCGCTGTCGCCGCCAGCGCGTATGCTGGCGATTCAAGTGCCGTCGTGCTGCCGAGCGCCGGCGGGCAGACCGGAGAAAACGACGGAGCCGATGATGTGGATGCTCTTGACCTGCTTCTCGGCCCGGTAATCCGCGAACCGCAGCCCGTTCAGCTCGCGCTCGGTGGCGCGACGGGTCCCTCGGTTGCCAGATTGGGGCGGTGGCTGGTGCCCAACCCGGTGGCACGGCCCGATCCCAATGCACTGACGGCAACACCGTCGGAAACCGGTCTGCCGGGACAGATCGCACCGGCCACCACCGGCCCGGCAGTTCAGCTTGCTCCGCCATCCGCAGCTCCGACAACGACAGCGCCGGGAGCCATTTTCGGGACCACCGGCCAGGCAGTACCGGTGCCGGTACCCTCCCCACTGCCCAGACCGAACTGAAGCCGGCCCCCATGAGTTCAAAACGCCCCGACCGCATGCCGGTACTGGTTGTTTCCGGCTTTCTCGGTGCCGGCAAGACGACATTCCTCAATCGACTGCTTGATACACCGGCACTGGCCGACTCGCTGGTCATCGTCAACGAGTTCGGCGATGCAGCACTCGATGGACTCTTTTTGCAAGAAGAAGCCGACGCAAAAGGTACCGGGCTTATGATCGAGGAACTCACCTCGGGATGCCTGTGCTGTACGTTGCAGGGTCCCTTGGTCACCACGCTGGAAGACCTTCTGCGCGCCCGGGACAATGGTCGCATCAAGCCGTTCAAACAGCTTATCATCGAGACCACCGGACTTGCCGATCCGGCACCCATACTCGGCGCTTTTGCCAGACATCCCTATCTCGCTCTGCGCTATCTTGTCGGCGGCATCGTAACAGTTGTCGATGCGGCACAGGATCCAAAACGGCTTGATGAAACGTCCGAGGCCAGCGCACAGATCGCCGTCGCCGATGTGCTGGCCATATCCAAGACCGATCTCGCAAGCCAGGACGAAACCGGCAAACTGGAAAACGCGCTCAGGAAACGGAATCCGCATGCCCGTCTCGCGACGACGAACAACCTGATCGACGATTCAAGCTGGCTGGAAACGCTGTTGGAACAGGCCAGCGTGATTGAAATCGATGAGAGCCAACCGGACAGCGATCATAGCCATAGCCACAGCCATGACCATGACCATGATCATGGTCATCAGCACGCCTATTCCGTTGTCGTGGAAACTGATGCGCCGCTGGACGAGCGCGTCATCACCATGTTCATGGACCTTCTTGGCATGAACATGCCGGGCGACCTGTTGCGCGTCAAAGGCATAGCCTGGATCACTGGTGCAGGGGGAACGATGCCGTGGGCTGTCCACGCCGCCGGTCCGCTGCAGCACCCGCCACGTCCCATCTCCGAAACGATGGCGGAGAAACTGGTCACCAACGCGACCCAGATCGTTGTGATCACACACACCGATCAAACCAGCCGGGTTGAAGAACTCTTTGCCGCCTGCCTCAGGCAGAATCGTGCAAACCCCGTCTGATCCAGAACGTTGCGCGATCTCCGTCGACACGCTGGTGGACAACCGCATGACCTTCGTCGCGCACCATATGCGGCACATCCAGAATGGCCATCGGATCGGAGCTTTCAACCCGCGCCACCGCACCTGCCGGCAGGCGCTGCAGAGCCTTGCGCGCACGCAACACAGGCAGCGGGCATTTCAGCCCGATACAGTCGACCAGGACGTCGTGGGTCAGGTCATCGGAAAGAGGTGATGGCTCTTGGTCGGTCATGCCGTTTTGTGCCACCGTGTTGCGTACGACGCCAGCCACATGGAAGGAGAATTGGTCATGGATGAGCGCGTGCTCGATCTGCTCGAAGTGTGGTGGTCCATCGGCGAAGAGGGCTGGTACAGCCAATCCGACGAAACCGATGCCATGCTGACCGAGCGCTTCTCCGGCCTCATCCCGCAAGCCCATTCAGGCGCACTGGACGGCTGGAAAGATGCGCCGCACAGCGCTCTCGCGCTCATGCTCGTTCTCGATCAGCTGCCTCGCAACATCTTCCGCGGGGCACCGGAGGCCTTCGCGTCGGACAATGAGGCCGTCGCCCTTGCCGATCATGCCCGCGCCAACCGGTTCGACATGGCCTATCATGGCGTGGCGCGCGGCTTTTTTTATATGCCGTACATGCACGCCGAAGACTTGGAACTGCAAAGCCTGTGCTGCGATCTATTCAGGGCGATGGGTCAGAAAGAGGGCTACTATTACGCGCTTGTGCACATGGATGCGATCCGCCGTTTCGGGCGCTTCCCGCACCGCAATAAAATCCTCGGGCGCGTCTCCACGCCCGAGGAAGAAGCCTATATGAAAACCGGCGGGTTTTCGGCTTAGAGCATATCTTGCTTAGATTGAATCGTTTGAGCGCCGGAGTTTTTCGCTCCGGCAAGGAGCGTGAAGCGACACGGTGCGGGCACCGTTAGCTTCGCGCGACACTGTCCGGGACGGAAAGACCAAGCTCAGACGGTTGCGACACATGGTTCTGTATCAGCATGGAACGACCCGTGGCTTGGCGATCTTTTGCGCGCCCACGTCGTCAAAATCCTCGCACGATGCGCTGCATCGCGCTGCGGTTTTTTCCTTGTGGGACACACAAAAGCTCATCCATCAAATCGCTCCAATCTAGGCAAGACATGCTCTAGGCGGCAGCAACATCCGTCAGGAAGCTGTCGACCAGTTGGCGCATGCTTTGCGTGCGCTGCGAGACTTCACCGGACGCAGCCTGCACCTGGCCGGTGGACTCGGAGGTCTCATCGACCGCCTGACCCATGGTCGCCATCGACTCCGCCACCTGACCGGTGCCATGGGCAGCCTCGTTGATGTTCCGTGAGATCTCGGACGTCGCAGATCCCTGCTGCTCCACAGCCGCAGCGATGGCGTTGGTGTAGGTCTGCACATCGCGCATCGTCTGGGCGATGGCTTCAATCGCTTCAGCCGACTCCGTGGTCGATCCCTGAATGCCGGAGATCTGGCTGGCGATTTCCTCGGTGGCTTTGGCCGTCTGGTTGGCCAGCGACTTCACCTCGCTGGCAACGACCGCAAACCCCTTGCCCATCTCGCCGGCACGCGCCGCCTCGATGGTGGCATTGAGCGCCAGCAGATTGGTCTGCTCAGCGATCCCCTGGATCAGCGCCACAACATCACCGATTTCCTGGGCAGCCGAAGCAAGCTGCGTGACCTTTTCGCTTGAAGAAACGGCAGACTGAGTCGCCTTGTCCACAATCTCATTGGTCTGGACCACCTGACGGGAAATCTCTTCAACCGAAGACGAGAGTTGTTCGGTCGCTGCCGCCACTGTTTGCACATTGCTTGATGCTTCGGCCGAGGCGGTGCTGGTCCCGGTGACCTGACCCCGGGAGAGTTCAACAGCGCCATTCAGCGTGTTGACCGCCGCCTGCATCGACTCGGTGTTATCGCCGACCGCATCCAGCAGTGCACTTGATTCCGACCGGAAGGTTTCGATCATGGCATCGATGCGTGCCTGACGGTCAAGACGGGCTTGCTGCTCAACCTCGGCTTCTTCGCGAAGTCTGGCCCGTTCCATGGCGTTATCGCGAAAGGTTTCCAGCGCCCGCGCCATCGCGCCGATCTCATCCTGCTTGTCTTTATCAGGCAGCTCGAAATCATAGTTGCTGTCGGCAAGCTTCATCATACCGCTTGAGATACGGCCAACGGCCGTGGATATGGACGAGCCGCTGCGCCAGCTGAAGGCCATAACACCAAGGACAACGGCAACCAACAGCGCAATCTCGATGACAAGGGTCTGTGTCGCCGACGATGCCATGCCACGGGCCAGTATGATCATGTCATCGTAAAGCACGTCCTCGACATTCCGGATACCATCGATACGGGCCGTGGACGCGGCGAACCAGTCGCTCGCCGAGACCGACGAGATATCGCCACCGAAAGGCTGCATACGCGCAATCTCAAGCATATTGGCAACGGTCGCCTCGACATCAGACGCCAAAAGCGCATTCAACTCATCATCCGCGTGGCCGGTGGCCAGGCTGTGGAAGAGTTCAAAGTCCGTCAACTGCATGCCCTGAAGGGTCAGCAAGTTGCTGTAGGCTCTCGGAGAAAACTCACCGGTCCCAAAGCCCACGGCACCGGCAGCGCGCTGCTGGCCGGCAGCCTCCTTGGCATGAATGATCGCGATATAGGCCTCGGCGTAAGCGGCCATCTCTTCAGACGGGGCATAATCGTGAATGCCCTCAATCCCGAGGATCAAATGGTGGATGGCGTCCGTGTAGACAGCAGCCATCGCCGGTACCGCCACGTCTTCGGCGTCGACCCGACGGCGAATCTCGAGAATCTTGTCGTGATCGGCGAGGATATCACCCATCTCGTCTTCGAAGGCCGCCAGAACACGGGGTGAGGTGTGGTCAAGAGCGTCTATCATGGTCTCATAGGCATCATCGCTGGCCACCCGTCGCTGCGGCAGCGAGCCGGCAAAGTTCTGGCCGCCCGAACTGATGAAGCCTGCCGTTTGGCCGCGCTCGCGTTGCAGTTCATGGATAAGCACGCTCAAGCGCTGCGCCTTGGCCAGGACTTCCTGCATATCTCTGGCCTCTTGCGAGGTTTTCCAGGCACCCAGAACCAGATAGCTGGACACCAAGGTCAGAACCAGAAGCGGAATGGCACAAGCCAGCAGAATGCGCTGTTTGATCGACAAAACCGGAAGGGACATGTGACTCTCCTAACACCCTAGGTTGTGCAAACACGTACGCCGGTTGCATTGATG
>JANQJE010000141.1 GCA_028281795.1 Cohaesibacteraceae bacterium | reverse complement strand
AGTCGAGCCCCATGCCGCGCTGGGCTGTGTCCATGGCTTCGGCTACGCCGAAACCCAGGCTCCACAGATGCTCCCGGAAAGCGAGCGTGCGGTCCCAGTCGATGGCGCTGTCAATCCACGGGTCATTGTCGGCCATCGGATCGGCGACGACATGCGCAGCCGCATAGGCCACCCTGTTCCAACCCTCCGGGGATCGTACTGGTGGTGGGCCAGCCGTCAGCGTAACTGTGTCGAGGTGCCCTTGGCTTGTCGGAAGGTTCAATGTCGTCACGGCCTAAACCTCAATCGCCGGAACCTTGAGCCAGCGACGTTCCTTCCAGCTCTGCATGCCTATCTCCGCCAGTTGCACGCCTTTGGCGCCTTCAAGCAGCGTGTAGCTCCAAGGCGCATCTTCGGCGACATGGCGCAGAAACTGTTCCCACTGGACTTTGAAGCCGTTGTCGAAAACGGCATTGTCGGGCACTTCGTCCCAGTTGTCGTAGAAGTTCATGGTCTGTGGCTGATCGGGGTTCCAGACGGGTTTGGGCGTGTTCACCCGATGCTGGGAATAACAGCTATGCAAACCCGCAACGGCGGAGCCATGCGTACCGTCAACCTGGAAGGTGACAAGATCGTCGCGGCGCACACGCACGCACCAACTGGAGTTGATGTGTGCGATGATGCCACCTTCCAGTTCAAATGTTGCGTAGGCGGCATCGTCCGCGTCGGCTTTGTAAGGTTTGCCGTTCTCGTCCCAACGCTCGGGGATATGCACCGCGCCAAGACATGACACCGCTTTCACCGGCGCAACCACATTGTCGAGCACGTAACGCCAGTGGCACAACATGTCGGAGATAATGCCGCCACCGTCGTCTGCGCGGTAATTCCAGGATGGTCGTTGTGCAGGCATCCAGTCGCCTTCGAAGACCCAGTAACCGAACTCGCCACGCACTGAGAGAATGCGGCCGAAAAAGCCGGAATCGCGCAGGCGTTTGAGTTTCAGCAGGCCAGGCAGATCCAGCTTGTCGTGGACGATGCCGTTCTTGACGCCTTTTTCCTTGGCATAAGTGGCGATTTTGATGGCTTCTTTCAGACCCTCCGAAATGGGCTTTTCGCAATAGATATCCTTGCCGGCATCGATGGCCTTTCTCAGTAGCTCCGGACGCAGCTTGGTGGACGCTGCGTCAAAGAACAGTGTGTCATTCCTGTTGGCGAGCGCCGCATCCAGATCGGTTGTCCAGCGTTCGACATTATGGGCTTTGGCGATGGCCTCAACTTTGTCGGCATTGCGTCCTACGAGGATCGGGTCCGGTATCAGGAACGAGCCATCGGACAGCGCCACACCACCCTGATCGCGAATGGCAAGCACGGAGCGGATAAGATGCTGGTTCATCCCCATACGACCTGTGATGCCGTGCATGATGATGCCGATACGCTGCGTTCTCATTGGGGGGACTCCTGTGGTGCGTTACTGAAAGGAAGAGCTGGCTGCATCATCTGGCCGTTTCGCGTGGTTCAGACCGCAGAAAGCGAATGATCATTTCGCCGATATCGGCGCTGCGCTGCGAGAGCCACGCGTCATCGATCGGCGCGTCGAACACGGCGCGCAGCGTATGGATGTTTGAGATTGGAAAGTAACAAAGCGAGGCGATGCTGATGTAGAGGTCGGTCGGCTCGATCCCGGCACGGAAAACGCCCATTTTTACGCCACGATGGATGACGTTGCGCAGTTCTTCGATCAAAGGTGACTGAATGTCGCCGACATCGCTGATCTCCCGAATGGTCGTGCCACCGCGCAGATTCTCGGTGTTGAGCATGGAGATGAACCAGGGCTTCTGGCGGAAGTGGCGAAGCGTGAAATCGACGAGGTCGCGGATCGCTGTTTCGGGGTCTTTGTGGTCCAGGTCCAGATCGCGCTCACCCTGACGGATTTGCACATAGGCTTCGCGCAGCGCTGCCGCGTAAAGCGCGTCCTTGTCGCCGAAATAGCTGTAAATCAGCGGCTTTGAGACCCCGGCACGTTCTGCAATTGTGTCGATGCGTGCCCCGGCATGCCCGTGCGTTGAGAACTCGATGAGCGATGCATCGAGGATTGCGCGTTTGGATCGCGCCGCATCGCGCTTGCTGGACGTTACGTGTCTTGTCGTCCTTCGCTTCGCTTGTGCCGGTGGTGCCTCGGATGAGGATGACCCTGCCTGCAGGGACAGATCTTTAGCCATCGGCTGTGCCCTTCGCTTGTTTCTTCAAAAGGCGGTCCAGGCCGCGGCTGATCGCTTTGCGGACTGTAGGGATGCCAAGGATGATGCTGGCAAGGATGATGACGACGAACACCGCCGAGATCGGCCGGGTAAAGAAAGGCGTGAGATCGCCATCGCTGAGGGTGAGGCCGCGTCGCAGGCTCTTGTCCAGAAGCGCGCCGAGAATGATTCCCAGAACCAAGGGCGCCATGGGATAGTTCATCTGCCGCAGGATGAAGCCAAGCAGGCCAAAGACGACCATCACCCAGATTTCGAAAGTCCGTTGGGTCAGCGCATAGGGGCCGATGACGCAGAGCGTGAAAACCAGCGGCATCAGGATCTCGCGCGGGACTTTCAGCACCAGCACGAAGAAACGCGTCAGGAAGAGGCCAAAAACTGCGATGGAAATGGTCGCAAAGATAAGCATCACGGCAATGGAGTAGATGAAATCCGGCTGCTCGATCATGATCATCGGGCCCGGGCGCACGCCATGAATGAAAAGCGCCGCTATCAGGACTGCGGCGGGCGCGGAACCGGGTACAGCCAGCGTCAGGGCCGGTATCAGTGCGCCCGGTACGACAGCGGAATTGCCGGTTTCGGCAGCCGTCAGACCTTCATAGGACCCCTTGCCGAACTGGGCGCGTTCCCTGCTGGTCCGCCGGGCAGCGGCGTAGGACGCCCAGGCACCGATGTCTTCTCCAACGCCTGGGATGATGCCGACCATCGTGCCGATGATTCCGGACCTGCCGATGGTGAACTTGTACCGCCAGAGATCGGCAAGCTTGGGCAGGATACGGTCTTTCTCGCCGGCAGCATTCACGACCTTGGCTTTGGCGCGCCACATGACCGTGAGCACTTCCGCAAAGCCGAACGCGCCAACCATTGCTGGAATCAGCCCGATACCGCCGTTCAGCTCCGGGATTCCCATGTTGAAGCGGATATGGGCGTGAATGCCTTCAGAGCCGATCATCGCGACCATGAGACCGAGCAGTCCGGCTATGTAGCCCTTGAGCGGGGTTATGCCGCCCGTCAACTGGCCGGAGATAACGATGCCGAACACGGCAAGCCAGAAGAACTCGAACGAGCCGAAGCGTAGCGCAGCTTCAGCCAAAGGTGGTGCGAGCATGACCAGCAACAGAATGCCGACCAGCGTGCCGATGGCTGATCCGGCCGTAGCCAGGGCCATGGCGTAGCCCGCACGGCCCGCCTGAGCCAACGGGTAGCCATCCAGCGCCGTTGCCGCACTGGCCGGAGTGCCGGGAATGTTGAGCAGGATCGCACTGCGCGACCCGCCATAGATGGCGCCGACATACATGCAGATCAGAACGGTGATCGCCGCATCACGCTCCAGCGTGTAGGTGAGGGTGGTGAGCAGCGCCACGCCCATCGTTGCCGTCAGACCGGGCAGGCTGCCGACAAAGATCCCGAGCAGGGTGGCCCAGATAACGTGGAACAGCATCTGGCTGGTCGCCATCTGTTCAAAGGCCTGGGCGAGGGCGAGCAGACCGTCCATGCTCAGGGCAGCCTCACCAGGAATCCGTACTGAAAGAGGCTTGCGATGGCGTAGGCACCGATCACGGCGAAGCCGATGCCATAGCCCACACGCATGAGCCGTTGGTGTATGGGTGCTGTCTTGTCCCAGGTGAAATGAATGTAAAAGACGGCAATATAGATGGCCGTTGCAAGGGCAAAGGGCATGGAGCCGACCAGTGCGAGCGCATAGACGACGCTATAGCTGGCGGCGAAG
Organism: Cohaesibacteraceae bacterium; assembly: GCA_028281795.1. GTDB lineage: Bacteria > Pseudomonadota > Alphaproteobacteria > Rhizobiales > MH13 > MH13. The sequence goes on along the minus strand of JANQJE010000141.1, from coordinate 8,550 downwards.
AAAAGGTTCGGACTGGATTCAGCGCTGGAGTGCTTGGGGTGTTCGCCCCGATCGGCTGCGACTGCGCTGTGGGCTGCACGGGCCGACAGGAACAGCAGGCCTGCGCACAGCATCATCGCCGCGCCAAGGATCATGGGGACAAGGCCGGGAATCGAAGCAGGATGGATTTGCCGGATTTCGAGGCGGTCCATTGTGTAGCCGCCTATAAGCATGGCGACGCCCATTGCGAAGAGGGCAATGCTGGTCCAGCGGTCTGCCGTGGCGCTGTCAAAGGTCATGGCGGTCTCGTATCGGTTTTCGATCGGTCAATTGCGACGGCGGTCGTCTGGGCATCTTGACAGGTGGAGTCAGAAAAATGGCCGCACACATTGCTGTGCGCGACCAGTCGTCGTTCAGGGAGGTTATTCTGCAGGACAGGCGATGCCGATTTCCGACGGATCGACGACAGCTTCGCCCCGGGTCACGCGGGCGCAGGCTTCGGCAATCACCACTGGCATGGCCGCTGCCATGGCATCCTCGCCATAGCTGGGCGCGAACACCGCGCCGCGGTCGGATGCATAGGCCTGAAGTTCAGGCGAGTTCATCACCACATCGCGCCAGACCTGATCGACAGTGTCGTAGACATCCTGTGGTGCGCCAACGGGAATGAAGACACCAAAATAATCCGCCGCGATCGGCATGTCGGGCAAATAGTCGGTGATCGGCGGGATCGGGTCGATGCCTTCCACCACAAGCGGCTGATCGGACAGAACCGCCAGTCCACGCAAGCGTCCGGCGCGGATCATCTCCGTCTGTTCCACGGCAAGCTGGGTCGTTGCGATCACTTCACCGGAAGCTGCGGCAATCACCGCCGGGTTGCCACCATCATACGTGACCATGCGCGCCGACAGATCTTCACCGGCAGCTTCGCGAATGGCAGCAAGCGCCATCCCGCCAGACGAGTTCACGCCTGCCGTGCCAACCGTGATGCTGTCCATCTTCATGGCATCGAGCAGTTCGCCGAAGTCCTGATAAGTCGAATCGACGTTCACCGAGACGACCGGGACGTTGGCGACGTGCAGATAAATCACATAGTCCTCAATCGAGGTGTCTTCGATCAGGCCGGTCACTGAATAGGTGGCATTGTTGGCGATGGCATTGGCCGTCCACGTGTAGCCGTCACGCGGAGCGGCGAGGGCGGCTGCCGTGCCTATCGAGCCCGATGCTCCGGGCTGATTGACCACAACGATTTCTGTTCCCAGCGCTTCTTCGAGCAAGGGTGCCACAACGCGGGTTACCTGATCGGTCGATCCGCCGGCCGACCACGGCACAATGATGTTGATGGGGCGATCGGGCTGCCATTCGGCAAAGGCTGTGGTGGCAAATCCGGCAGCAGCAAAAGCTGCAACAGATGCGGTCATTATGGTTGTGAGCTTCATCGTCTCATTCCTCCCTTTTGTTACTGACTAGTAGGTAAGAAAGAATGCGACAATCTGTCAACCGGGAAATCTGATTTGTGAACCTCCCATATAATTCATATCTTTGAGTATTTTATATAGATGTATTAAAGTGATTTATAAGGAGTTGGTTGTTCATCGAGAGTGGAGTTCGGCATTGATAGGCCGTTCAATCCATCAGAACCGGGACACCGATTGCCGTCGTATCGATGTCGAAAACGACCAAATCCGGCATGAAAAAAGCCCGGCTCCAGGCCGGGCTTTTTGTGTTTCGTCAGGGGCAGTGAAACCATGCGAACGATCAATACCGCCGGAAGAGGGCCACCAGCTTGCCCTGAATTTTCACCCGGTCCGGACCGAAAATGCGGGTCTCGTACGTTGGGTTTGCCGCTTCCAGGGCAACCGAACCGCCACGCTTGCGCAGGCGTTTCAAGGTCGCCTCTTCCTCGTCGACCAGCGCGACCACAATCTCTCCATTGTCGGCACTGTCGGAGCGTTTGATCAGGACCGTATCACCGTCAAAGATACCGGCCTCGATCATCGAATCCCCGCGCACTTCGAGGGCAAAATGCTCGCCGCCCGCGATGAGTTCTGCAGGCACGGACACGGAATGGCTCTCCGATTGGATCGCCGAAATGGGCGTACCGGCAGCAATGCGGCCCATAACAGGTATGGAGACAACGTCGCCCATTGCGGCAAGGTCGGGTGCATTGTCATCGGGCTTCTTGTGCTTACCGCCAGACCCTTCGATCACGCTTGGCACGAACCCGCCTTCGCGCCCACCCAGCCTCGGATTATGCGAATCCGGGAGGCGGACAACTTCCATGGCACGTGCACGGTTAGGCAAGCGGCGGATGAAACCACGCTCTTCCAAGGCTGTGATCAGGCGATGGATGCCGGACTTGGATTTCAGATCCAGGGCATCTTTCATCTCATCGAATGATGGCGGTACGCCGGATTCCCGCAGGCGTTCATGGATGAACATCAACAGTTCATGCTGCTTGGGTGTCAGCACGGCAATTCCCCCGTTCGATAGCTGCAGGCCGGAACCGACTGGCTGTCCGACTCAATGGAACACAAGATGAACACGATATACCTGTTCTTGGTGTGTTCTTCAAGTGAATTGAAACTAGTGGGGCAATGATAGGGTTTGACAAGGGTCGCCCGCAGCGGCGCTTGCAGCGTGAGCAGGGCGGTAGATCAAGGTGTCTGCATTGCCCAGCAAACGCAAAAGAGAAGAGTCCTGGCTTTCAACTGGCCTTACGCGCCCATCCTCTGCTTCAATGGCCCGCATGAAATGGGCGCGCGGGCCGTTCGCAGGCAGATCGATGCCCAGAACGCTGTTTTTCAGGGGCAGATGCGATGCCAGACCGCGGCCCGCCAAGCGCGCAATCAAAGGGCGCAGGAAGATGATCGCACTAACCATGGACGAGACCGGGTTGCCTGGCAGGCCAAGGACGGTCTTGCCATCCTTGCGGCCAAAGAGCGTCGGTTTGCCGGGGCGAAGGGCGACTTTCGGAACATCCAGCGTGTAGCCTTCAGCTTCCAAAGCCGGACGAATGAGGTCGTAATCGCCGACTGATGCGCCACCGATGGTGACGAGAATGTCAGCCTTGCAGTCGGCGATGTAGCGTTCAATGGCCGTCTGGTCGTCCCGGATCAGATCGAGATCATGGAACTCGGCGCCGAACCGCTGCGCCAACGTTGCCAGGCCGAAGCCATTGGATGCGATGATGGCATCATCCGGTGCGCTGTCGCCGGGCCAGGCAAGTTCATCGCCATTCATCATGACTGCAACGCCCGGTCTGGGTTGAACAAGCAGCTCAGCGTGGTTGCCGGAGGCTGCCAGGGCCAGATGCTGCGGTGTCAGAGCCGTACCTTTGGCGATCAAAAGGTCGCCATCTTCAAAGTCGCCACCGGCTGGCCGGATGTTGGCGCCTTTGCCGGGATCCGGCCCGATGGTGATGGAACCGCCATCACGTGCCGTATCCTCCTGAATCACAACATGGGTTGCACTGGCCGGGATCGGCGCGCCGGTGAAGATGCGTACGGCCTCTCCGGCGCTGACCGTGCCATCGAACTGCGCACCTGCAGGCACCTCGCCGATCACGCGATAGGTCGCGCCTGCAGTGGGCGCTTTGGCGAGGGCGTATCCGTCCATCGCCGAGACGGCGAAGGGTGGTTTGGTGAGGGTCGCCCTGCAATCCTCGGCGAGGATGCAGCCATCGGCCTCCAGCAACGGCGTTCGACGCGGCGCCAACGGATCGACCGACGCAACCATCCGCTCAAGCGCCGTTTCGAGCGGGACCAGCGCGCTCATGTGTCTCCCAGACTCCAATCGCCTGAGGCACCACCGGCCTTCTCGATGACCTTGATCTCGCCCAGAACCATATGCCGGTCGATGGCCTTGGCCATGTCGTAGAGAGTGAGCAGGGCAACACTGCAAGCAGTGAGCGCTTCCATCTCAACGCCGGTTTTGCCGCTGGTGCGAACGCTGGTTTCAACGAAAAGACCGGTTTCGTCGCCAAGGTCGCCGATATCCACCTGCACATCGTTCAGTGCGAGCGGGTGGCAAAGCGGTATGAGATCATGCGTCTTCTTGGCCGCCATGACGCCGGCAATGCGGGCTGTTGCCAAAACGTCGCCCTTCTTCAGACGGTTGTCATAAATGGCGGCAAGCGTTTCGGCCTGCATCAGTATCGTACCGCGTGCCCTGGCCGTTCGCGCGGTGACGGGCTTGTCGGAGACATCCACCATGGAGGCCCGGCCTGCCTGATCGATATGGGTGAGACGGTCTTTCATCCGGGCACGTCAGGCAGCCAGCAGGGTGCGCGTTGCCGCTTCGACATCGCTCTGGCGCATCAGACTCTCACCGATGAGGAAACTGGTGATGCCGGACTTGGCCATAAGATCCAGATCGGCGCGGGTGAAGAGCCCCGACTCGCCGACAAGAAGGCGGTCGTCGGGCACTAGGGCGGCCAGTTCTTCGCTGGTTTCAAGGCGTGTTTCAAACGTGCGCAAATTGCGGTTGTTGATACCGATAAGCGGTCCGCCCAGCGCAAGCGCGCGGTCCAACTCCCCGCTGTCATGAACTTCGATCAGTGCGTCCATGCCATAGGTCGTCGATGCGGCCAGCAGATCCGCGGCGAGCGCATCGTCAACGCTTGCCATGATGATCAGGATACAATCGGCCCCCCAGGCGCGTGCCTCGGCGACCTGATAGGTGTCGTAGAGAAAGTCTTTGCGCAGGACCGGCAGGGAAACGGCGTCCCGTGCGGCCATCATATAGTCCGGGTGCCCCTGAAAAGACGGAATGTCGGTGAGCACCGACAGACAGGCCGCGCCACCGGCCTGATAGGCCCGCGCATGGGCCGGTGGGTCGAATTCTTTCCGGATCAGTCCCTTGCTCGGCGAAGCCTTTTTGATCTCCGCGATCAGACCGTAGGTGCCGGCTGCCTGTTTCGTTCGCAACGCTTTCAGGAAGCCTCGTGGCGCACTCTGCGTCTTGATTACGTCTTCCAGTTGCGTCAGGGAGACCGCTTGTTTTGCCGCCGCGATTTCCTCGCGTTTGTAGGCTTCGATCTTGCTGAGAATGTCGGCCACGCCTAGGTCCCCCGATTGGAGACGGCAACCAAGGTGTCCAGTGTCGCCTGCGCCTTGCCGGACGTCAGAGCATCGCGTGCCTTGCCGATCCCCTTGTCCATTGTGGTGGCGGCTCCGGCGACGCAAAGTGCTGCCGCTGCGTTGAGCAAAATGATGTCCGTGTAGGGACCGGTCTCGCCCGACAGGACAGCCCGCAAAGCCGCGGCATTGTGGTCCGCATCGCCGCCAACCAATTCGCGCTCGTCGACCAGGTCGATGCCATGATCACGCGGGTCGATGGCCGCAAGGCTTACGGCGCCTTCTTCAAGCTTTGCCAGGTGGGTGATGCCTGTGGTCGTGATCTCATCCATGCCGTCGGTGCCGTAGACGACCCAGGCGGCTTCACAACCAAGCGCGTTAAGTGTCTCGGCGATGGGGACGAGCCAACGTTCATCGTAGACGCCCACGAGCTGTCGCTTGACGCGGGCAGGGTTCGAGAGCGGCCCGATGAGATTGAAGATCGTTCGCTGAGCGAGCTCGGCCCGGGTGGGACCGACATGCTTCATGGCCGAATGGTGCATCGGGGCAAACATAAAGCCGATACCGGCCTCGGCGATGCAGGCTGCAATCTGGTCCGGGCCGATATCGATATTGACGCCAAGCGCCTTCAGCACATCTGCTGCACCGGATTGGGACGAGACAGCGCGGTTGCCGTGTTTTGCCACCGGTACACCGCATGCGGCGACTGTGATTGCCGTTGTGGTGGATACGTTGAAGCTGCCTTTGCCGTCGCCGCCGGTGCCAACGATGTCCATTGCATCGGAGGCTAGCGGTTCGGAGAGCTCCACCGGCGTCATTTTGGCGCGCATGACCGAGACCGCGCCGACAAGTTCGTCGATGCTTTCGCCACGGACCTTGAGCGCTACCAGCAGGCCGGCGATCTGTGCGCTGGTGAACTCGCCTGACATGATCAGCGAGAAGGCGTTCTCGGCTTCCGTGCGCGACAGCGCTTCGCCCGCACATGCTTTGGTCAGAAGAGGTGTGATTGCATCGGACATCTTGAATATCAGCTCTGCCGGTCGTTGAAGCGTGTCGCGATGGCGACAAAGTTTGCAAGGATGCGCTCACCATGCTGGGAGGCGATGCTCTCCGGATGGAATTGTACCCCGTGTACCGGATCGGTGCGATGGGAAAGACCCATAATCTCCCCGTCGTCCGTACGAGCCGTGATGGTCATCTCGGTCGGCAGGGTGCCGCTTTCCACGGCAAGGGAGTGGTAGCGGGTAGCCTGGAACGGGCCGTTGATGCCCAGAAAAACCGGCGCTTCGGCGGCTGGCGTCACGCTGGACACCTTGCCGTGCATCAGTTTGGCCGCACCGACGACCTTGCCGCCATAGGCCTGGCCCATTGCCTGCATGCCGAGGCAGACGCCGAACATGGGCGTTGTGCTGCCCAATCGCGTTATCAGATCCAGGCAGATGCCGGCATCGTCAGGGGTGCACGGACCGGGTGACAAGACAATCGCCGACACATCGCCGGAAGCTCGCCGTTCAGCAATCTCGTTCACGCTGACAGCATCGTTGCGCAGCACATCCATCTGCACGCCGGTGGCGCCCAGACAGTGCACCAGATTGTAGGTAAAGCTGTCGTAGTTATCGATGACGAGATAAGTGCCGGCGCCCATGATCACTGGCCCCGTTGCGAGGTGGCTGCGAAACGTACGGCTTCCTCCGCCGCCCGGAAGAGCGCGCGCGCTTTGTTTTCGCATTCTGCCTGCTCTGAGTCCGGATCGCTGTCGGCCACTATGCCCGCTCCTGCCTGCACATACATCACGCCATCTTTGACGATGGCCGTGCGCAGCACAATGCATGTGTCGAGCGCGCCATTGGCGTCGAAGTAACCGACACAACCGGCGTAGATGCCGCGCTTGTCCTTTTCCAGCTCATCGATGATTTCCATCGCCCGCACTTTGGGCGCTCCGGACACCGTGCCGGCGGGAAACCCCGCGCCGAGCGCATCCAGCGCGTCGAAGCGCTCTGTATCGAGTTCGCCGACAACGTTCGAGACGATGTGCATGACGTGGGAGTAGCGCTCGATGAAGTACTGGTCGGTCACCTTGACTGTGCCGAGTTTGGCCACGCGGCCGACATCATTGCGTCCGAGGTCGAGCAGCATCAGGTGTTCGGCGCGTTCTTTGGGATCGGCTAGCAGTTCATCGGCGAGAGCGTTGTCTTCGGCAGGCGTCGCGCCACGCTTGCGGGTGCCCGCGATCGGGCGGATCGTCACTTCGCCATCGCGCACGCGCGCCAGGATTTCCGGGCTTGAGCCAACGATCGTAAAACCATCAAACGACAGATAATAAAGGAACGGTGAGGGGTTGGTGCGCCGAAGAGCCCGATAAAGTGCGAAGTCCGGCAGCGGGAAGGGCGTCTCGAAACGCTGCGAGAGCACGACCTGGAAGATGTCACCGGCTGTGATGTATTCCTTCGCACGGGCCACCATGGCCTTGTACTCATCGGGCGATGTGTTGGACATCATGGTCGGCAACGGAACATCCATGGCCTCAGCGCCCTGACCCAATGGGCTTTCCAGCTTGTCCACCGCGTCCGTCAGCCGATCAAGCGCCCTTGAATAGGCCGCATCAGCCGACTGTCCGGCAACCGGTCGCACAGGGGTGACGATGGTGATCTCGTCGCGCACGGCATCAAAGACCACGATGATGGTCGGGCGCATCAGGAGAATGTCCGGCACACCCAGAACATCCGGATTCTGGTTGGGCAGTTTCTCGATCAGCCGGACAGTGTCATAGCCCAGATAGCCGAACACACCGGCCGACATGGGCGGGAGGTTCTCAGGCAAATCGATACGGCTGTCTTCGATCAGCCCGCGCAGCGCGTCGAGGGCTGGGGCGTCGAGTTCCTCAAACGGCGCGACGACGCCATCGGCGCTAACGCCTGCCTGCGCTGCCCGCTCACCATCGGCCCGGAAAAGAAGGTCCGGAGCCATACCGATCATGGAGTAGCGTCCGCGCACGGCGCCGCCTTCGACCGACTCCAAAAGGAATGCGTTCTTCGAGTTGCCGGCAAGTTTCAGCATGGCCGACACAGGGGTTTCAAGGTCCGCCACAAGCCGTGTGTAGATGACTTGCGGTTTCCCGGCATCGTAAACGGCGCCAAACGCGTCTTGGGAAGGAAGGACCTGCATAAGGGCTGTTATCCTGCTGCGGTCTACATGCCGCCGTGGGCACCGCCGATAAGCTGGCCAAGGAGTTCATTGTTGACCCGCACGCCCAGTTCGGCCTGCAATGCCCCCACATACTGTGTAATCACGGTATCTTCGAGCGTAGGACCTAGCTCTGCAGCGAGGACCTGCACGTCGGTGGACGCTTCCATGAAGGCCGGACGGGTCACATCATCGACCACGAAGACGAGCCGGGTAAGGCTTTCGCCTTCGTCGTTCGGCGGGCCTTCGACATCGCCGAAATGACCTTCGCCGCCTTCAAAGGCTGCAACCGCGGCCTGACCGCCCAGTT
>JANQJE010000036.1 GCA_028281795.1 Cohaesibacteraceae bacterium | reverse complement strand
TCTTCGAAGCGATGGATGCTGGCTCGATGCATCTCCATCCGGAAGTCTGGATGCCCAACCAGCAGAACCTGCACGACCGCTGTGTGCAGGAGAGTCAGTCGGTTGTGATGAACGACAATCCGGTGCAGGCCGTGCAGGGCATGTGCGTGCCGACCTACATTGCCGAACAGTATGACATTACCAGCATCGAAGACCTGACCGATCCGGAAAAGATGGCGATCTTCGACTTCGATGGCAATGGAACGCCCGAGGTCTGGATCGGCGCTCCAGGCTGGGCTTCAACCGCGATCGAGCGCATCCGTGCCCGCTCCTACGGCTATGACGAGGTTATGGACCTCCAGGAGTATGACGGATCGGTAGCCTGGGGTGCGTTGGGCACCGCAGTTGCGGCCGAAGAGCCATGGATCGGCTTTTGTTATGATCCGCATTTCATCTTCGTGGCGTATGATCTGACGATTCTGGAAGAACCGCCGCACGATCCGGACACCTGGACCATCATCCAGCCGACCGACGATCCAGCCTGGCTGGAAAAATCCGAGGCATCGACCGCTTGGAAGGGCGCTACCCTGCACCTCCATTATGCGGCTTCCGTTCGCGATAGTTTTCCTGAAGTTGCCGCGATGTTCGATGCGTATCAGATGCCGTCGGCTGCTCTGAGCGACATGGGCTATGCTCTGAGTGTGCAGGGCGAAGACGCGGCCGACTTCGCACGGCGATGGGTGGACGAGAACGAGGATGTCGTTCTTGGCTGGCTGACCAACTGATCACTCTTCTGGATGGCCGATTCTGATCGGCCATCCAGTCTGTCTTCCTCCCCAAACTCCCCCCTATTTTTTGTTCCCAATGTGGAAGTGCACATCATGTCCGAACCGGTTGTTGAACTGTCAAACGTCTGGAAAGTGTTCGGAGAACGTGCCGGTGAAACAGTGGAAGCTGCACAATCGGGTACGCTTACCAAGGCAGAAGCGCTCGACCGATACGCCACGGTCATCGGTGTGCGCGATGCCAGTTTTTCCGTCGCGCGTGGTGAGATTTTCTGCATCATGGGCCTGTCGGGCTCCGGGAAGTCCACCCTGGTGCGCCATGTCAATCGATTGATCGAACCGACGGCCGGCACCATTAAAGTGCTCGGCGAAGATGTCAGCGCGATGGGTACCAAAGAGCTGCGCGAGATGCGCTCGCGCCATATCGGAATGGTGTTTCAGCACATGGCGCTTATGCCGCACCGTTCGGTGCGCGAGAACGTCGCCTATCCGCTGGAGATCCGGGGCGTTCCCAAATCGCAGCGCTGGGCCGTTTCCGATCACACGCTCGGTCTGGTCGATCTGCAGGGGTACGAGGACCGGTTGCCGCGCGAACTGTCGGGCGGCATGCAGCAGCGCGTTGGAATCGCCCGCGCGCTGGCATCGGACCCCGAAATCCTCTTGATGGATGAGCCGTTCTCCGCGCTCGATCCGCTGATCCGTCTGCAATTGCAGGATCAGTTCAGCGAGCTTGTCTCCGAGCTCAAAAAGACGACACTCTTCATCACGCACGATCTTGATGAGGCTATCCGCATCGGCCACCGGATCGCCATCATGAAGGATGGCGGGATCGTGCAGGTCGGCACGCCCGAAGAGATCGTGACACAGCCGGCCGACGATTATGTGCGCGAGTTCGTGCAGGGCATATCGCGCCTGAAGCTGGTGCGTGCCCACACGATCATGCAGCCGCTGAACGGTGCGGACCGGTCCGTGTTTGCGGACGCCAGACGGGCGACGGGCGACACCGATCTCGATACGCTGATCGACATGTCGGTGGATGCCGACACGCCTGTCGTCATCACCGAGGGTGGCGAGGATGTCGGTTATATTTCCAAGGCGATGCTTTTGCGCGGCATCCAGGGTGGCAAGTAAGGGCGGTAACGATGAACGAACAACGTACCAGACTCGCCGGCACACAGATTGATGCCCAGCCCATGGCGTCTGCGGTTGCCAATGTGGAGGTCGACCGCACGGCTTTGGACCAGTCCATCGCGGACTTTGTGGTTCGCAACCCTGCCTACTATCAGCGCGTTTTTCATAAAATCCACGACACGACGTCCGGCATCCCGCTGACGTTCAATGCGGCAGCTGCTTTGCTTGGACCGCTCTGGGCTGCGGCGCGCGGTGTGTGGGGTATGTTCTGGGGCTTTCTGATCCTGGAGATTATCGCGTGGGTTCAGATCGGGCGCGGCACATGGGGCGAACTGGGAGCCGCCGATCTGCAACAGGCGATACGCCAGGAAACGCGTGCGCAGGAGTTTCTGGACCGCGCTGCTGCGGCAAGCGCAGCCGGTGAGGACCCGTCGCGATTTGAAACGCTGGGCAACAACCTGATGCGGGCTGCCGAGCGTAGCCGCGAAGCGGCGGATGCCGCGGCCGCCGATGCCATGATGATCCTGATCACCGGGGTTATCCTGCTTGTCTTGATCAGGGTCGTTCAGGGCGTTTGGAGCAACATTGCGTACGAAAAGCAGTATTCCGACTGGCGGGTTGAACCGGAGAACGAGGCGTCAGGGGTCAACATGCTGGGCGCGGCCTTCGGCGGCCTGCTGGTGCTCGCCGTTATGCCGCTCACCGTCTATCGGTTCACGATCGAAAACGTACCGGATTTCCTGCTCGCCTTCCCCGCGACGCCGGACCACTACACCAATACAGCACGGTGGCTTGAAGGGCAGATTGATGCTGCTGCGAGCGCCGGTTCAGGGACGTTCGACGGCATCGTTTTTGGTGTACGCACGGTTCTCGACACGGTTTCACTCGCCTTGATGGGTACGCCCTGGCCGGTCGTCATGATCGTTATCTGTGTGATTGCCTGGCGCTCGGCCGGGCCGCGCGTTGCGATCTTCACCGCTGCGGCGCTCGCCTATATTGCCTTCCTTGGCTACTGGGAAATCGCCATGGAAACGGTGGCGCTTGTTGGCGCCGCTGTTGTTCTGTGTGTTCTGATCGGTATTCCGCTTGGTATCTGGTTCGGCAAGTCACTGCGTGCTTACAAGTTTGCCGAGCCGGTGCTCGATCTGATGCAGACGCTTCCGGCGTTCGTCTACCTCATCCCGATCATTGCCTTCTTTGGCACAGGTAACCCGCCGGGTATTCTGGCAACCATTATCTTCGGTATGCCGCCGGTTATCCGGCTGACCGCTCTGGGTATCCGCGGGGTGCCGGAGACGATCAAGGAGGCAGCTTCGGCTTTCGGGGCATCACGCCGTCAGATTTTGAAGGATGTGGAAATCCCGCTCGCTTTGCCGTCCATCATGACGGGTGTGAACCAAACCATTCTCATGTGTCTTTCGATGGTGGTCATCATTTCGCTGATCGGTGGCGGTGGGCTTGGTCAGGTTATCCTCGAAGCCCTGCAGTTCGCGGCCAAGGGGCCAGGGCTTCTCGGTGGATTCGCCATCCTGTTCGTTGCCATGGTCATCGACAGGATCGTGCAGGGCGCCTTCCGCCGGGCCGACCTCAAGCATTGATGGCAGTCAGAGTACGGGAGCACTGTAAAGCTTGCTGCTCATTCATCGTGCTGCGTTCACGCTGTTTGATTTTTTGGGTTGTCCGGCATTGAGCAGCTGCTAGAACGCACTACGTTATTCCTATCTTGTTTTCTTGACCGCCTTGTTAGGCGCGCATAGAGAGCCTTCGAAGCATACAGACCATCCGTATGCGAGCACGTGGCGTGCTCAACCTTGCACGAAGCCCGTGTTCACCGCGCTGTTCCAACCAAGTTGGCAGCGAACAACCCCCTGAAAGATACTATTTTGACACAGTTTACGGACCTCGGCCTCGCCGAGCCCATCCTTCATGCCGTTTCCGGCGAAGGCTACACCACCCCTACACCGATCCAGGCGCAGGTGGTTCCCACGATGTGTGCCGGTCGCGATGTTCTTGGCATTGCGCAGACAGGCACCGGCAAAACCGCGTCCTTCGTCTTGCCTATTCTGCATGCTCTGGCGCTGGAGAAAGGCCGGAATCACAAAGCGCCGGTGCGCCGGGCGCCCAAGTCCACCCATGCGCTGATCCTTGTGCCGACGCGCGAGCTGGCGCAGCAGATCGCTATCGCGATCAAGACGTATGGCCGCCATTTGCGCCCCAATGTGGCGGTGATCGTCGGTGGTGCCAGCGTCAGCCTGCAAGCCCGCTCGATCAAAGACGGCGTCGATGTGCTTGTGGCAACACCGGGTCGTCTGGAAGACCACATGCGCTCCGGTGCAGTTCGTCTTGGCGCCACGCGAACGGTCGTGCTCGATGAAGCCGACCAGATGCTCGACATGGGGTTCATCCCGGCGATGCGCCGCATCCTGGGTGCCGTTTCCGGAGAGCATCAGACGGTGCTTTTGTCGGCGACGATGCCGAAGCCGCTTGCCGCGTTGGCCAAGGACTTCTTGAACCAGCCGGAGCACATTTCGGTCGCGCCGCAATCCAAACCGATCGACCGTATCGAGCAATCCGTTCTGCACATCCCGCAGGGCGAGAAGCGCGAAAAGCTGCTTGATCTTCTTGCACCTCGTGAGGTCGAGCGTGCCATCGTGTTCACGCGTACCAAGCATGGCGCAGACAAGGTGGCGAAATACCTGAAATCCTATGGGCTGAAGAACGCCGTCATCCACGGTAATCGTAGCCAAGGGCAGCGCGAGAAAGCTTTGCAGGCTTTTAAACGCGGTGACGTGAAGGCGTTGATTGCGACGGATGTTGCCGCCCGCGGTATTGACATCGACGCCGTTTCGCACGTCATCAACTACGAACTGCCCAATGTGCCGGAGGCTTATGTCCATCGCATTGGCCGGACTGCGCGCGCTGGTGCGAGCGGAGTTGCGATCGCTTTGGTGGATCCGGCTGAACGCAAACTGTTGCGTGACATCGAGCGCCTGATCAAACAGTCGATCCCAGCTCATGGCGATGTTGAAGCCGTCGAGCGTGTGAAGGTTGAGCCTGTCGATACCAAGCCGCGTGTCGACAAAAAAGCCAAGCCAAACCGAAAGGATAAAGGCAAGCGCCGCGCTCCAACCAATGAAAGCCGCCGCGACGGTTGGGAGCCGCGTGTCGATGCCTCCAGCGATCAACGCTTTGCCAACGGCGAGCCTCCCGGCAAATCAATCAAGCCCAAGAAGAAGGGCAAACGCGAGGACTTCGGGTTTGATCCGCTCAATCCGGCGGAGGTCTCTGCAGAGGCGGACAAGATGCGCCGTAAGGCAAAACCCGCCCGCGCCGGTGATGCTTCACTGGGCGAGGTCAAGTGGTTCAACAACCGCAAGGGCTATGGCTTTATCAGCCAGGAAGGCGGTGGGCCGGATGTTTTCGTCCATATCAGCGCCATCGAAAAAGCCGGGCTCAAACAGATTGGCGAGGGTATGCGGCTTGCCTATGAACTGGCCGAGGAGAAGCGCGGTAAGCTGACGGCTGTCAATCTGCGTGCCGCCTGACACGCCTCCGGTGAGCGGGCGTTCCGCGCGTCCGCTTACCGCTCTTTCTGGACAACTTGTCTTAAACCCAGGGGCGGGCGGCTTCCATTTTGCTTTCGAAGCTGTCGATGGACGGTGCTTTTTCCATCGTCAGGCCGATATCGTCCAACCCGTTCATCAGGCAGTGCTTGCGGAACGGGTCGATCTCGAAGGTGATCGTGCCGCCGTCCGGCCCTTTGATCGTCTGGCTTTCCAGATCCACCGTGAGCGTTGCGTTTGAGCCGCGCTGAGCGTCGTCCATCAGCCTGTCCAGCTCATCGGGTGTGACAACGATGGGTAGAATGCCGTTCTTGAAACAATTGTTGTAGAAGATGTCGGCGAAGCTGGTGGAGATCACGCAGCGAATACCATAATCCAAGAGCGCCCAGGGCGCGTGCTCGCGGCTGGAGCCGCAGCCGAAGTTATCTCCGGCAACAAGGATGTTTGCGCCCCGATAGGCTGGTTGATTCAGCACGAAATCGACGTTTTCCGAGCCGTCTTCGTTGAAGCGCATTTCGTAGAACAGGCTTTTGCCAAGGCCGGTGCGCTTGATGGTCTTCAAGAACTGTTTGGGGATGATCATGTCTGTGTCGACATTGATCACCGGCATCGGTGCGGCAACGGACGTGAGGCTGGTGAACTTATCCATGAAGGAACTCTCCTGATTGGCCGGTGTGTTAGCAAGCCGCTCACAGGTCGACAAGCAGGTTCCACCGCGTTCCATCCGGCTCTTGACCCGGCCTGTCCACTTTGACACTGGCAAGGGATGGCCGATGCATCCGTGACCTCAACCATCAGACCGATTTTCACCTTTCGCGGGCTTACCCGCGGGGCGCAGCGTTTGCTGCCGGTATCGGTTTTCGTGCTGCCTTTCGGGATCGCCTATGGTGCGGCCGCTATCGATGCCGGCATGACCATCGATCAGGCGATGGTGGCAAGTCTGGTCATGTTCGCCGGCGCCTCTCAGTTTGCCGCCCTCGACCTGTGGCAAACGCCGCTGCCGCTGCTATCCCTGATGTTGGTGGTTCTTGCTGTGAACGCCCGGCATTTGATCCTCGGGGCGGCCATTTCGCCTTATGTCAATCCGCTTCCCGCGCATCATTGGCTTGGCGCGCTTATGCTGCTCTCGGATGTGAATTTTGCAGACAGCTACAAGGCAATGAAGGACGGCGAGCGCGATGCTGCTCATATTCTCGGTGGCGGGCTCATGCTGTGGTGTGTATGGGCGATCGCAACCGCCATAGGCGTTTTTGCCGGTTCCGCCTTGGGCAATCTGGAGCGCTTTGGTGTTGATGTCGTGATGGCTGCCTTTTTCGGGGCGCTGACGCTTGGCATGGTGCCCAATCTAAGACGTGCCATCCCTGTTGCCGTGGCATGCGCGGTTGCCGTTGTCACGCTGCCCATCCTCCCGGCGGGTTGGAACATCATCACGGCAGCGCTGGCTGGCGGCTTTGTCGGGATGCTCGACCCCAAAGCGGTGCGGGAGGCGGGTTGAATGGTTGATGCACCGACGGCTTACCTGGCGATTTTTCTGATGGCGCTTGTCACGCTAGGGACGCGGGTGGGCGGCGCGGCCATCATGCGTTTTGTGACGCTGTCACCGCGTGTGACGGTGTTTCTCGAAGCGATGTCGGCATCGGTGCTTGCGGCCATCGTCGTGACGTTCCTGATGAACAACGGAACGCGCGAAGCTGCCGCTGTCGGGGTTGCGATTCTGGTGATGCTTGCAACCCGCAGCGCCGTCTGGTCGATGGTTGCCGCGCTGCTGCTTGCCGCTGGCTGGACCGTACTTATCAGCTAGGGCAAGACATGCTCTAAAGCGCTTCGGTTTCGATCCTGTCCATGTCATCGTCGGACAAGCCGATGTGATGGCCCAGTTCATGGATGAAGACGTGGCGCACAACGGTGCCCAGCGTTTCTTCGTGTTCGGCCCAGTAGTCCAGGATGGGGCGGCGATAAAGCCAGATAGCATTTTCAAGCTGACCGCTTTCGACCATCGCACCGCCCTCCGCAATGCCTTGACCGACAAACAGGCCAAGCAGTTCGAACGGTGTTTCAATGTCCATATCCACCAGAACATCCGGATCGGGGAAGTCATCGACCCGCACGCTCACATGCTTGGCATAGTCGAGGAACGGCTGGGGAAGGTCGCGCAGCGCATCGCGTACCATATGGGTGAAGTCGTCGAGACTCGGCGCCATCGCGTCGGCCCATCGGTTAGCCGGAAAATCGGGAAGTTTCTGGCCCATGGCCGGTTTGCCTCCTTGCTGCTCGATGTCGATAGCATGGCGGCCGCTGCCTTGCGCATCACGATGAACCATAAAAGCGTGATCGGGTTGCTACAAGACCGTAGCGAGAACACGCCAGACATCAGCGTTCTCAAGCAAGCGCCTCGACAGGGTTCATTGCTTCGTCAATAGTCCGGCTAAGGTGCGGCACGCGAGAATCAAAGCCGTGCCAAGATAGTCCGTGTGCGGCGTCCCCTCACTGTTGCCGGTGCATGGTGCTATCTCACGCGATTGACAAACGGGAGAGGGGCTTGTCATGAGCCAAGCGGCAGAGGTTCAAAAGCGCAAGCTGATCGAAACGGCAGTCCGGCTGCTGAGCGATGAACAGGAAAATGGCGAAGCGCTTTCGCGGTTTGCCGCAGCCCTTTTCTGGGAGGGGGCAGCCGAAGACCTTGTCAGATACACAGGTCCTGAACTTGCCGCTATCGCACGCGATGCGTTTGAGCGCATGGCGGACCGCCGCTCCGGCGAAGCTTTCGTGCGCGTCTACAACCCCAAACCGGTGCTGTCCGACGGCGCTCTGAGCGATGTTTCCGTCGTTGAGATCGTCAATGACAACATGCCGTTCCTTGTTGATTCCGTCATGAGCGAATTGCAGGGTGCTGGCGTTGAACTGCGGCTTGTTCTGCACCCCGTTTTGTGGGTCACCCGCGATCAGAACGGGCATCTCGATGCCGTGTACGGTCATAAGCGGCCGACAAGCGACGACACGGCGATCCGCGAGAGCGTGATCCTTTTCCATGTTGAGCAGATGGACTCCGTGTCCGACCGCGACACGCTGGAGCAGGGGATTCACGGTGTTCTCGACGATGTCCGTCTGGCTGTGCGGGACTGGCGCCCGATGCGTCAACGGATTGAGCAGGTGGTTATGGGCTACAAGTCCGATCCGCCTGCCCTGCCGGTCGACGAGTTGGCCGAAGGCATTCAATTCATCGATTGGTTGCTTGACGACAATTTCACGTTTCTCGGCGTGCGCGACTACAAGTTTGTCGATGACGATGAAGGGGGACGGCTGGAGCGGGTGGAGATGCCCGGTCATGGTCTTCTGTCAAACCCGGATCTGATGGTTCTGCGAAAAGGAGCCAATTTTGTTTCGCATACGCCGGAACTGCTCGATTTTCTCCGCCGGCCGGAACTTCTGATCGTGACCAAGGCCAATGTGCGCAGCCGCGTCCATCGGCGCACCTACATGGATTATGTCGGCCTGAAGACCTACGCCGATGATGGTTCTCTGTTCGGCGAACTGCGGATCGTTGGCCTGTTCTCAGCCACGGCCTACACACGATCCACCAGAAACATCCCCTATCTTCGCCGCAAGACGGATCAGGTGATGGAGCTTGCCGGTTATGATCCGGACAGCCATTCGGGGCGGGCGCTCTCCAATGTGCTTGAGAGCTATCCGCGCGATGAGCTGTTTCAGCTTGATCTGGAAACGCTGCATCGATTCTCGACGGCGATACTGCAGCTGAACGAGCGACCGCGTGTTCGGGTGCTCTCGCGCATCGACAAGTTCGACCGCTTTGTCTCCACGCTCGTGTTCGTGCCGCGCGATCGTTACTCCACCGATATGCGTATGAAGATCGGTCAATGGCTGGCCGGGCAGTATGAGGGCCGCGTTTCGGCCTGGTATGTTGCTTATCCGGAAGGTCCTCTGGCGCGTGTGCACTTCATCATCGGACGGGCGGAAGGCGAGACACCGGACATCAGTCAGGAGGCCCTGGAAGAAGGTGTTGCAGATATCGTGCGCACCTGGGCGGATACTTTCCGCTCCGCCGTTCGGGCAAGTCAGGACAGTGTGCGTGGTGCACTTCTTCTTTCGCGCTATTCCAACGCTTTTACCGGTGCGTACCGCGAGGCGTTTTCCGGTGAAGCGGCGCTGGACGATGTGCTGGTTATGGAACGCCTCGGTGATGGCCGGGATCTCCAGCTCGCGTTCCGCATGCGCGAAGACAGCGAAGGCAAGCGCATCGACTTGAAGCTCTATCATGCCGGTACGCCGATCGCGCTTTCCGATCGCATGCCGATCATCGAAGCCATGGGGTTCCGCGCCATCAATGAGCGAACCTACCGGGTTGAGCGCCGCGATGCCGAACCGGTGTGGATGCACGACATTCTGCTTGAACGTGCAGACGGTCAGGCGGTTGATCTGGAGGCGTCCGGCGACCTTTTGAAAGCCGGTTTCCTCGCTGTCTGGCACGGGCACGCCGAGAATGACGGTTTCAACGCTTTGATCGCCAGCGCCGGACTGCCGTGGCGCGATGTGGCGATGCTGCGGGCTCTGGCCCGCTATTTGCGTCAGGCGCTTCTCTCCTACAGTCCCGACTATGTCTGGGGCACGCTGATCAGGCATGAGGCTATCACCACCTCACTGGTGGATCTGTTCCATGCCCGTCTTGATCCGCGCAAAACGGAAGCCGAGCGCGACCATCAATCGGAGAAAATCACCGCCGCCATCACGATGGCGCTGGAGGATGTTTTGAGCCTCGACGAGGACACTATCCTTCGCCGGTTCCTCAACCTCATCCATTCGATCCTGCGGACCAATTTCTTCCAGCCTGGCCCGGACGGAAAACCGAAGCCGACCTTCGCGTTCAAGATCGACTCCCAGAATGTCGATGGTTTGCCCGAGCCTCGCCCTGTCCGCGAGATTTCAGTCTATTCGCCACGTGTGGAAGGGGTGCATCTGCGTGGTGGGATGATTGCGCGGGGCGGTCTGCGCTGGTCCGACCGACCGCAGGATTTCCGCACCGAGGTGCTTGGCCTTGCCAAGGCACAGCAGGTGAAGAATGCCGTGATCGTGCCCTATGGTGCCAAGGGTGGTTTTGTGCCGAAAAAGCTGCCGCCGCGCGATGACCGTGAGGCCTGGTTTGCCGAGGGCACTGAAGCCTACAAGATTTTCATCTCATCCCTGCTCGACGTTACCGACAATCTTTCGCTCGATGGCATCGAGCCGCCGGACGCCGTGGTCCGTCTTGATGGCGATGATCCTTATCTGGTGGTCGCCGCCGACAAGGGAACGGCCACGTTTTCCGATACCGCCAACGGCATCTCCGAGGCCCACGGTTTCTGGTTGGGCGATGCTTTCGCGTCAGGCGGATCGCAGGGTTACGACCACAAGAAGATGGGCATCACGGCGCGTGGCGGATGGGAAGCCGTCAAGCGGCATTTCCGCGAAATGGATGTCGACGTTCAGTCCGAGCCGTTCACTGTCGTCGGCGTCGGCGATATGTCCGGGGACGTATTCGGTAACGGCATGCTGCTTTCGCCGGCCATAAAACTGATCGCAGCGTTCGACCACCGTGACATCTTCATCGATCCCGATCCGGACATCGCCATGAGTTTTGCCGAGCGCAAGCGATTGTTCGATATGGGACGATCCAGCTGGCAGGATTACAACACCGATATGATCTCGCAGGGTGGCGGCATCTATCCGCGTTCGTCCAAGTCGATCACGCTGTCATCTGAAGCGCAGGCGGTGCTTGGCCTGGAGGCGACTACGATGACGCCGAATGCGCTTATGACTGCGATCCTGAAGGCCGATGCGGACCTTTTGTGGTTCGGCGGGATCGGCACGTACATCCGGGCGTCCGATGAGAGCCATGCCGATGCCGGCGACCGGGCAAACGATGCGATCCGCATCATAGCGCCAGAGTTGCGTGTCAAGGCTATCGGCGAAGGTGCCAATCTTGGTCTTACCCAGAAAGCCCGCATAGAAGCGGGTTT
>JANQJE010000002.1 GCA_028281795.1 Cohaesibacteraceae bacterium | reverse complement strand
CAACAGGCGCCAAATCCGTGGCTGCCCCCGCAACTGTGAGCGGATAGCCCATCAGCGACAAACCACTGGGGTTGGTGTTCGTCACCACTCTGGGAAGGTGCTGAACGGCGATGACCCGCGAGTCAGGAGACCTGCCATCACGTAAACGCAAACCTCGGGCGGGGTGCCCCGAATGGTGATGGTATGACGACGACTTTTCTTTGTGCTGCCCGTAGGGCTGTGCGCTGCTATTCTAGCCCGACCACATCATCCGCTTCCCCTTGCTCACGACAGCTTTGGGGGATGATGATCCATGGACGACCGCAACACGGTCAACCTGTCGGTCTGCACGCGCTGCAAGCCGCCTGACTTTACCGGACCGGACGAGGAACGCCCTGGCTACAAGCTGGCCGGAGCGGTGCTGGATGCCGTCCGCGAAAACCCTTCTGCGAACCTGAGATTGCGCGGCGTGCGCTGCATGAGCCAGTGCAAACGGCCATGTGCGATCGCACTATCTGCAGCCGGCAAATACACGTTGCTGTTCGGTGATCTCGACCCAGCAACGACGGTGTCGGACATCCTCACCCTTACCGATCAATACACCACATCGCCTGACGGCCTCGTGCCACGTGATCAGCGTCCCGAGCCGCTGCGCGCGGGCATTCTCGGGCGCATTCCGCCACTTGGCTATGACGGCGATGCCCTCGATCCAACCTTTGACTTCAAACTAACCGCTTCCAACCCAAAGGAAACCGCATGACGCTTATCTCTTCCCGTCCAAATCTGCGAAAGCACCTGCTCACATCCGCAGTCTGTGCTGCCGCGTTGATGGCACCCCTAACCGCAACCAAAGCGCTCGCGGACAGCGTGACCGTTGGCCAAACCTTCTTGGCATCAGGCCTTGACCCAGCGGAGGGCTCTACCGGCTGGGCTTTGGTTACTCACGGCATAGCTGAACAGCTCTTCCGCGTGTCTCATGATGGCGAAGTGGTGCCGAACCTCGCATCCTCCGCCGAGCAGCAGGATGATGGGTCTTGGATGGTCACCCTAGCGGACAACCGTTTCTTCTCGGATGGGACGCCAGTGACGGCAGACTTGGTGGCCGCATCGCTCAACCGGACAGGCGAAGTCAACGCCTCAGCACGTGCCACCGCCGGGCGGCTGACATTTGAAGCGGTCGATGCCGCAACACTGCGTGTAACCAGCGAACAGCCAACACCTATCCTTCCGTCGATCCTCGCGGAATGGGCCTTCCCGGTTTACCTCGAAACCGATGGCGATCCGCTATTCACCGGTCCGTTTGCTGTTGAAACCATTGAAGCCGGCTCATCGATCGAGATGGTGCCGAACGCGTTCTATGAGGGCGCCGAACAACGGCCCGATGTCACCATCCGCCGGATTGCCGATGGCCAGTCTCTCGCGCTCGCCTTTGCGTCGGGCGAGATTGATCTGGCCTTCAACCTTCCGATCGAAACACTGTCGATTTTTGACGGCAACGACGATCAATCGGTCACTACCTTCCCGGTCGCCTACCAATACATGATGTGGATGAACACACAGTCGCCCGCGCTAAGCAATGTGCTCGTCCGGCGGGCCATCGATCTTGCGATCAACCGCGATGATCTGGTCGCAGCTGCACGCGCCGGGGTACCTGCAACAGGCGCCTTTGCTGCCGCCTATCCTTTCGCGGCCGAAGGGCCTTTGCCTTATGACCCAGCCGCTGCCGCCGCATTGCTTGATGATGCGGGTTGGGCCATGGGCGCCGATGGCGTGCGGGAGAAAGACGGCGAGCGGCTTGAGCTCGTCTTGTGGGCCTACCCGCAGCGCCCCGATCTCGTGACCTTCCAGCCTGTCGTTCGTGCTGCGCTCGCAGACCTCGGCATTGCAGTGACGACCCAGGTGACCGAGTCCCCAAGCGATGTTGCGGCAAGTGGCGAGTTCGATCTGTTCCTGTGGGCACAGCACACCGCCCCTGCAGGCGACCCCGGGCTGTTCCTGTCGCTGTTTTTTGAAACCGGTTCATCACGCAACTATGCGGGTTGGTCTAGCGATGAATATGACGCCACCATAGCAGAGCTTCGCACCGCGATTGATCCCGAGGACCGCATCGCACTGGCGCAACAGGCGCAGGAGCTGATTGCCGAAGGCGCGCCCGTGTCCTTCTTGGTCACACCGGAGTGGCATGTGGGGCTCTCTAGTGATCTTGCCGGATACGAGCCTTGGGGATCGGACTATTATGTGATCCGCCCCGACTTCGGCATCAGCCAGTAAGCGGGTCTCAGCATGGATGGGCTGATGGCGACACGGTTTGTAGGCATGACCTTGGTGTCATGGCTCGCCGCCGTTGCCGTCAGCTTCTTGCTCATTCGGCTCGTGCCGGGCGATCCGGTTGATGTGTTTATCAACCATGTGAACATCCGCGCGACGGACGAGCTGATCGCAGCCTACCGCGAACAATGGGGCCTTGATCGCAGCCTTTTTGTTCAGTTCGGCCTGTGGCTGCGAGGGTTCTTCACTCTAGATTGGGGAACGTCGTTCGCCACTGGCGGGGCAGTGACCGGTGAGCTCATTGCACGATTGGGTTGGTCCGCCGCCATCGGCGTGGGTGGCATTGCAGTAGCACTCTTGATCGGGTCCGCTCTCGGCTTCTTCGCTGCTGCCAAGCCCGGCGGGTTGGCCGACATAGGCTCTCGCGCCTTCGCCGTAGCCGGTCAGGCCTTACCAGCTTTTGCGGTGGGTGTGGTCGCGCTGTGGGTACTTGCTGCCGAGTTTCGGTGGATACAGCCCTTTGCGGGCGGTCCTGTTGAACGGCTCTTTCTTCC
This sequence comes from Cohaesibacteraceae bacterium, assembly GCA_028281795.1. Lineage (GTDB taxonomy): Bacteria > Pseudomonadota > Alphaproteobacteria > Rhizobiales > MH13 > MH13. The sequence goes on along the minus strand of JANQJE010000002.1, from coordinate 4,564 downwards.
CATCGGTTTGGTCGCCTTCTTCTCGATCGGCAGTGTCTCGCGTTTGGTGCGGGCAGGCTTCATCGAGACAGCCGGTGCGCCCTACCTGCGAACCGCTCTAGCAAAAGGCCTACCTTACCGCTTGGCCCTTTGGCGCCATGGACGTCAGCGTGCTGCTATTGGGCTCCTTGCTGGCATCGCACCTGATCTCGCCTGGATCGTCGGCGGAACGGCGGTTGCCGAGATTGTCTTCGGCGTTCCTGGTTTGTCGGAACGGGTCATCGAAGCTGTTGCTCATCGCGACTACCCAATCTTGCAGGCTTATGTCGCGCTGGTCGCACTTTGGATCATCATCGGACTGCAGCTTTGCACGCTCTTTCGCCGGATGCTCGATCCACGCCTTGAGGCCACAGGCCAAGCGTGATGAGTGGAGCCATCACCGGCAAACGCGTTGGGCTGATCATTGGCCTCGTAGCGCTCATGGTCATTGTCGCGATCTGGCAACCCATCGACCCGCACGCTGTCAACCTCGGCGCAACCCTTCAAGGGCCATCTCTCCAGCACTGGTTGGGGACAGATCACCTTGGTCGAGACGTCGCTTCTCGTCTTATGGCAGGGGCGCAACCGTCGCTCATGGCGATTGTAATTGTCTTGATTTCGAGCCTTGGCATTGGCCTGGTCGCAGGGATCGCCATTGGCTTTGGGCCGCCAATGATCTCAAACCCAGTCCGGTGGCTTGCAGAGACCGCACTCGCGCTCCCAACCCTTATCGTCGCGCTTCTGTTATCCGCGCTGTTCGGGGCCGGTCTAATCGCGATCTCAGCCGCGCTCGTTGCAAGCACATGGGCTCCATACGCGCTGACCATCGCAGGCCTCCTGGAGCGCCTGCGAGCCGAGACCTATTGGATCGCCAGTATGGCGCTGGGCTCGACCACAATGGATGCCATCCGCCGCCATGGTTTGCCGAATGCTTGGCCGATGATCGGCGCTCTTGCCGGAGCTGATGCAGGCCGCGCCGTGATCCTCGTCGCCTCCCTTGGCTTCCTCGGTCTTTCCGCTGATACCGGCCAGCCAGAATGGGGCGCTATGATCCATGAATACCGGCTGTTCCTCTTCTCCGAGCCGAGGCTTGTGTTGGCACCTGTTCTGACAACAGCGCTAACTGCCTTCTTTCTCAACCGGATATTGGATCGGCCAACACACAAGCAGTAGGGCTAGCAATGGCCGCTTTGGCCCACCTTTGCTAGTTCGTGACTGGGCAACGAATGGCTTGGTTGAGCTCTAAGCAGCCATTGCCATAACAAGAGGCCCGATAGGGGCATCCCTCACGCGCGCACTCGCCAACGGCTCTCGCCGTCCGCATCTTCGACCTCGACCCCAAGAGCCGCGAGTTCATCGCGCAGCGCATCCGCGCGGGGCCAGTCGCGCTGCGCGCGGGCTTTAGCGCGTTCGGCGACCAGCGCCTCGATCCGTACCGTGTCCCCGGCGCCCATTCGCATCCAGACGTTCGCGTCCTGCTGCAGGAGCCCGAGAAACGCACCGGCTCGCCGAAGAGCAGCCGCCAGTTCTGCGCGTCGAACAGGATCGGAAGAGGTATGAACCTGCCCCGCGAGGGCGTGCAAGGCCGAAAGCGCCGCAGGCGTGTTCAGGTCACTATCCAGGGCCTCACGCACCGGCGCTATGTCGTCGGCCAACGGCTCTGCAGGCGGCTGATCGCGCAGCGCTCCATAAAGGCGATCAAGCGCCGCTTTCGCCGCGCGCGGTGTCTCGGACGTCCAATCCAGCGGTTGGCGGTAATGCGCGCTCAGGAGTGCATAGCGGATCGCCTCGCCGGGGTTCTCGGCGAGCAGATCACGAACCAGCAGCACGTCGCCCAGAGACTTGGACATTTTTGCACCCGAAACCGTGACGTGACCGTTATGAACCCAAAAGCGCGCGTCGGTGCCCTGAGCGATCTCGTTCTCATGATGCGGAAAGCGTAAATCGATCCCACCGCCATGGATGTCGATCCGGTCGCCGAGATGGGCCTGGATCATGGCGGAGCACTCGATATGCCAACCGGGTCGGCCAAACCCCCAGGGGCTTTCCCAGCCGGGCTCGGTGACCTGGGATGGTTTCCATAAAACAAAATCGCGGGGATCACGCTCCCACGGCGCAACCTCCACCCGCGCACCCACCAGCATCTCGTCCGGGTTTGCGCCCGACAATCGTCCATAGGCCGGAAAGCTGGGAATGTGAAAAAGAACATGCCCCTCGGCCGAGTAGGCTTTGCCTTGCTCAATCAGCTTCTCGATCATGGCGATCATCTGTGCGATGTGATCGGTCGCCCGCGGTTCGATATCGGGCGGCGCAACGCCCAGAGCGGCAAGATCGGTATGATAGGCAGCGGTGAAGCGCGCGGCGATCTCACCGCAAGTCACGCCTTCCGCCGATGCAGCGGTGATGATCTTGTCGTCCACATCCGTGATGTTGCGGGCGTACGAGACGCGCGAAAAATGCGTGCGGCACACCTGGGCCAGCACGTCGAACACGACCGCCGGCCGCGCGTTGCCGATATGGGCGAACGAGTACACGGTCGGCCCGCACACGTACATGCGCAGGTGCTTTGGGTCATACGGAACGACCGGCTCGACCCGACGGCCCATGGAATTGAAAAGAAGCAGCATCGTTCAGAACGCTGTCTCAGTGGCATTGGCTACCATGTCGTCGACATAGGGGCCTATGTCTTTGGGGCGCATGCGCATAATCTTGAGACTGGCCTCCAGATCGGCCTTCTCGACATGGCGCGCGATGACCACGACCCGGCTGGTCGTATCCTTGCCGGACCAAGACTCCAGCACCACCGGGGTGTCGAAGATGTGTTGCACGCCGTGGAAAGCTAAGGGCCGATCCATGCCTTCGATATGGACAATGCCTTTCATCCGCAGGATGTCAGGGCCCTTGAGCGCCATCAACGTGTCGAGCCAGAAATCAAAGACACTGGCCGGTATCGGATCTTCGACCTCGATTGAGGCGGAATTGATCCCGTGATCATGGCGTGTTTGTGGATTGGTATCCGAATGCGGCAGGGAGGCCGATTGAACATCTTCCGATGCAACGCCCGATGGCCCGGCCAAGGGATCGGTCTTAGCCATAGCTGCGCCAAGCCACTCCATGGCTTCATCCGAGGTGACGTCTCCACGCATGGCCGACAAACCGAACAGCACCCCTGACGGGACATGTCCGTGTTTGGCATAAACGCGCTGAGCAGAACCGTTGATCCCTTCAACACGCGCCTCGTACCGCGCAAGGTCGGACGCCGCCACCAGATCGCTCTTGGTCAGGACAATGAGGTCTGCCATTGCAATCTGGTTCACCGCCTCGGCATGATGATCGAGCGTGTTCGCTCCCGTGGCAGCGTCGGCGAGGGTTATGACGCCGTCCATCCGGTAAGAGGAGGCGACGAGATCATCGACAACAAGGGTGTGAAGGATTGGCCCGGGATCAGCGATACCCGTCGTTTCAATCACCACACGATCGAATCTAAGCTCGCCTTGCTTCCGTCGGGCCATCAACGATTCCAGCGTCTTTGAAACGTCGCCTCGAAAGGTGCAACACAGACACCCCGACTGCATGAGAATGGTCTCTTCTGTCGACTCTTCGATCAGGTCATGATCAAGGCCAGCAGACCCGAACTCGTTCATGATCACGGCGACACGTCCTGCATCCGGATCACTGATCAGGTGGTTCAGGAGCGTTGTCTTGCCCGCCCCGAGAAAGCCGGTCAGCAAGGTCACGGGTATGCGTTTGTCTTGATCGTCCATTGCCATGCTCCCGCTATTGCACTAACCCAGCATCACCAAAAGCAGTATGTTATAATATAACAAGGAGCAAGCGCCGGATCATGGGCACAATCGCATTTCAGGCACGACGCTCGGTGGAGCAGGTCGAGGAAGGCACCGACTTTGCCCCGAAGTTCGGTCCAGACGGCCTTATGCCTTGCATCACAACCGACTTGAAGACTGGCGAAGTTCTTATGCTGGGTTGGATGAACGCCGAAGCGCTGCGCCAGACAATCGAAACCGGCGAGGCCCATTACTTCAGCCGCGCGCGTCAGACGCTCTGGCGCAAAGGAGCGACGTCCGGCCTTGTGCAACGGGTGGCCGAAGCGCGCATCGACGACGATCAGGATGCAATCTGGCTGCGCGTCGAGGTCGCTGGATCAGGGGCGTCGTGCCATGTGGGCTATCGGTCCTGTTTCTATCGCAGCGTGCCGACCGGACATGATGCAGGCCGACCTCTGACGTTCCTCGAAGAGAACAAAACCTTCGACCCTGGAGAAGTCTATGGCGATGCCCCCAACCCAACACAGCTCTGATCATTTTTGGATGCAGTGTGCCTTGAGCCTGGCTGACCGCATGCGCGGGCACGTTTGGCCGAACCCGCCGGTTGGCTGCGTCATTGTCAAAGACGGTGTCGCCGTCGCCGAGGCAGCGACTGGGGCGGGCGGACGACCCCATGCAGAACGCAAGGCGTTGGAGCAGGCCGGACTCCTGGCCAGAGGTGCCACGCTGTATGTGACGCTGGAACCGTGCTGCCATTGGGG
>JANQJE010000009.1 GCA_028281795.1 Cohaesibacteraceae bacterium | reverse complement strand
ACGAGCAAATTCAGCATTGGCCAGATCGGCTTTCTGCCGGATATCGGCCGTGCGTTTCATATAGATTTCATGTGCCTCCATCATGGAAACGATACGGTTTTCCGATGAAATACCGATCTGCGTGATCATGGCCTCCGCCTGTGCATCGGTTTCCCGGCCCACATCATCGATGCGGTGACCGATATTCTGTTGAGCCGATGTCCGCAGGGACTCCACAAGCGCATCGTACATGATGGTGCGCTGCTCGGTGTCGATCGTGAGCTTGGAGATCAACGTTTGCTGCGCCGCCTTTTGCTTGGCAAGGCTCTCCACATAGTTGGCGTAGATCGCACCATAGCGTTCAAAGGATTGTTGGGTCGCCACAAACTCCTGCTTCATGGCAGTTGCCTCATTGTAGGTGTTGGCAAGCTGCGCACGTTCTGCCTGCAGAGCCTTCAGGTCTTCGCCTGTTGCGTCTGCGATTTTCGCATCGATGGCTGAGATTTGCGGTGCAAGATCGTCCAGCAACGCATCCGTTTCTTCGATCTGCCGCGCGGTGGTCTGGGCACGATCCAGAACTTCAGCCTGCGCTGTCTTCGACTTGTCCAGCCGATCATCGATCACCGCCAGCTGTTCTTCCAGAAGTCCTCGAATAACCTCCGATTTCTCGATCAGATTATTGAGGTTGGAACGAATATCGGCGTTGCGAATCCGCGCGGTTTTCATTTCTTCCGAACGACGTTTGGAAAAGATGCCTGTCAGCTTTTCCATAAACGTCGATTGGCTCATCGACTTGAACTCGGACCCAAACGTCTGTGTGATCTCATCGAGGCCATAGACAAGAGAGGCTATGTTGCCCTGCAGCTTGTCCTCATTCTCCACCACGGCTTTGAAGTCCTGGTCCGCGACGTCGACGTCGATCGTCTGCATCTGGCTGTCGCCAAGCACGGTGCCAAGGCGTTCGTCGATCGTGGCCTGCGTTGCGTTGATTTCCTCAACCTGGGCCCGCGTTTCGGAAATTCCGCGTTCCAACTCATCAAACTTTGCCCGTGCCATGCTTTCAGCCCTTTTCTAAAACCGCCCTCTGCGGTGTGGTAAATCATAGTTGGTGACGATTTGGCGGTTTTCACTGCCGTCCTTGCGACTTAAGACGAAAGTTGCCCTGTTAGGAAGGGCCACCCCCAGCGGGGTACGAATCCTCAATGGCGCCACAAGAGCGCTGACATCATCGACCGGGAGATTGCCCATGAGCCTCATCCTCGCCATCGATCAGGGCACCACATCAGCACGCGCGTTGCTTTACGATGCCGCCCTCAACACCATCGCCAGCGCACAGGAAGAGCTACCCCAGATCTATCCGGCTGACGGCTGGGTGGAACATGATGCCGATGTGATCTGGCAGTTGGTGCAATCCACGATCCGCGCCGCACTGGAAAAGGCCGGCAAAACCGCCAGTGACATCGCTGCCATAGGCATCACCAACCAACGTGAGACTGTCGTGGTTTGGGACAGGTCAACCGGCAAACCGGTGGGCCATGCCATTGTCTGGCAGGATAGGCGCACGGCCGAAACATGCCGCCGCCTCAAGGCCGAGGGTGCCGAACCAATGGTTCAGGAGAAGACCGGTCTCCTGCTCGACCCTTACTTTTCCGGCTCCAAGCTCGGCTGGATGCTCGATCAGGATCGCAGCTTGCGGACCCGCGCCGCCAATGGCGAGCTGGCGTTCGGAACCATTGACAGCTTCCTGATCTACCGATTGACCGGTGGTCAGCGCCATGTGACCGACGCGACCAACGCCTGCCGTACACTGTTGTTCGATATCGGCACGCAAGATTGGTCGGAAGATCTGCTGAAACTGTTCAACATTCCACCCGCAATGCTGCCTGACGTGCTCGATTGCGCCGATGACTTCGGCATAACGGACCCGTCGGTTTTTGGCGCCGAAGTGCCCATTCTGGGCTGCGCCGGCGATCAGCATGCGGCAACCATCGGCCAGGCCTGCTTCACGCCTGGTATGGTCAAAGCAACGTACGGCACCGGCCTGTTCGCTGTCCTCAACACCGGTGAAAAACGCGTACCGTCCAAGAACCGGTTGCTGACCACCCTCGCCTATCGGCTTGACGGCAAACCCACTTATGCGCTGGAAGGCTCCGTTTTTGTGGCCGGCGCGGCTGTGCAGTGGCTGCGCGATGGGCTGAAAATCATTGAAACCGCGCCCCAGGTCAACGATCTGGCCCAGCGCGGCGTACGTGGCGCGATAACGCTGGTGCCAGCCTTTGTCGGCTTGGGGGCACCGTATTGGGACCCTGATGCCCGTGGCGCGGTCTACGGCATCACGCGCGACACTGGACCGGAAGACTTTGCGCATGCCGTCCTTGAAAGTGTCGCCTTCCAGACACGGGATTTGCTCGATGCCATGGCGCGCGACTGGCACGACGGCGAACAGTCGGTTCTCAGAGTCGATGGCGGCATGACGCAATCCGATCTCACGCTTCAACTCCTGGCCGACATTTTGGATGCGCCTGTGGAACGTCCGGACGATCTGGAAACAACCGCGCGGGGCGCGGCTTATCTGGCTGGTTTGAAGGCAGGTTTGTTCCCCGATCTGCAAAGCTTTGCCGCGACGTGGAAGAAGGATGCGGAGTTCACACCCAAGCTGGACGAGGATATGCGCGCCTTCCATCTGGCCCGTTGGCACGATGCGGTGGAACGCACACTGTCAAAAAGCTAGGTTGAGAACTCCTATTTCTGGTGCATTTGGTGGAGATAGATTGGTTGAGCTGCACGAAGCACGTCTGAAGGAAGTCGCACTGACTTTCAAAGGCGTGCGACACAGCAGATAAGCTAATCTATCCCATCCTTTGGACGTTGAAACGGCGTCGATCTGAACGTGTATTTGGGTTTGACCGGGCCACCAGCCCGCTCTGCACTCAAAACCCGCTCAGCTCTTGGCCGTTTGCAACGCCAAACGCATCAGAGATAGGAGTCCTCAACCTAGGGTCAGCCGCGATTAGCGGGCAAAGCGCAGCGTGCTGACAACCTGCCATGTGGCCCGGTCAATCTCCAGGATCGCGGGGCCATCGGCGCCCGACACGCTGACGAACAGCGAACGCTCATCGGCGGTCACATGGGTAATGACGGCGTTGGGGACGGTCTCGACCACCAGGGTGCGCACCTCATCGGCGGTCAGGTTGGCCGGATAGTCTGCGGTCGACGGGCCGGACAACGAGCGGTAGAGAATGACACCCAGCACCACGAACACGCCAAGAAACATGATTGCCGATGACACCATCGAAAGCCGCCTCATTTTCTGCGCCACGGCTTCCAGACGCGGATCAAGCGGCTCCTCCTCGTCAGGCGATTGAGGAGCGTTGGGTGCAGATGAAGCCATGAACGAAGACATCCTTGATGAGGCTGAGGGCGGACAAGCCGTGCTGCGCCTTCAAGCATCTGAAACCGAGCGGGGCAAGCGGCTCGATGCCGCGCTTGCAGCCAAGACGGAGGGAAGAGGGCTCTCCCGCAGCCGGATCACCGCGCTGATCAAGGCAGGACACTGCACTGTGAACGGTCAGCCGTTCGCAAACCCGGCGCACAAACTCAAAGGCGCTGAGCGCATCGCTTTGCAGCTTCCCGAGCCGGACGAACCAACACCAGAGCCTGAAGCCATTCCGCTCGATATCCTCTATGAAGACGCCGTGCTCATCGTGCTCAACAAGCCAGCCGGTCTTGTGGTGCACCCTGGCGCGGGCAACCCCGGTGGCACCCTCATCAACGCGCTGCTTCATCACTGTGGCAGCAGTCTTTCCGGCATAGGCGGCGTGAAGCGCCCGGGGCTGGTACATCGGCTCGACAAGGACACATCCGGCGTCATGGTCGTTGCCAAAACCGATCATGCCCATCAGCACCTCTCGGCTCAATTTGCCGACCATGGCCGTACCAACGATCTTGAGCGGGTCTACACGGCGTTTGTCTGGGGAGCACCAAAGACTCAGTTCACGATTGATGCACCCATCGGCCGCGACCGAGCAAACCGGCTCAAAATGGCAATCTCCAAGCGACCTGATGCACGCGACGCCATCACACACGGCAAGCGGCTGGCCGCTTATGGAGACCCCGAAAACCCCGGGGTTTCAAAAATCGAATGCCGCCTGGAAACAGGCCGCACTCATCAGATTCGCGTCCATATGGCCCATGCCGGACATGGCGTGGTTGGCGACCCGGACTACGGCCGTGGCGGACGCACCCGTGCCAATCGGTTTGAAGACACTGTAAAACAGGCCCTTTTGGCTTTCCCCAGACAGGCTTTGCAGGCGCAAACGCTGCAATTCACCCATCCTGAAACGAACAAAATCATGCGTTTTGAGGTGGAATTAGATAAGCAATTACAAGAGCTTGAAGGATTGCTCGCAAAGGTGTGAACAATTTGTAATGAAACACGCCGCTGTATTGACCAATTCGATACCTATATCTCCGCCTTAAAGAGGGCTGCTTTGTTCTTAAGGGCCCGCTACCTCCCGCCTTTTCAAGGGGGAGACGATAAGGGAGTGTGCATTTACAATGGCACAATCAGTTTCCACTCTGCCCTCCATTGATGGTGGGCTTTCAAGCTATCTCACTGAAATCCGCAAGTTTCCGATGTTGGAGCCGGATCAGGAGTTCATGCTGGCCAAGCGCTTCGCTCAGCATGGCGATGCCGAGGCAGCGCATAAACTCGTCACAAGTCATTTGCGGCTCGTCGCCAAGATCGCGATGGGCTATCGCGGCTATGGTCTGCCGATCGGAGAAGTTGTTTCCGAAGGCAATGTCGGCCTGATGCAGGCCGTGAAACGCTTCGATCCGGACAAAGGCTTCCGTCTTGCCACATATGCTATGTGGTGGATCAAAGCCTCGATCCAAGAGTACATCCTGCGCTCCTGGAGCCTCGTCAAGATGGGCACCACCGCCAATCAGAAACGTCTGTTCTTCAACCTGCGTAAGGTCAAAGGCAAGATTTCCGCGCTGGAAGATGGCGATCTGAAGCCAGAACAAGTAACGGAGATCGCCAATCGCCTCAACGTGTCCGAGGAGGAGGTTGTCTCCATGAATCGGCGTTTGGGCGGTGACACATCGCTGAATGCGACCGTGCGTCAGGACTCAGAAAGCCTGGAATGGCAGGACTGGCTGGTGGATGATTCCGACAGCCAGGAGGTCACGCTGATCGAAGGCGAAGAGAAGGACAACCGCAGGACTATGCTGCGCGAGTCGCTCGATGTGCTGAACGATCGCGAACGGCGCATCTTTGAAGCTCGTCGTCTGTCGGATGATCCGATGACACTTGAAGAGCTGTCTCAGGAGTTCGGCGTCAGCCGCGAACGCGTGCGGCAGATCGAAGTGCGTGCCTTCGAGAAAGTGCAGGAGGCCGTTGTTGCGGCCTCCGCCATGCTGGAAGACGGTGGCGAAGCGCGAAGATAAATCTCCTTGCCTCTAGGTCACGTTCTCATAAATGAGGTTGATTTGATAGGAGCCAGTTTGTTTGCCTACAAGGCGCAAGGCCACAGGAAACCATTTGGTTTTCAAGGGCTTGCAACGCGGTAGGCGGGCAAACCGGCCCTATCCTTGGGACAGCGAAACGGCTTTGACCTGCCACGTCGCAACTCTCAACCGGGCAGAAAGCCCGCTTCTCAAGCCGCTCCTTGCATCTCTTTGCCGTTTCAGCCG
>JANQJE010000249.1 GCA_028281795.1 Cohaesibacteraceae bacterium | reverse complement strand
GCCACCGCCGCATTCGTCAGTATCGCCGTCCCGCTAGTGGTGTTCTTTGCGATGCAGAAATACCTCGTACGCGGGCTTCTCGCCGGATCGGTCAAATAGACCTTCGGCGTGAGGACCCAAGCGCGCCGTTCAGGCGCATGCACAACAAAAGATAAGAAGGTTGAGGGGGGAGAGTAACATGGCATCGCTGCACTTACAGGACGTGGCCAAGTCGTATGGGAAGGTTGAGGTTCTCAAGAACATCGACCTTGATATCAAGACCGGCGAACTCATCGTGTTCGTCGGCCCATCAGGTTGCGGTAAATCCACGCTGTTGCGCATGATCGCTGGCCTGGAAAGCATCTCTGGCGGCGAGTTCCAGATCGATGGCGAACGGATGAACGAGGTGCCGCCGTCCAAACGCGGCATCGCCATGGTGTTCCAGTCCTACGCGCTATACCCGCACATGACGGTTTACGACAACATGTCGTTTGCGCTGAAGATCGCGAAGATGCCGAGAGAAGAGATCGACGAGCGCGTTCAGCGGGCTGCCAAGATTCTTCAGCTTGGCGAATATCTCGACCGTTTGCCGCGCGCGCTGTCCGGCGGCCAGCGTCAGCGCGTTGCCATCGGCCGGTCGATTGTCCGCGATCCGAAGGTGTATCTGTTTGACGAGCCGCTCTCCAACCTTGATGCAGCTCTGCGTGTCGACACACGGATCGAGATCGCGCAGCTCAAAGAGGATATGCCCAACTCGACCATGATCTACGTCACGCACGATCAGGTGGAGGCGATGACGCTGGCAACACGCATTGTTGTGCTCAACAATGTGACGCACACGATCGGCCAGGTGGGCACACCACTGGAGCTATACGAAAAGCCGCGCAACACCTTCGTCGCCCAGTTCATCGGATCACCGAAGATGAACTTGCTCGAAGGAACTGTCACCAGCACGGGCGAGAGCACAGCCGTAAATCTTGCGCATGGTGAAAGCGTCACCGTCCCGATCAGCTCCAAGGACGCCTCGGTTGGCGATACGGTGAGCTTCGGTATCCGGCCGGAGGATTTCGTCGTCGCACAAGAGGGCGACCCGGTCATTTACTCCGGCGAGGTGCTCTACAGCGAGAGATTGGGCGAGGTGACGGTCGTCTACTACAAGACGCCCGAGGGTCAGGACCCGATCATTGCCAAGATACCGGGCATTGCCAATGTGAAGAAGGGCGAAAAGCTGGACCTCACCGGGATCCCGGAAAAGATGCACCTGTTCGACGACACCGGCCATAGCTTTCTTTACAAATAGGCCTGGTGACGGTGCACGGCCGGTGCTTGTTCGAGGGAAGGACGGGCATGGCCGTGAACCGGTCAGCGGCACGCTATGATACATCATGTGACCGCACCTCAACTTGCCTTGCGGCGCCTGTCGCCCTAATCGGAGCGGCATGAATCCGTCCGCTCCCAACACACGTCTGTCGGTTGCCTCCGATGATGGCCAGAAAGTATTGCAGCGGCTTCTGCTGGATACCGGTCGCAACTATGTCGGTCGCTACGCCCTGGCATTCTTCTTCATGGCTGTCGCCGCCACAGCGACGGCTCTGACCGCCTACATGATGCGCGACCTCATCAACGAGGTCTTCATTAACCGGTCGCGCGAATGGCTGATCATCATCGGCTCGGCCGTTGTGGCGATCTACCTCGCCAAGGGCGCATCGATGTATTTCCAGATGGTCATCATGGCCCGCATCGGCAACGCCATCGTGGCCGACGCGCAGAACCGCATGTTCAAGCGGCTCCTGTCGGAAGATGTCGGTTTCGTGCAGGGCCAGCCTTCGGCGGAGATTGCCGCGGTGTTCGCCAACAACGCCAATGCGGCACGCGATGTCTTGAATCTCATTGTGACAGGCGCCGGGCGCGATGTGCTCGCGCTGGTCGGTCTTATGATCGTGATGGTCATTCAGGACCCGGTGATGTCGCTCACGATGATCGTAGCGCTTCCGGTCATGGCGTTTCTGATTGAAAAAATGATGGGCCGTGTACGCCGGATCGCCAAACGCCAGGTCTCACTGACCGCTGAAATCGGCAACTATGTACGTGAAACCGCACAAGGCTTCCGGATCGTCAAAGCCTTCCGGATGGAAGATGAGTTGGGCGGACGGATCGGCGGCACGATCGACGATCTGCGCAAAACCGCCGACAAAATCGCGATCTACCAGGCCCGCCCCGTGCCATTGGTCGAAACCATTGGCGGCATCGCGGTGGCCATCGTGATATTTTACGGCGGCTATCGTGTGATCGAGCAGGGGCAATCACCGGGCGAGTTCTTCTCCTTCGTCACGGCACTGCTTCTGGCGTATGAACCGGCGCGCAAACTGGCCAACCTGCGTGTGCCGCTGGAAGCGGGTTTGGTTGGCGTACGCATGATGTATGGCTTCCTGGACAGGCCACCGTCCAAACGCGAGGCCGGTACCGGTGAGTCCTTTACCTTCGACGCTGGCGAGATTGCCTTTGAGGATGTGCGTTTTGGCTATCATACGGGCGGCGACGCCGTGCTGGAAGGGCTCACTTTCACGGCGCCTGCCGGTAAGACCACGGCGTTGATTGGCGCGTCGGGAGCAGGCAAGTCGACGGTCATGGCGTTGTTGCTGCGATTCTGGGACCCAGATGGCGGACGCATTCTCATTGACAATCAGGATCTGAAGACTCTGTCGACCGCCTCGCTGCGGGCCAGCATGGCTTATGTCGGTCAGGACGCTTATCTGTTTAATGGAACCGTGGCGGACAACATACGCGCCGGGCACACCGAACTCGGTCATGCCGATGTGGAAGAGGCAGCCCGCCGCGCCGAAGCGCACAGTTTCATAACCGCACTGCCTCAGGGGTACGACACGCCGGTCGGGGAACTGGGATCGCTGTTATCCGGCGGTCAGCGTCAACGGATCGCCATTGCCCGGGCGTTTTTGCGCGATGCACCGATCCTTTTGCTCGACGAGCCGACATCGGCGCTGGACGCGCATTCCGAGGATGCCATTCAAGCCACGCTGTCACGACTGTCGGAAGGCCGCACCACGGTCGTCATTGCCCATCGGCTGTCTACCGTTCGTGGTGCCGACAGGATCATCGCAATGGCCGATGGTCGTGCGGTCGAGCAGGGCACCCATGATGAGCTTGTGGCTGAGGGAGGGTTGTATTCGAAGCTCTACGACCTGCAGTTCGGTACCGACCGGCTGACAGCGTAGATCTTTATCGCTCAGCTTCGACTTAGCTCAGTCGTACGTTGCGTAAAAAGCATCCAGCGGATCGAGCGCGATACCCATCCCCTCCAGCTTGCCGCCAAAACCATGACCGCCAAGCGGGCTGATCGGGCCAAAGCCGCTGGTGGCAAAACTGCCCGGTGAGGTTCCCAGATTGAACACGCAGAGAATTCGCTCGCCTTCGTAATCCCGGGTGAAGGCAAGGACGTCGCCTTGCGTGTCATGAAAGGTAATGGCGCCACGCAGGAGAGGCATATGATCGCGTCGCCATCCGAGAAAGCGGCGTACATGCCGCAGTGGCATCCTGTCATTGGCTTCCTGTACCGAAACGGCCCGTGCCACATGCTCCGGCGGAACGGGCAGCCAGGGTGTGCCTTCGCTGAACCCGCCATTGGCCGCGGCCGGGTTCCACGGCATGGGCGTACGGCAGCCATCGCGGCCTTTGAACTCCGGCCAGAAGCGCAGGCCATAGGGGTCCCTCAGTTTCTCATAAGGCACCACGGCTTCACTGAGGCCGAGCTCTTCGCCCTGATAAAGGCAAGGTGTCCCTTTGAGCGATGACAGAAGCGCAATCAGCAGAGGCGCTGCGCGGTCGGCCTCCGCCCCAAGTTGCCAGCGGCTCAGCACCCGTTCCACATCGTGATTGGAAAACGCCCAGCTTGCCCAGCTGTCGCGATTGTTTTCCATCCGCTCAGCAACCTGTCGAATGAAGTCCGCTGAAAACTGCCGGTCCAGGAAATCGAACGAATAGGCCATATGCAGCCGTTTGCCCGCCTCGGTGTAGTCCGCAAGCGTTGAATACATGTCCAGAACCGCCCCGACTTCGCCGACGCTCGTCGTTGCTGGGTATTCGTCAAGAAGGTCCCGAAGTTTTTCCAGGAAGATCAGATTATCCGGCCGCGTGATGTTGTAAATCGGCTGCTGCAAACCGTACGGGTTCTGATCGGGGATTCCGTTGACCTTTTGGCCGTCCTCAAGCGGTGGATTGTCGCGCAGCTCGGCATCGTGAAAGTACATGTTCACCGTATCGAGGCGGAAACCGTCGACCCCGCGCTCAAGCCAGAAGCGCGCTGCATCCAGGACGGCGGCCTGAACAATCGGATTGTGGAAGTTGAGATCCGGCTGGCTCGCCAGGAAATTGTGCAGATAGTACTGCCGGCGACGGGAATCCCACTCCCAGGCCGAACCGCCAAAGATCGAGAGCCAGTTGTTGGGCGGTGTGCCGTCCGGTTTCGGATCGGCCCAGACATACCAGTCGGCCTTCGCATTGTTCGGGTCGACCCGGCTTTCGCGGAACCAGGGATGACGGTCCGAGGTATGCGAGATCACCATATCGATCAGCACACGGATGCCACGCTCGTGGGCCGCATCCAGCAACGCGTCGAAATCCTCCAGCGATCCGAACATCGGATCGACATTCTTGTAGTCGGCAACGTCATAGCCGTAGTCGTCCATCGGGGAGACGAAGAACGGTGAAATCCAGATGGCATCGACGTTCAGGCTTTTGATGTAGTCAAGCCGCGACGTGATGCCGGAAAGATCGCCGATACCATCGGCGTTCACGTCCAAATAAGAACGTGGGTAAATCTGGTAGATCACACCACCGCGCCACCAATCAGGATCGCCGCCGAGTTGGCGACGGGTGTGCACGCTGGAGGAGATAGGCGAAACGAACATTCGACGGTTCCAATCCGAACTTATCTGTTTGGCGCAGCAAGGCCCGGCTAGGGCCTGCTGGCGAGGGAAACCTGCGTTAAGCGCGATCACCTGTCAAAGGGATTCCGGTAGCGCTTTCGGAAAAAGTTCTGAAAGCCGTGTTCAGACGGCACAGGGCTCGTCGCAGACAGTTCAAATCCGAAGGTTTTGGGTAACCTCGCGACAACCCTGCTGAACATTAGGCGGATCTTAACGCTACCTGTCAGGCAAATACTGGAGGCCTGTGTGCCATCGTCCGC
>JANQJE010000241.1 GCA_028281795.1 Cohaesibacteraceae bacterium | reverse complement strand
GACGCGGATCGAGACCCTTATGAGCCTCACTGTTGCGGTCCAGATGGACCCCATCCAATCCATCAACATTGCCGGGGACAGCACATTTGCCATGATGCTGGAAGCGCAGGCGCGCGACCACACCCTCTCGATCTACACGCCCGCCACCATGGCACTGGAAGATGGTGTGGTGACGGCCAGCGTGCAGAGTGCCGAGGTGCGGGATGTGGTCGGTGATCACGTCACTTTGGGAGATGCCGAGCGGCGCGACCTGTCGACGTTCGATGTCATCCTGCTCCGTCAGGACCCGCCCTTCGATATGAACTACATCACAACCACCCACATGCTGGAGATGGTGGGTGGGAAAACGCTGGTGGTCAACGATCCAGTCGCCGTGCGCAACGCGCCGGAAAAGGTTCTGGTGATGCAATTTGCAGACCTGATGCCACCGACACTGATCACCCAGGATGTCGAAGCGATCCTAGCGTTTCGCCAGAGCCACAAGGATATCGTTCTAAAGCCGCTCTATGGCCATGGCGGCAACGGCGTTTTTCGTCTTGCCGAAGGGGATCAGAATCTCGGATCGCTCGTCGGCCTGTTCCGCGAACTCTATCCCGAGCCCTGGATGGCGCAGGCCTTTCTTCCTGACGTCGCAAAGGGCGACAAGCGTATCCTGCTTGTCGAGGGCGAACCGTTCGGCCTGATCAACCGTGTGCCCGCCGAAGGCGATGTGCGCTCCAACATGGTGGTCGGCGGCCGGGCGGAGGCCGCGACCCTGTCGGACCGAGACCGCGAGATCTGTGCTGCCATCGGTCCGACACTGCGGAACCTTGGTCTTTTGTTCGTCGGTATCGACGTGATCGGGCCCTACATCACGGAGATCAACGTGACCTCACCCACCGGCATTCGGGCGCTTGAAAAGCTGGGCGGGGGCAATGCAGCAGCGGCGATGTGGGACGCCATCGAGGCCAAGCACGGCGGGTAGCCGTCGTTCCTTGTGTTCTTTTTTTGTTCTTGCCTTTACGGTAAGGCTGTGGTCTCTTTCGCCCCAACGAGTTGGGAGTGGATCGATGGTCTCGCGGATAACCACGGTGGCGTTTCAGGGTGTTGACGCCCGGCCCGTCGATGTACAGGTTCATATCACGCCCGGCCTGGTAGGCTTCTTCATCGTCGGCCTGCCTGACAAGGCGGTTGCCGAAAGCCGTGAGCGCGTCCGCTCGGCTCTCGTTGCCTGCGGTATGGCGATGCCGGCGAAGCGGATCACAGTCAACCTTGCCCCCGCCGACCTCCCCAAGGAAGGCAGCCATTTCGATCTGCCGATTGCGCTGGGGGTCATGGCCGCTATGGGTGCCATCTCGGCTGATGCCGTGGCCGGGCAGGTGGTGCTCGGCGAACTCTCGCTTGACGGGCAACTGGCCCCGGTCTCGGGTGTTCTGCCGGCAGCGATGATGGCCGTCGCTCGTGACGAGGGCCTGATCTGCCCCAAGGCCTGCGGTTCAGAGGCCGCCTGGGCAGGAGAAACCCTGAAAGTACTGGCGCCCGGCTCACTGTTGGAGCTGGCTAACCATTTCTCCGGCCGGCAGATTCTGAGCGAACCGAAACCCGGTATGCGCGCAGTGAACGGCCCGAAACTGCCCGACCTTGCCGATGTACGCGGGCAGGAAAGCGCCAAACGGGCCCTGGAGATCGCGGCGGCCGGCGGGCACAACCTTTTAATGGTCGGCCCGCCGGGCTCGGGCAAGAGCATGCTGGCATCACGGCTTCCTTCACTGCTGCCGCCCTTGTCCCCGCGTGAAATGCTGGATCTTTCGGTGGTCTGCTCCCTCGCGGGTGAACTTGAAGCCGGCGCCCTTTCCGATCAGCGACCGTTTCGCGCGCCGCATCATTCCGCGTCCATGGCTGCTCTGGTGGGCGGTGGGACCCGCGCCAAACCCGGCGAGATATCGCTGGCTCACAATGGCGTTCTGTTTCTTGATGAGTTGCCGGAGTTTTCGCCGCAGGTTCTCGACAGCCTGCGCCAGCCGCTTGAAACCGGGCAGTGTCATATCGCGCGGGCCAACCATCACGTCACCTATCCCGCCGCGTTTCAACTGATCGCAGCGATGAACCCCTGCAGGTGCGGCCATGCGGGCGAGCCGGGTCATGTCTGCCGACGCGGCCCGCGTTGCGCGACTGATTATCAGGGGCGCGTGTCAGGGCCGCTAATGGACCGCATCGATCTGCGCATCGATGTTCCGGCCGTGACGGCACGGGACCTGTCCAACCCGGCGCCACGTGAAACAAGCGCTGAGGTCGCCCGGCGGGTGGCGGACGCACGAAACCGGCAGGCGGAGCGCTACGACGAACCTTCGACCCCATGTTTGAATGCGCGCGCTTCACAAAGTGCGGTGGAAGCTCATGTCGATCTGGACGACGGGGCGCTGCGTTTGCTTTCCGACTCAGCGGAACAGGCCAACCTGTCGGCACGCGGCTATTTCCGCGTTCTGCGGGTTGCGCGGACGATTGCCGATCTCGCCGGTTCGCAGCCAGTGCAGCGAGTCCATCTGGCCGAGGCCTTGAGTTACCGAACACTCGACAGCGATGCCCTGATGGCCGCCTAGGGTCCTGACCCTAAGCTTTCCTGCCGCTGGTGAGCGGTTGTTAACAGCCTGCCGCTAGGGTGCAGGGATGTCAAAAGCCCATCCTGCACCCGGTGATCCATCATCGTTCGCGCAAAACGATGCCGCAACGGGGTTCAAGCGCCTTGCGTTACGGTCCTCTTGCGGTGGCGTCACCACGACCTACCCATCCGATCATACGGCCAACGCGCCCGACTCGCTCAAGCTGATCGGCGCGGTGAGCCATGAGATGCGCAACCCGCTCAACGGCATCCTGGGTATGGCGCACCTGCTTGGTGAAACGCGACTCGATGCGGCTCAGCGAAACTATCTCGAAGCGATTGCCTCCAGCGGCGAAATCCTGCTGACGCTGGTCAACGATCTGCTCGATCTTACGGCCCTGCAATCGGACGCCGTGCCATTGAACACGTCTCCAACCGACGTGGTTCAACTGGTGAATCAGAGCCTGGAGTTGGCCGCACCCCGGGCGCACGCCAAAGACCTCTCGCTCGGCGGTATGATCGATCCTGCTCTGTCGGCGGCTGGCTCCACCGGTCATGCCCGACACGAGCCGGTTTTGCTTGATCTGGATGGCGGGCGTGTGCGTCAGGTGCTGACCAATCTTCTATCCAATGCCATCAAGTTCACCGAAACCGGCGGTGTGAGGCTCGATGCGCATATCGATGTCAAAGGCCACACACCGCATCTTGTTTTTGATGTTCGCGACACCGGGCAGGGCATTTCAGATGCCGATCAGGCCCTTGTTTTTCAGCCCTTCGGGCGCACCAGAAGCGCCGTGGTGGCCGGAACGGAAGGCACCGGTCTTGGCCTGCCGCTTTCGCGCGGCCTTGCCCGGGCGATGGGAGGTGATCTGAAGCTGATGTCCTCGGTTGCGGGACAAGGCACTCACATGCGGTTTGCCCTGCCGCTCGACGAGGCCGAGATGCCGGCCTCGCCAGAAGATAAGCCCCTGCTCGATCAACGCGTGATGGTCGTTCTCGGACCTCGACTGGCCAGTTCGCCGGAGGCTGAAGCGTTGCGATTGACGTTGGAAGCGCTCGGCGCGGTGGTGACCTTTGCAGCCGACAGTCAGGCCCTCAGCCGCGTGCCGGAGGCCATCGATCACGCACTGATCGATGCGAGCTTCGACCGGGCCATGTTGTGGGCACGGCTGTGTGTGCCACAGGCCGGTGTACGTCCCATCATCCTTCTGAAGCCCGACAACCGTCATCTGTTGGCCGATCTGCGGGATGCCGGCTTCTGCGGTTATCTGATACGGCCGGTTCGTCAGTCCTCGCTGCTTGCAATGCTCACGCATCGTTTCGATGGCGAGACCGAGCAGCGCTTCATGGCCGACCCGGCCGACGATCAACCACCTGCCGCCAGAGAAATTGCTCCAGCCCGTCGTGTTCTCCTGGCCGATGACAATCAGGTCAATGCGATGCTTGCAAAGACAGCTCTGGAACGCGGTGGGCACGATGTAACTGTTGTTGGCGATGGGGCACGCGCCATCGCCGTGGCGGTGGATCACAAGCAGAAGGGCACTGCGTTCGACACGATCCTGCTTGATCTCTCCATGCCGGTGATGGATGGGTTCGCCGCTGCGCGTCAGTTGCGTTCGGCCGGCTTCGACGGCCGCCTGATCGCGTTTTCCGGCAATACCGATGCGGATCTTCCTGCAAAGATCGAACGTGCCGGATTTGACACCTTCGCGCAAAAGCCGCTTGCGCCCGATGCCCTGCAGGCTTTGGTCGAAGAGGCCTAGTCCAACCCGCTCCCGCCCCCTGAAGATCATGCGGTGTGAATGAGCCGTCTATGGTAGACTCAACAGCGCCATGGATCGCACAGGCGATGATCTTGCACCGTCGGTCCCGACCACCGATCTGTCATGGAAGCGTCGTGAAACTGTGATCGACGCTCAGGCCGTGCAGTTCATGCCATCGGGTGAAGGGCTGGCGCGCAGATGATTCGCGGGATAGGAAGCAGGCGCCGCGAAGAGAGGGTTGGATGGCTGATCACAACTGGTCCGAAAAGAACTGGCCGACTGGCACCGTTCCCCGTGCGTCAGCGGCGCGGCGCGTGATGGACAGCGTTTTTCCCTTTGCCCGTGGAGCAAGCGTACCGACGCCAGCGGCTCCGTTGCCCGGCACGCCGCTTTACCTACCGGAAAATGACGGCATCACGGCATCAACCAACGATCCGGTGCTTGGTGCCATCGGCTCGCTTGAGGTGCGTCTTGCCACCTCGCGGGCCGATATCCACCATGCTCAACGGTTGCGGTATCAGGTCTTCTATCAGGAGATGTCGGCCAGACCCTCGCTGATGCATGCGCTTCTGCGACGCGATTTCGATCGCTACGATGCCATATGTGATCATCTTCTGGTGCTTGACCATGATGCACCGCCTGATCCGCACACAGGTGGGCCGGCGATTGTCGGCACGTATCGCCTGCTCAATCAGGCTGTCGCGGAAGCTCATGGCGGCTTCTACAGCGCGGACGAATATGACATCGGCGCCATGCTGACTGCACACCCCGATCTGCGATTCCTTGAGTTGGGACGTTCCTGCGTCCTCGAGCCCTACCGCACCAAGCGCACAGTCGAACTGTTGTGGCATGGTATCTGGAGCTATGTCGTTCAGCGGCGGATCGATGTCCTGTTCGGCTGCGCCAGCCTGGAAGGCACGGATGTCGAGGCGCTCGCCCTGCCGCTTTCCTTCCTGCATCATTTCGCCCATGCCGAGCCACCGTGGCGGGTACGGGCGGTACGGAAGCGTTACGAGCCGATGGACAGGATCGCCAAGGACGCCATCGACCAGAAGGCCGCCCTGCGCTCACTGCCGCCGCTGATCAAAGGCTATCTGCGGCTTGGCGGGATGATTGGCGAAGGCGCCGTGGTCGACCATCAGTTCGGCACAACCGATGTGTTGATTCTTCTGCCAGTGGAAAAAATCTCCAAACGCTACATCAGCTATTACGGAGAGGATGCTTCGCGCCGGGCCAATTGAGGCTCTGAACCACACCCCTTGCCGCTGCGTGTCAGCAGGTTTCGCCGCGTGCCGCCAAAAACCTGTACGGCTTGAAAGCGCACTGTCTTGCAGGGACCGGGACCCGTTCTTATATAGCCCAGCGGTCGGGAAGGCCGGGTGCCCTAAACCGAATGCACCAGGCCTGCCTGTAAAAAATATCGTCCTCCCACCCTAAAGGGGATCGGCGCGCCAGTGTTTTTTTGCTAAGAGCCTGCGCTTTGCCGGAACGCCGCGATCGTTAGCGGGTCCAGCCGATCTGCCGCCCAACTGAATGAGGTATCGTCCATGGCGAAAGTCATTGGTATTGATTTGGGAACCACCAATTCCTGTGTAGCCGTGATGGACGGCTCCACTCCCAAAGTGATTGAAAACGCCGAAGGCGCACGAACGACGCCATCCATGGTCGCGTTCTCCGACGACAACGAACGGCTTGTCGGCCAGCCTGCAAAACGCCAGGCCGTCACCAACCCCGAAGGCACGCTGTTTGCCGTCAAACGTCTGATCGGCCGCCGCTACGACGATCCGACCGTGGCGAAAGACAAGAAGCTTGTTCCCTACGAAATCATAAAGGCCGAGAATGGCGATGCCTGGGTGAAAGTCGAGGACACGGATTATTCTCCTTCCCAGATTTCAGCTTTCATCCTGCAGAAAATGAAGGAAACCGCTGAGGCTTTCCTCGGTGAAAAGGTCGAGCAGGCGGTGATCACCGTGCCGGCCTACTTCAACGATGCCCAGCGTCAGGCCACCAAAGACGCCGGTAAAATCGCCGGTCTTGAAGTGTTGCGTATCATCAACGAGCCGACGGCCGCCGCGCTGGCCTACGGCTTGGAGAAGAACGACGGCAGAACCATCGCGGTGTACGACCTTGGTGGCGGCACGTTCGATGTTTCGGTGCTGGAAATCGGCGATGGTGTTTTCGAGGTGAAGTCCACCAACGGCGATACGTTCCTGGGCGGTGAAGACTTCGACATGCGTCTGGTCGAATATCTGGCTGATGAGTTCAAGAAAGAGCAAGGCATCGACCTGAAGGGCGATAAGCTGGCTCTGCAGCGTCTGAAAGAGGCCGCTGAAAAAGCGAAGATCGAACTGTCTTCGGCCACCCAAACCGAGATCAACCTGCCGTTCATCACCGCTGATGCATCCGGTCCCAAGCACATGACCATGAAGCTGACGCGGGCCAAGTTCGAAGCCCTGGTGGACGATCTGGTCAAACGCACAGTTGATCCCATGAAGGCCGCGCTGAAAGATGCCGGTCTGAAATCGGGCGACATCGACGAGGTGGTTCTGGTCGGCGGCATGACCCGCATGCCGAAGGTCCAGGAGACGGTGAAGGAATTCTTCGGCAAGGAGCCCCACAAGGGTGTGAACCCGGATGAGGTGGTTGCCATCGGTGCAGCCGTTCAGGCCGGTGTTCTGCAGGGCGACGTGAAAGACGTCCTGCTGCTTGACGTGACCCCGTTGTCGCTGGGCATCGAGACTTTGGGCGGCGTGTTCACCCGCCTTATCGACCGCAATACGACCATTCCGACCAAGAAGAGCCAGGTGTTCTCGACCGCCGACGACAATCAGTCGGCCGTGACCATTCGCGTCTTCCAGGGTGAGCGTGAAATGGCGGCTGACAACAAGATACTCGGTCAGTTCGATCTGGTCGGTATCCCGCCGGCGCCACGCGGCATGCCGCAAATCGAGGTTACCTTCGATATCGACGCCAACGGCATTGTGAATGTCTCGGCGAAGGACAAGGGCACCAACAAGGAACAGCAGATCCGCATCCAGGCTTCGGGCGGTCTGTCCGACGACGATATCGAACAGATGGTCAAGGACGCTGAAAGCCATGCCGAAGACGACAAGGTGCGGCGCGAACTGGTCGAAGCCAAGAACCAGGGCGAAGCTCTGGTGCATTCATCGGAGAAAGCCGTCGAAGACTATGGCGACAAGGTTTCCGATGAGGACAAAGCGACCATCGAAGCTGCCATCGCCGATCTGAAGACGGCGCTGGAAGGCGAAGACAAGGCAGCGATCGATGAGAAGTCGACCGCGCTTGCAACAGCCTCCATGAAGCTTGGGGAGGCGATGTATGCCGCAAGCCAGGCCGAAGAGGACAGCGCAGCAGATATGGACGACGATGCTGGCGAGCCGATCCAGGACGATGATGTCGTTGATGCCGACTTTGAAGATGTCGACGACGACGATCAGAAGAAAGCGTCCTAGAGTTCTTATCCGATCGCAGGAACACGGAAACCCGGCGCAGCCAGCGCCGGGTTTTTTGTTGCCTAGAGCGTTCTGCTCTTGCCTTGAAACCGTCATGAAAGCGCAATGATCGGGTGACATGGGTGCCGCTTACATGGCTGATACGACCGCCCTTGATTCGACCGATGCCGCAAGCGTTCCAACGCAGGCGGTATCGGAGCGTGTGGTGCATGAGCCGTTTGGCAGATATCGTCTGCCTCCATGGCGCGAGGCCCTGCGGAGCTTTGGTGCCGGGCTCGTCTCCCGGCGCTATCCGCGCCTTGGCTCCATCGTCAACTGGCCGATCTGGCGGCTTTCCCTCGTTGGTCGCCGTGGTCCGGTTGACCTTGAACCGTTCCCCGATTTCCGTCTGCGCCTCTACCCACGGGAGAACCATGCCGACACCAAGTGCTACGCGCGTGCAGCTCTGTGCGATCTGCCGGAAGAAACGGCGATTGCCCGATGCGCCGCGAGTGGCAAGGACGACGCGTTTATCGTTGTCGATGTCGGCGCCAACACCGGAACCTATTCGGTGCTTTGCGCAAGCCTTGCCAGCCGTGCAGGCAAGCGCGCCGATCTGACCTGCATCGAGGCCAACCCGAAAACACAGGCGCGTCTGGCCGCAAACCTGCATTTCAGCGGTTTGGCGAGGCAGGCACGCCTTGTTGCCAGCGCGGTGAGCGACACGCCGGGCAGAGTGACGCTTGAGATCGCAAAGTGGAATCTGGGTTCAGTGAAAGTCACCGATAGGGCCGACGCGCCAAAAGGTAAGAAGCTGCTGAACGTCCCTGCGCGCACGCTGATGGCCATCGTCAAGGATGCAGGCCTGAAGCGAATTGACTTTCTTAAAATCGATATTGAAGGCCATGAGGTTCCAGCGCTTGGACCGTTCCTCAAAGCCGCGCCGCGCCATCTGCTGCCGCGCATGATCCTGGCCGAGACGAAACACGACAAAGGCGCCATTCTTAGCGAGCTCATTCTGGCTGGTGGGTATCGGGTTACGCACCGTGGCCGCTCAGACACCGTGTTTGAAAGAACGCATTGACCGGCGCAGCGACGAAGGCCGCGCCGGTCCCGTTGCAGCTTAACCGAGCGCTTTCCGGAAGATGATCTTGTCGTCACCGGGTGACCAGAAATCGCGAATGCGCGCCTCCAGCTCATACCCGCAGCTTTTGTAAAACGCGCGGGCGAAGGCAAACGTATCGGTTCCGGACGTATCAACGATCAGCAGACTTTGCTCGTGCTTCAAAAGCCGGGCTTCAAGTGTTTTCAAAAGGGCACGGCCCGCGCCTGTGCGCTGCACCGCTGGATGCACTGCTATTGCGCGCATGTTCCAGGTGCTCTGCGTCAGGGCTTCTTTTTCTGCAAAGCAGAAAGCGACCGGCTTTCCATTTTGCTCGCACGTGAGCCAGACGACCTGTTCCGGCCCCTCTGTTTGCGCGCTTTCGAACATGCCGGGCAGCATGTCACCGGGAAAGAGGCCGCTTTCTTCAACAATGTGCTGCAAAGCCGGAATGTCCAAGGGACGGGTTTCGCGAGTGTTCATAGGTGTGCCTTCCGCGTCACCGATCAAATCAGGAAGTGACGCCTGGTTGGCAGCCTGTAACGGACAATTCTGGTTGTGCTGTGAATGTCGTCAGGCCGCAAGAAACGGTTCGGCCACGGCATACAAATGCGGGCCGGTTCTTCTGCATTCTCCCATCTCAGATGGGACTAGCGGGCACCTACAAACATGAACACAATCTCCAACGCGCCAAAAAGAGCGCGTGCCAATGGAGGTACATCAGGCAGGGCAGGCAGGCAACCGATCAACCGAGCCGCCCCGCCAGATCACGGCCATCGTCGGTGATGTAGTCCCGCATAAGGGGAACGGCGTCCCGTTCGCGGGACAAAAGCAGTTGGAACACCATGTTCGAGCCGTCGACAAAGCCAAGCTCGGCAGCGGAAAGATAGAACTCCCACATCCGGCAAAAGCGTTCGTCATACAACGCCTTGGCATCGTCCCGCCTGGCCTGAAAGCGCAGCCGCCAGTCACGCAGCGTGTAAGCGTAGTGCAGGCGCAGGACCTCCATGTCGCAGACCCAAAGACCGCACCGCTCAAGAGACGCGAAAGTTTCCGACAACGCAGGGACGTAACCGCCTGGAAAGATGTATTTGCGGAAAAACGGGCCCGTCGTGCCGGGCTGTGTCATCCGGCCTATGGAGTGAATCATGGCAAACCCGTTGCCGGTCAGGCGATCGCGAACAACGTTGAAATAGTCGTCGAAATTGAAGACGCCGACATGCTCCATCATGCCGACCGACACAACCCGGTCGTAGGAGCCGGTGTGCTCGCGATAGTCTTCAATGACGAAGCGGACTTTGTCGTCCAGACCGGCGGCGCTTACACGCTCGCGCGCAATCTTGACCTGCTCCGGCGAAACGTTGAGCGAGGTAACGTCGGCGCCGGCCCGTGCCAGCATGATGGCCAACGATCCCCAGCCGCCACCGATCTCCAGAACCTTCATGCCCGGCTCCAGTTTGAGCTTGGCCACGATATGAATCAGCTTGTTGATCTGTGCCTGTTCCAGGCTCTCATGCTCCTGGCGGTACAGCGCACAGGAATAGTTCATCCCTTCGTCGAGGAAGAGACGGTAGAGATCGGTCGACAGATCGTAGTGGCTGCGCGCCTGTTTTTTCGCGCTGGCGACGTCGTTGGCCTGCTGCCGGCGGCGCATGGCCTTCCAAATGCGCCTCAAAAGTCCCTGCACCCGATGCCGGTCAAGAGGCGCGCGGTTGACCGAGAACAGCGTCAGGAACGCGTGAACATCGCTGCCGTCTTCAAAGGTCAGTTTGCCGTCCATATAGGCTTCGGCAGCCGCCAGTTCGGGATTGAAGAAGATAGCCCGTTCGGCCTTTTTGTCATGAAAGCGCAGTGCGACCTCCGGGCCCGGTTGCCGCCCGCCATAGGTAACGCGCTCATCGTCAGCATGCGTCACATGCAGTGTGCCCTTCTGCACGAAGGACTTCAGAAGACCGGAGAGAAGACGCATACGCCCTCACAATGCTCTTTCAACTGGCAAAGCCGAGCGAAATCAATCAAGTTTCGATGCCGTTTCTTAGCGCAAGACATCCCGTAGCGCCAAGACAGACCGTTTCCCTCTGGCAATACAGCCTGATGCTCCCTACATGGGTTCATCGCAGCGCCGGCGCGGCAAAACCCTTTGGTTGACAGCGCGCAATCAAGCTGCAACGCACAGCACCAAAGCGGTGACCGTCTTCTGTATGGTCTCGCGACCCCCTGATTCCGCGCCGTTTGCAAAGCAGTTCGCATCCTATGGCCAAGCCCGATTTTTACGACCTTCTCGGCGTTTCGCGTGATGCAGACGACAAAACGCTGAAGAGCGCCTTCCGCAAGAAAGCAATGCAGTACCACCCTGACCGCAACCCCGGCGATGCGGAAGCCGAACAGAACTTCAAGGCCGTCAACGAGGCCTATGAAGTGCTGCGCGACGAACAGAAGCGTGCCGCCTACGACCGGTTCGGCCATCAGGCCTTTGAGCAAGGCGGTATGGGCGGCGGCTTTGGCGGGGCCGGTATGGGTGGTGCCGGAATGGGCGACATCTTCGAGGAGATCTTCGGTGAATTCATGGGCGGCGGCAGACGCCGCTCCGCCGGCGGCGCGACGCGCGGGTCGGATGTGCGCTACAATCTTGAGATCTCGCTGGAGGAGGCCTTCGAAGGCAAAACGGTGGATCTTGTTCTGCCAACCTCGATTGTCTGCGACACCTGTTCGGGGTCCGGTGCGAAGCCGGGCACCAGCCCCTCCACCTGCTCGACCTGCGGCGGCTTGGGTAAAGTGCGGATGAGTCAGGGCTTTTTTGCCATGGAACGCACCTGCCCGACCTGTGGTGGACGCGGCGAGGTGATCAAGGACCCATGCGAGGTCTGCTCCGGGACGGGGCGCGTCACGCAGGAGCGCAATCTTTCGGTCAACATTCCCGCTGGCATCGATGACGGCAACCGCATCCGCGTGGCCGGTGAGGGGGAGGCGGGCATGCGCGGTGCGCCAGCGGGCGATCTGTATATTTTTGTGTCGATCAAACCGCACGCCATCTTTCAGCGGGATGGGGCCGACCTTTTCTGCCGCGCTCCGATTTCCGTAGTAACGGCGGCGCTCGGCGGATCGTTTGAAGTACCGACGCTCGATGGTGGACGCACACGCGTCAAAGTTCCCGAAGGCACCCAGACCGGTAAGCAGTTCCGCCTGAAATCAAAGGGTATGCCGATCCTCAGACAGCGTGAATTCGGCGACATGTACGTGCAGGTTCAGGTGGAAACACCGCAAAAACTGACAAAACGCCAGCGCGAGCTTCTCGAAGAGTTCGAAGCCGAAGGTGGTGAGCATAATCACCCTGAGATGAGCGGCTTCTTCACCAAGGTCAAAGACTTCTTCGGCGGGTGATCCATCGTCCTCTGCGTGTCCTCGCGCCCGATGGCGCTGTGGGCAACGCGCGCACCCTGAAATGAGTGGCTTCTTCACCAAGGTCAAAGACTTCTTCGGCGGGTGACCCGCCTTTCTGTGCCTGCCGCCCTCACGGATTCTTTCCATCGCAGCACGCCCTGGCTTTTCAGCACCCACTGAGCAAATCCGCATTTTGCAGGACTGGTTTGACCGTCTTCGTCGCAGCTAGCGGCAAAAAACACACGCGCCTTGCCCTTTTCCATGGCCGGCAGCCGGCGCTGCCTGCCTGAGCACGAATGAGACAAATAGCATATTCAATGAGAAGAATAAGATAAGATGCCCTGCCTTGAGACGTATTCGTTAAATAAATGAGATTTCTTTGATGTATAGGTACATGTAGAGATGGTTTAGAAACCATTTGATCAGGTTAACCTAAAGTAAACTTCTCCCCCACATGGGGGATGAGCTTATCCTATACTGGAAGCTAACAGGCATTCGTGGGGAGGGTGGCAAAAAGCGCGTTTATGTGACGCGCATCGCGTTCGGGTTCGTGTGGGGCGAGCCATTGTGCGGACAAGGATTACGTAAGGCCTCACGCTATGGACAGTCTTGTTGGTTGGAATGAAGAGTTGGACGCATTGCCGGTTGAGAAGCCGGATGCTGACG
>JANQJE010000230.1 GCA_028281795.1 Cohaesibacteraceae bacterium | reverse complement strand
CGGTACCGACGCGCACTGCATGGGCCAGACTCTCTGCCCCCACCGGCATGATCATGAATTCCTGAAAATCGATCGGGTTGTCGGCATGCTCCCCACCATTGATGATGTTCATCATCGGTACCGGAAGAACGCGGGCCGACGGACCGCCGACATAACGATAGAGCGGCAGGTTCGACGCCTGCGCCGCAGCTTTGGCAACCGCCAGGGAAACGCCCAGAATGGCATTGGCACCCAGACGGGCCTTGTTGGGGGTGCCGTCCAGATCGATCATCGTCGTGTCGATTTCGATCTGATCTTCAGCATCCAGACCAAGAAGCTCTTCGCAGATGTCGGTGTTCACATGGTCGACCGCTTTTGTGACGCCCTTGCCCTTGTAGGCGTCACCGCCGTCACGCAGCTCAACCGCCTCATGCGCACCGGTCGACGCACCGGACGGCACGGCGGCGCGGCCAACAATGCCGTTTTCCAGTTCGACATCCACTTCGACGGTAGGATTGCCGCGGCTGTCAAAAATCTGGCGTGCGTGAATATCGACGATGGCTGTCATGGTGGTCCCCTAAACCCGATAAAAAGTGTTTTGCTGGAAGCGGTTCTGCTTTTCGCCCGCTTCTAGGCTAAAAGTCGGTCAACGGCCACCCCGCGCCGATGCATATCTGCCCTTAGAGTTTTGCAGCTGCGTCGATTGCCATCAGACGGGTGAGCAACGCTTCCATCTGATCGAGCGGAATCATATTGGGTCCGTCGGACGGCGCATTGTCCGGGTCCTGATGCGTCTCGATGAAAAGACCAGCAATCCCGGTGGCGAGCGCTGCCTTGGCCAGCGGCTCGACGAACTCGCGCTGTCCGCCTGTTGAACCACCCTGCCCACCCGGCTGTTGCACGGAGTGGGTGGCATCGAAGATCACGGGCGCCCCCAGCGCCGCCATCGTCGGCAGCGACCGCATATCCACCACAAGAGTGTTGTAGCCGAACGAAGCACCGCGCTCAGTGAGGAGAATGCTCGCGTTTCCAGAACCGGTCAGCTTATCGACGACATTCTTCATGTCCCACGGTGCGAGAAACTGTCCTTTTTTTACATTCACCACCCGGCCCGTTTCGGCTGCGGCCACCAAAAGGTCTGTCTGGCGGCACAGAAAAGCCGGGATTTGCAGGACATCCACGACAGCACCCACGTCAGCGCATTGTCCGGCTTCGTGAACGTCGGTCAGAACGGGCAGGTCGAACTCCGCTTTCAGATCGGCAAAGACCTGCATCGCTTTCTCAAGGCCGATACCGCGTTTGCCTGACAGGCTCGTGCGGTTCGCCTTGTCGTAGCTCGTCTTGTAGATCAAGCCGATGCCAAGCCGGTCGCAGATGGCTTTCAGAGCACCTGCCATATCAAAGGCGTGCTCACGGCTTTCCATCTGGCAGGGACCGGCAATAAGAGCAAAAGGCGTATCATTGGAAAAAGAAACGGAACCGACCGTAACGGTGGCTTTCGGTTGCATGGGTTAGCCTTCCAACGCAATGAGAGTGAGAGCGAAAGGCTCCTCCGGCGGGATCACCAAGTCTTTGCCCCGGTCGCTGAACGCGATCTTTTGCTCGGCCAGCAGAGAGCGCAGTACATCCAGATCGACAAAGGTCATCTCCACCGCTTCGATACGCGGGCCACGGCCCCTGGGCCCGATCTCCTCGCCGGTCATGGCGTGGTACGCCGTTGGCGTAACCACATTGATCAGGGCATTCGGCAAATCCATCTCCATGCCGAACGACGTCGTGCGCAGATCACGATCGCCGGTTACCACCTGAAACAGATACTGAAAGTCCGACGGGTTGCTTTCAACGGCGATCAGCCGTGTGATCCCTCGCGCGCCGTTGGGATGAACCAGACGCTCAGCCTGCCAAAGCGCATCGCGCGACAGGTGCTCGCAGGCAAACAGCGTGATATCGGGCGCAAGTTCACTGGCGGACACAGCCAGGTGAACACCAATGGTGGTCTCGCTGCCATCCGGCATCGCCTGCTTGCGCGTGAAGGAAAGAATATCGCCCGCGCTGATGCCCTCTGCCTCAAAGGATTCCTGCATCCGTTTTGCACTGTCGGCCGTGAAGGCAGCCATGATCGGTCCGTAACCATGTCGAAACCGGTAAGCATCATAGCGGCGCACAAAGGGGTTGGTCGTCTTCAGTGCAGCCAGTTCCGCATCGCGATCAGTGACACCGAGCGGCTCGAAATAGGTGCCGTTTTCAAAAAAGACGTTGCAGTTGCCGGTGCCGAACGGGTGATGCGCGTCAGGCTGCACCTGGAACCCGAGCGCGGAAAGGCGCATCCGCGCGGCAACAAGATCCGGCACGCCGACAACGACATGATCAAGGGCATTCTTCGACAGCATGAAGAGCTCGCTTTAAACCAGCCTGCTCTGTTCAATAGCCGCTTCAATGAACGAGGCAAACAGCGGATGCGGTTCGAACGGCCGTGATTTCAGCTCAGGATGATATTGCACGCCGATGAACCAGGGATGATCGGCATATTCAATGGTTTCCGGCAACACGCCGTCCGGCGAGAGACCGGACATCACCAATCCTGCATCTTCCAGTTCCTCGCGATAGTCGATGTTCACTTCATAACGGTGACGATGACGCTCGGAAATCTCATCGGCCCCATAAATCGAGGCTATCCGTGTGCCCTGCTGCAAGCACGCCTTGTAAGCGCCCAGCCGCATCGTACCGCCGAGATCACCTTCTGCAGCGCGCTTTTCCAGCGCATTGCCCTTCAGCCATTCGGTCATCAGACCGACCACGACCGGACCTTCAGAACTCTCAAACTCGCTGGATCGCGCATGGCTCACCCCGGCCAGATTGCGCGCTGCATCCAGAACCGCCATCTGCATTCCATAGCATATGCCAAAGTAAGGTACCTTGCGGGTACGCGCGAAACGGGCCGCGGCGATTTTGCCCTCCGCGCCGCGCTCGCCGAACCCGCCGGGCACCAAAATGCCGTGGACACCTTCAAGGTGCGGCCCGGGATCCTCATTCTCGAAGATCTCCGACTCAAGCCATGCGATCTCCACCTTCACCCGATTGGCGATCCCGCCATGGGTCAGCGCCTCGATCAGCGATTTGTAAGCGTCTTTCAGATCGGTGTACTTGCCGACAACGGCGATTTTCACCCGGCCGTCCGCGTCTTTCACCCGGCTGGAGATCTCCTGCCAGCGGGAGAGATCCGGAGCCGGAGCACCCTTGATCCCGAATGCCGCAAGCACCTCATCATCGAGGCCTTCTTCATGATAGGCCAGCGGCACATCATAGATATGCGGCACATCGAGCGCCGGAATCACACTCTCCTCACGCACATTGCAGAACAGCGAAAGCTTGCGCCGCTCACCGGGCGGGATGGGCCGGTCGCAGCGCACCATGAGAATGTCGGGCTGAATGCCGATCGAGCGTAACTCCTTGACGGAGTGCTGGGTTGGTTTGGTCTTCAACTCGCCGGCGCTTGGAATATACGGCATCAAGGTCAGATGCATGTAGATCGCATCGCCGCGCGGTAGCTGGTTGCCCAACTGGCGGATCGCTTCAAAGAAAGGCAGGCCTTCGATATCGCCAACCGTTCCGCCGATCTCGCAAATCACGAAATCATAGTCGTCATTGCCGTCCAGAACGAAGGCTTTGATCGTGTCGGTAACGTGCGGAATCACCTGCACAGTGGCGCCCAGATAGTCCCCTCGCCGCTCCTTGGCGATGATATCCTGATAGATTTTGCCGGTGGTGATATTGTCTTGCTTGTTGGCCGAACGCCCCGTGAATCGTTCATAGTGTCCAAGGTCCAGATCAGTCTCTGCACCATCGTCTGTCACGAACACTTCGCCATGCTGTGTTGGCGACATCGTGCCCGGATCAACATTCAGATAGGGGTCGAGTTTGCGGATGCGGACCTTGTACCCACGTGCCTGCAAAAGTGCGCCGAGAGCCGCTGCCGCAATGCCTTTGCCAAGGGAAGAAACCACGCCGCCGGTGATGAAGATATATCGCGCCATGGGACTCACCCTGTAACCCAACCGGCCTGGTCGAACAAGCGCCGATCCATGCCCCGTGATGCATGACTGCCATGCGTCACGCTTGTCCCCAAAAGAAAACGGCCCGCTGAAACAGCGGGCCGTAAAACATCTGTTGAGCAACGCATCACTGCGTTGTTGGAATCTGCGGCTCGGCCGGTTCATCCACAACCGGCGCTTCAGGTGTCAGTTCACCGCCAATCTGCTCAAGCAAAGTGGTGCCCTCGCCGCTCGGCTGCGCATCGGGAATCTGATCCAGAATCGATGACGGACCAGCACCGGTCTGTGCCAGCACGGTCAGGCCGATCGAGGTGATGAAAAAACCAAGAGCCAAAAAGGCCGTTGCGCGGGTCAGCACATTCGCCTGCCCGCGGCTCGACATGAAATTGCCGCCGCCTCCGCCGCCACCAATGCCAAGGGCACCACCTTCGGAGCGCTGCAGAAGAACAACGGCGACCAGCGCAACCACCACGAGAAGGTGAACAACGATCAGAACTGTTTCCAGAGCTTCCATATCATATCCGTCAAAAAGCCAAACGGCGTTTGGCACCGCATCAAGCGGTTCAAGTGATGTCCAGCAGGGCTTGGATCAAGAGGCTGGCTGATCGGAACAACCATTCAGCACATATCTGGTCGCTGCCATACAACAAGCTGAGCTGAGGTGCAAAGCCACTTTTTCCCTTTGGATCGCAGGCCTAGCCTTCCTTGCTCACCATGTCGGCGACCGCCTCGGCAATCGCATTGAAATCCGACGCGCTCAGACTGGCTCCGCCGACCAACGCGCCATCCACATTGTCAGGCGCCAAGACCTCGGCGGCATTCGATGGCTTGACCGAACCGCCATAAAGAATGCGCATCTTGCCACCCTCGGTGCCAAATCGGCTGGAAAGCTCACCACGAATGGCATCATGCATAGCGGCGATATCACCAACAGTCGGCGTCAAACCCGTTCCGATCGCCCAGACAG
>JANQJE010000215.1 GCA_028281795.1 Cohaesibacteraceae bacterium | reverse complement strand
AGAACGGTAGTCTGCTACCTAGAGCATACCTTGTTTAGATTGAATCGTTTGAGCGCCGGAGTTTTTTGGTCCGGCAAGGAGCGTGAGGCGACGCGGTGCAGGCACCGTTAGCTTCGCGCGACGCCGTCCGAGGCGAAAAAGACCAAGCTCAGATGATTGCGAGAAACTGCTGTGTTCCAATGTAGTATGACCTGCGGCTTGGCGATCTTTTGCGCGCCCACTTCGTCAAAATCCTCGCGTGATGCACGGCATCGCGCTGCGGTCTTTTCCTTGTGCGACACATAAAACCTCGTCCATCAAATCGCTCCAATCTAAACAAGGTATGCTCTAACCGCCAAGCATGGTCCGCATCTGCTCGCACAGGGCCTCATCCGTCGGATCCGAAACACCGGCGACGACAACCACATCGTAAACGGTGTTGAGGTTTTGATCGCGGATCGGCCCGGCCTCCAGCACGCGCTCCCATTCATCGACCGTGAAGGCGGCAATGGTCAGCATGCTGGGTGGACGGTCGGTCCGCGCGATCAGATAAGGAACCGCACGGTCCATCCGCACATGCCCTTTACCGCCATAATAGAGCGTTGAAGAACCACGCCCGCGCCCAGCGATCAGACGACCGGCCATGATCTGATCCCGCTCCATCTGAGCCAGCGCCATGACGGCGGCGGCGTCCTCGTCGATGAGACCGCAATGCCCGTCAATCATGTCCGGAATCCAGGCCTCCACGATCTCATCGGTCTGCAAACCATAGGCCGGAGCGACTTCAAGAAGCGCTTCAAAAGACGGCCCGCCGGCACCAGGAAGCGACCGGTCGGTCCCCACCACGTGCGCCCGTGCACTGCCGGCGGTTTCAATGAGCGGGCGGTAGATGTTGAAATCCGGCCAGCCCAGGCTTTCCCAGTCGACACGGTCCGCAAATAGATCGGCGTCGAACGCGCTGTTGCGCCGCCAGTCGTCCAACTCGGTTTGCGCACTGGCTGGAACATGCTCCAAAGCCAATACCGGCGGGCGGCTGCCTGCTTTTTCTTCCAGAATGCAGGCCGCCAGCGCCACATGTTCAGGTGTGCCATGACGCTCGCCCAGGAAAACGACTTGCGTGGTTCGTACTTCGCCATAAAGACGGGCGGCTGTCATCGGCACGCCGGTGCGCAAATCGATGATTGTTTCAAAACCGCATTCGATCTCTTCGGTCTGCGCAAAGGCGTGGCCCGTCATCACGGTGTTCGAGACACCGAGCGATGCCACCAAAAGGGCAGATTTTGCAAGCAGGGCAAGAGGATGGGAAAAACGCATGGCGGACCTTTTCGACATAGCTCTGTTGCCCATCAATGTAGTGCGTCCTTGCCGGGGCGCTATCCTTGAAAGGCACCTTTTCATCGCCTAGGGTCAGGACTCATTCATATGATGGAAATGGCGCAGCCTATGGCAAAGAAATGCAAGGAAAAGCTTGCAGAGCGGGGTTCCTCCCCGGTCAAAAGCTTTGACGCAGCAGATCGAAGCCAGAGGCGCGTCCCTACGGGATATGGCCCATTGGCCCGGCTAGGGCGTTGCAAAGCCTTGAAAACCGCATGGTTTCCTGCGCCTTTGCGCCTTCTATCCAACCCAATGGCCTCATACCATTTCAACCAGATGAATGAGTCCTGACCCTAGGACAGTGGCATGAGCGAACCCCAACATTCCATCACTTTACGCCTGTGCGGGCCACGAGGCTTTTGCGCCGGTGTCGACCGCGCCATCCAGATGGTCGTCATGGCGCTGAAACGCTATGGGGCGCCTGTCTATGTTCGCCATGAGATCGTCCACAATCGCTACGTGGTGGACGGTCTGCGTGAAAAGGGAGCCGTCTTCGTCAAAGAGTTGGATGAGATTCCCGAAGGCGCAAAAGAACCGGTGATTTTCTCTGCTCATGGCGTGCCGAAATCCGTGCCTGCGCATGCCGAAGCGCTGAACCTGCTTTACTTCGATGCCACCTGCCCGCTCGTTTCCAAAGTCCACAAGCAGGCCGCGCGTCACATGAAGCTCGGACGTCAGGTGGTTCTGGTCGGCCATACCGGTCATCCGGAAGTTGTCGGCACCATGGGTCAGTTGCCCGAAGGGGCCGTTGACCTGATTGAAACACCTGAGGATGTGGATGCTTACAGGCCACCCGATCCGGATGCGCTGGGCTATGTGACGCAGACAACGCTCTCGGTGGATGATACCGCCGATGTAATTAATGCGCTGAAGGCCAAGTTTCCAGCTATTGCCGATCCGGCGGGCGAGTCCATCTGCTACGCCACAACCAACCGGCAGGAAGCGGTGAAAGCCGCGGCATCCGGCTCCGATCTTTTCTTGGTGGTTGGCGCCCCAAACTCCTCCAATTCCAAGCGGCTGGTCGAGGTCGCCGAGCGCGCCGGTGCCGTACGCGGTCTGCTGATTGCAGGGCCGGATGACATTCCGCTGGACGAGGTGTCCAATGGCGCGACCGTCGCGCTTTCTGCTGGCGCCTCGGCGCCGGAAATCCTTGTCGAAGGGGTGATCAACCGCTTCAGAGATCGATTCAAGGTTTCACTCGATCTTGTTGAAACCGCTCAGGAAAACGAACTTTTTCCGGTCGCGCGTGCGCTGCGTGACGTCGAACTCACGCGCAACGACATGCGCTTCGTGAACGGCTGATCACGCTCCATGGCCGTCTACACCGATGTCAGCGACGCGGACCTCGACGCCTTTCTTGCCGACTATGACCTTGGTGAAGTTCTTGCTTTCAAAGGCATTGCAGAGGGCGTGGAAAACTCAAACTTCCTTCTGCGCACTGAAGCAGGCACCTTCATTCTAACGCTGTTCGAAAAGCGTGTGAACGCAGACGACCTGCCGTTCTTTCTAAATCTGATGAATCATCTGGTCGAACGCGGTCTCACCTGCCCACTGCCGATCAAGCGGCGCGATGGCATCGTGTTGGGTGAGCTTTGCGGAAGGCCAGCCACCATCATATCCTTCCTGGACGGCGTTGCGATCCGCAGGCCGCGCGTCGATCACTGCCGTAAGCTGGGCGAGGTGCTAGCTAGGTTTCATCTGGCGACCGCCGACTTTCCCACCCAGCGTCCCAACGATCTGTCCCTGGCGGGCTGGCGATCGGTCTATGATGGCATCCCGGCGAAAAGCGCTGATCGGGCCTTCCCGGGCCTGCGCACACGGATGGGCCGCGAGCTTGACCAGATGGACAAGCTCTGGCCGTGTGACCTTCCTGCCGGTGTTATCCATGCTGACCTTTTCACGGACAATGTGTTCTTCCTGAACAATGAAGTGTCCGGGCTGATCGATTTCTATTTCGCATGCACCGACGCCTATGCCTACGATCTGGTGATCTGCCTCAACGCCTGGTGCTTCGAGCCGGATCTGGCGTTCAACGTCACAAAAGCCAGGGCGCTGGTCGCGGGCTATCAGAGCGTGCGTTCCCTGACCCAATCGGAGATCGATGCCCTGCCTCTGCTAGCCCGTGGCGCATCCATCCGGTTTCTCGTGACGCGGCTGAACGATTGGCTTTCGGTGCCCGATGGCGCGCTGGTTGTGCCGAAGGACCCACGTGAATACGCCACCAAGCTTGCTTTTCATCAGGGTGTTTACGACGCCCGCTTTTATGGGCTCGACTTTGACTGACTCATTCCATTCCGGCGATGCTGGCCTTGTCGAAATCTGGACCGATGGCGCCTGCTCCGGCAATCCGGGGCCTGGAGGCTGGGGCGCAATCCTTACCTTTCGCGGTCATGAAAAAGAACTGAAGGGCGGCGCGGACGAGACCACCAACAACCGGATGGAGCTGACGGCCGCGATTGAGGCACTGTCGGCGCTCAACCGCCACTCGCGCGTTGCCGTGCACACAGACTCTTCCTACGTGAAAGACGGCATCACCCAATGGATGACGAACTGGAAGACGAGAGGCTGGAAGACAGCGGACAAGAAACCAGTCAAAAACAAAGATCTATGGGAGCAACTTGATGCGTTGATTCAAGCCCATGACGTCGCCTGGCATTGGGTTAAAGGCCATGCTGGCGATGAAATGAACGAACGCGCCGATGAACTCGCCCGCGCCGGCATGGCGCCGTTCAAACCGGACAACGGCGCCTAGTGCTTTGTCGATCACGGGAACAGCGCGATCTGCTCCAAACCCAGCGTCTCTTCCAGACCGAACGCGATGTTCACATTCTGCAGTGCCTGACCGGCTGATCCTTTGACCAGATTATCGAGCGCGGCAATGATGATCGCACGGCCCGGCAACCGGTCCTTGAAGACACCGATATGAACGAGGTTCGATCCTCGAACATTCTGGGTTTTGGGTATCTCGCCTTCCTTAAGCACCAGCACAAACGGCTCATCGGCGTAACGCGTGCTCAATCCTACACGCACATCATCCACTGAAACACCGTCAGCCAGTCTGACATGACAGGTCAGGAGCTCGCCACGCGCCATAGGCACCAGATGCGGTGTGAAACCGACCTTGATGGCACTACCGGAGATCTTGGAGAGTTCCTGTTCGATCTCCGGCATATGACGATGATGGCCGATGCCATAGGGCGAGGTACCTTCACCGGCTTCGGCAAACAGCATGCCCTGCTTCAGCCCCCTGCCCGCGCCCGAAATGCCTGTCTTGGCATCGATGATGACATCATCGACCCGAATCTGACCGGCAGCTAGCGGCGGGATGAGCGCCGTCAGCGCTGCTGTGGGAAAACAGCCCGGACAGGCCACGATCTTGGCGTTCCTGATCGCGTTCCGGTTATGCTCGGACAAGCCATAGATTGCCTCGCTCTGAAGCTCCGGTGCGGCGTGATCAAGGCCATACCATTGCGCATAGGTTTCGACGTCGCGGATGCGGAAGTCGGCTGACATATCGACCACAACACAGGCCGGATTAATGGTGCGGATCGTCTTGGTCGCGGCTTGCGTCGTCCCATGCGGAAGTGCGCAAATGACCAGATCGATGGCGGTCCAATCGACCTCGTCGAGCGTCGTAAGCCTGGGCAAATCATACCCGCGCAGATGCTCAAACACGTCGCCAACGGGCTTTCCGGCGTGGGTGTTGGCCGTCAGCGCTACCAACTCGATGTGCGGATGACGCATCGCAAGCCGCATAGCATCGGCGCCGGTGTAGCCGGACGCACCCAGAATGGCGGTTCTGATTGTCTTGGTCATGGGATGAGGCCTTCAACAAAAAAGGGCGAAGCGCCAAGCGCTTCGCCCCTAACATCCGACAAGGGAAAGAGCTTTTAGCGCTTGGAGAACTGGAAGGAACGACGGGCTTTCGCGCGGCCGTACTTCTTACGTTCCACAACACGGCTGTCGCGGGTCAGGAACCCGCCTGCCTTCAGCGTGCCGCGCAATTCCGGTTCGTAGTATGTCAGCGCCTTGGAGATGCCGTGGCGCACCGCACCGGCCTGCCCGGACAAACCGCCGCCCTTGACGGTTGCGACGATGTCATACTGGCCATCCCGCGCAGCGGCCACGATCGGCTGCTGGACGATCATCTGCAGAACCGGGCGTGCGAAATAGGCCGTGAAGTCCTTGCCATTGACGGTGATTTTACCGGAGCCAGGCTTCACCCAGACGCGGGCAATGGCGTCTTTGCGCTTGCCGGTAGCATAGGCGCGGCCCTGATCGTCAAGCTTCTGAACATGAACGGGAGCCGCATCGGTGACCGGCGTATCGCCTTCGCCCGGTGCAACGCCCATCGCGCCGCCAAGATCTTCAAGGGATGTGATTTGTTCGCTCATTATGCAGCCCTCCGGCTGTTCTTCGCATTCAACGCTTTGACGTCCAGCACTTCGGGCTGTTGCGCTTCATGGGGGTGGTCGGCGCCTGGATACACGCGCAGGTTCGAAAGCTGCTGGCGGCCAAGCGGACCACGCGGCAACATGCGCTCTACGGCTTTTTCGACGACGCGCTCGGGAAAACGTCCTTCGAGAAGGGTTTTCGCCGTGCGTTCTTTGATGCCGCCGGGGTAACCGGTGTGCCAATAATATTTCTTGTTCTCGCGCTTGCGACCGGTGAACAGCACCTTTTCGGCATTGATGACGATGATGTTGTCGCCACAGTCGATATGCGGGGTGAATGTCGGCTTGTGCTTGCCGCGCAGGCGGGTGGCAATAATGGAAGCGAGACGCCCGACCACAAGGCCCTCGGCGTCAATGATGATCCACTTTTTTTCCACCTCAGCGGGTTTCGCTGAATAGGTCTTCATGGTGTTTCGATCCTGATCTTCAAACAGCGAGGACAGTCCAGGGCGACGACCAATCGTTCGCCCATCGTGCCGCTTCTGGCCGTTTTGGGATAATAGTTTGCCTTCGCTGCGAAAAAGCAGCATCAAGGTTGGCGCTTCTATACGGCTGACAGTTTGTATGGTCAAGCGTCATTGCACCGCTATTTCATAGTGATTTCAACGCTGTATCAATTTGGTATTATAATACCACACAATACGGCGAAACTGAAAGACAATTGACCGCCCATATCGTTCTATATAAAGAACGACAATTCGATATTCAGAACGAACGGCGCATTCTGAGATCAACGTGCCGCCAAACATGAGGAACGACCATGAGCGATCAACCCCAGGGCTTTGACACACTTGCGGTGCACGCAGGCGCCCAGCCTGACCCGACCACCGGCGCACGCGCAACGCCCATCTATCAAACCACCAGCTTTGTGTTTGAAGATACCGAGCACGCGGCCAATCTGTTCGGTCTCAAGGCCTTCGGCAACATCTATACACGCATCATGAACCCGACGCAGGACGTTCTGGAGCAGCGGGTAGCTGCGCTGGAAGGTGGTACAGCGGCGCTGGCCGTAGCATCCGGCCATTCTGCTCAGCTTCTTGTGTTCCACACACTGTTGCAGCCCGGCGATGAGTTCATCGCCGCCAAGAAGCTCTACGGCGGGTCGATCAACCAGTTCAATCACTCCTTCAAGAGTTTTGGATGGAACGTTGTCTGGGTTGATCCGGATGATGTGGCGTCGTTCGAGTCCGCCATCACACCCAAGACCAAGGCGATTTTCATCGAATCCATCGCCAATCCGGGCGGTGTGGTGACGGATATCGAAGCCATAGCGGCGATCGCCCAAAAGCACGACATCCCGCTGATCGTCGACAACACCATGGCGACACCTTACCTCGTGCAGCCGATCAAGCATGGCGCGAACATCGTTATTCACTCGCTGACCAAGTTCATCGGCGGACATGGCAACTCGATGGGTGGCATCATTGTCGATGGCGGCAACTTCGATTGGTCGGCCAGCGACAAGTACCCGATGCTGTCCGAGGCACGGCCGGAATATCACGGTGTGAAGCTGCATGAAGCGCTTGGCGGGATTTCCTTCGCCATCGCCTGCCGGGTGCTGGGCCTGCGTGACCTCGGTCCGGCGATCTCGCCCTTCAATGCGTTTCTGATCCAGACGGGCCTTGAAACCCTGCCGCTGCGCATGCAGCGTCACTGCGACAAC
The DNA here is from genome assembly GCA_028281795.1 of Cohaesibacteraceae bacterium. Lineage (GTDB taxonomy): Bacteria > Pseudomonadota > Alphaproteobacteria > Rhizobiales > MH13 > MH13. Next base: position 10,990 of record JANQJE010000215.1, on the reverse strand, counting down.
GCGCTGGCCGTGGCGCAGCACCTGCAAGATCATGACAAGGTGGCGTGGGTTTCCTATGCCGGGCTGCCGGGCGACAAGTACCATGCGCTGCAACAGAAATACTCACCCAAAGGCGGCGGTGCCGTTTTCACCTTCGGACTGAAAGGCGGGCATGAGGCCGGTGTGAAGCTTGTCGAAGGGGTCAAGCTCTTCTCGCATCTGGCCAATATCGGCGACACGCGATCTCTGATCATTCATCCGGCTTCGACCACGCACTCGCAGCTTACCGATGAGCAGAAAGCCGAGGCTGGCGCCGCACCGGACACAGTGCGTATCTCGGTCGGCATCGAAGATGTCGCGGATATCATCGCGGACCTTGATCAGGCAATCGCCTAGCTTTACCCGCTTTGTGCACTGATTTGGCCAGCGCTGCGTCAGCGGCGCTGGCTTTTTTTTACGCCTGTTCTGGTTCTGAATCTGGAACGTAACCGCGGCCGGTGAGCCGCGCCCAATGCAAAACTGTGACCACGAGGATCACGAATGCCCAGAACTGGTGCAACAGCGCCCACTCCACTTCAACCTGGGTCAGAAGCGTCACCACGCCGATCAGTACCTGGATCAGTAATGCGATAACCAAAGCGGACGCCATCTTGCGGTCTTTGGGATCGTTCGCCACGCGGCGCATGCGCCAGGCATGATACAAAGCAAAAGCAAGGAGTGCGTATGCGCCCATGCGATGCACGAACTGCACCATCAGGACATTCTCGCCAAAGTTCAGATACCACGGTGACTGAATGAACAGTTTGGCCATCGGAGGGATGAAATCGCCGTCCATCAAAGGCCATGTCGTGTAGGTGAGCCCCGCGTCGAGCCCGGCTACGAGCGCACCAAGGAAGATCTGCAAGAGCACGAACACTGCCAGCAAGGCTGCCATCGTCGCGCCCGGAGCCGCCTGCTCCCTTCGTGGTTCCAACGCCGGTTCGAGCGGTTTCATGCTCTGCGCAACCCACGCGATGCTGGCCAGAATGATCGCTGCCATGGTGAGGTGAACGCCCAGTCTGTACTGGCTGACATCGACGCGCTCGGTCAGACCAGAAGCGACCATCCACCAGCCAATGAACCCCTGAAGGCCACCCAGCGCCAGCAGGCCCAGTAGTTTCGGCATGGAGCGCGGCGGCAACGCCTTGCGGGCGGCAAACCAGATGAGCGGGACAACAAACGCAAAGCCAACCAGGCGGCCAAGGAAGCGATGGCCCCATTCCCACCAGTAGATGAACTGGAATTCGGCCATCGACATGCCACGGTTGATCCGCTGATACTCCGGGATCTGCCGGTACTTCTCCAGTTCGGCCTCCCAGCCTTCGGCGCTTAAGGGTGGGACAATACCGGTGATCGGACGCCATTCGGTGATGGAAAGGCCGGAATCGGTCAGTCGGGTGGCACCGCCGACAAACACCATAAGGAAGACAAGCGCTGCGACGCTCCAGAGCCAAAGCCGTACGGGGTGATAGGCGTCGGCAGCGCGTTTTGGTGCTGTAACCTCAGGCTTGGAAGCGGTGATGGCCATTCTGTATCCGTCGCTGATGGAACTGCCCGCGTTATCGCGCCGAGAAGGCCTGTTTTCCAGCCCCATGCTTTGCGGCCCGGTGCCGCATCGCCTTTCATTTCGGGCTTTCGGGTTGCACCGGTGGCCTCAGCTTCTATGTGTGCTTCTCAGAAATCCGAGACGATCTCACCTACAGGATATCCAATGGCCCTTCCCATGCGCACCCGCAAGCTGATCGGGACATTCGTATTGCTCGCCTTCATCGTCTTTTACGCCTTCGCCACCATGATGCTGGGCCTCTGGGTTCTCGAAGATGCATCAGGCGGTATGCAGGCCCTTTTCTACGCCGTTACAGGCTGTCTGTGGGCCTTTCCCGCCATGATTATTCTGAAATGGATGATGAAACCGGACAAACCGGCCGGTTAGACATCACGCCACTTTTCTGAACCTGTTGGCCAACAGGAACGGCGCACCGGATGCGAAAAGCTCGATGTAGCGCGAATGCTGGAACTCGCCGTTGAGCGAGACGCGCGGCAGCGCGAACATATGATCTTTGTGATCGGGGTAGAGCATGCCTTTGCGGGTGGTGACAGCCGTCGTGAAGCCGGCATTTTGCGCCAGCTTGTAGTCGCGCGGCCCTGCCGATCCGGCATCGCCATAGGGGAAGGAGAAATGCTTCGGCCTCGCACCAAGCGTCTGCTCAAGCCAATTGGCTCCTTCGACCATCTCCAGCATCGCCTCATCGGCCGAAAGACGTGCAACCGCGCGGTGTGTCACCGTATGGCCCCCGATGGTGATCAGCGGATGAGCATTGACGGCCTTGAGTTCCGGGGTTGAAAGGATCAGACGGCGGCAGAGCGCATCCATGCTGTACCCCTGCTCAACAGCGACTGTTCGGATGGTGGCGCGCTGCGCGTCCTGGCTCATCTCGCGTAACGCCCAATAGAAGTCGAGGTAGAACGCGTTCTTTTCATCCACCGTGCGCACTGACTGGGGGCCATACTGCGGCTCGTCGGGCCGTGTGATGCTGTCGGCCTTGCGGATCATTTCTTCCAGGGCAACCCACCAGAGTTCCCCACGCCCCTGAGGATAATCAGAGGGCATGTAGATCACGGCCGGAGCGTCATGGGCCTCAAGAACAGGCAGTGCATGCTCGACGTTGTCGATGTATCCATCGTCGAACGTGAGAACTGCGAAGCGCCCTTCACGGACCGCGGGGCTCTGTATGGCTTCAACGGCTTCATCGAGCGAAACGAGTGCAAGCCCCTGAGCCTTCAGAAGTTCCAGGGTTGCATCCAGGAAGTCCGGTGTGACTTCCAGAAGCCCATTGGGGTCAAACTGCGGATAATCCCCCAGTTCCGTTTCAAGTTCATCGGTCGGGCGGACCCGGTGGAGCGTCAGGATCATGCCGAGCCCCTCCGAAACGGATCTCAGCATGTTGTGCATGCCCAGCGTGTGCATCGTGCCCAAGGCACTTTTCATGAATTTAACGCGAGTCGACGACATCTGAACGCCCAGCCAGTCCGTGTTTACTGGTCTATCTTTGAGCTCAAAAGGTTTTGTTAAGCTTAACGCTCCGTAACCATTCCCATTAGAACACCTAAGGCCTTGTTTTCCGATGAAGGTAAACTTCGCTCAATGAGATCTTTTGATCGTATCCCGCCGGAATGATCGGTCTCTTCAAGCAGGAATGGCAGCTCGCAGCACCGGCTTTCCCTCGACACGGACGGCCAGCACACGCTCCCGCGAAACAATGCCGGACAGGGTATGCGCCAGCGTCTGAACGCGAACAGGGTCACCGCTGAGCACCATCGCATCGTTGATGGCCGCGCATTCCAGCAGAAGCTGTGGATCGTGACCGGCATTCACGACGACGCTGTCATAAGTGTGTGCAAAGGCAGAGAGAACAAGATCGGCGGCATCGTCGGCAATGATCGAGCGGTCCGCCTGCTCGAAGCCTGAGGGTACCAAGTGCAAAGGACTCTCGGGATCTTTGTGAAGGGCGGCTTCGAAACCAACTGCCCCCATGATCAGTTCATAAAAGCCAGGACCATCAGGGATGATGCCGGCACTGCGAAAATCACCCACACAGTCCAGCATGACGACGGACCGACCGGCCTGCGCCATGGCACGGGCTATTCGCAGGGCCACATCGCCGGTGTTCACACCCAAATCCGACGTTCCGACAGTGATCCGCGTCCCTACACCGGACGCGCCCAGCCGGCGCAGATGCGAAAACAGAAGGCGGCACTCATCGGCATCCGACAATGTATAGGTACGCAGTGTTTTGAGCTGTGGCAGCGGTGCGGCTTCAGGCTGCGGTTTCACGGGCTCCGGCACCGCGTCGTTGCTGGAATGCGAGTCCTCCGGCTCCATCACGGGTTCGGCCTGGGCGAAGCGCGCGCCCTGATACGCGTCGGGTTGCATCTCGGAGATATCCAGACTGTCGTCACGCACAGCACCGGCGAGAATAGCCTGGCTCATCACACCCAAAAGGGCGAAAGCCAAACTGCCCACGAAAGCGATCATGATCATCGGCAGCGTCTTGGGGAAAACCGGTTCACCGGCCACCTGAGCGGTTTGAATGATGCGCGCGTTGGTCGGCAGCATCGCAGCATCTTCGCGGGTTGCCGCCTCGCGGAACCGGACAAGGTAGCTGGCCAACAGGTCACGCTGCGCGGCTGCTTCGCGCTCCAGGGCACGAAGCTCAACCTCGGCTTCGGCGATCCTGGACGCTTCGGCGCTCAGGCGAGCAAGTTCATCTTCGAGTGCCGACGCCCGTGCGGCCGCCACGCGGGCTTCGTTGTCGAAGCGCTGCGCAATACGGTTGGCTTCGGTCCGTATCTGGCCGCCAACATCGGTTGCCTGCGCGTTCAACTCGCGGATGCGCGGATGGGCCGGCAAAAGGGTTGCAGAGAGCTCGGCGATGCGGGCGCGCAAGGTCGCCTGCTCTTCCTGCAGGCGCTGGGTCAATGGCGTTGAAAAACTCTCGGGCAGAGCAACATTGGTGCCCTGTTGCGCGATCAGCGCGCGAAGTTCTCCGGCACGCGAACGTGCGTCCGATTCGGCAGCCCGAGCCCGGGTCAGTTCCGAACTGAGCTCGGAAAGCTGTTGAGCTGACAGCGTGGTCTCGTTCGGTCCGACAAACAGACCCGATCCGGAACGAAAGCGGGCAACGGCAGCCTCGGCCTCACCGACCTGGCGGCGAAGCTCTGCGATCTCCGTTTCCAGAAAGGACGTTGCCGAACGCGTGTTGCTGGCCTGCGTCTGGCGCTGCGTCGCCTGATAGGTATCGACGATCGCGTTGGCGATCCGTGCCGAGAGCTCCGGATCACGGCTCTCATAGGAAACGACGATAACCCGCGAACCTGGAATGTTGTAGACCGTCAGGCCAGAGTCGAACTTGTTGTAGACGCGCTCTTCGGGCGAGCGAAGAAGCGGGTCTTCGGAAAGACCGAGCAGAATAAAGACCGATTTGACCATGGACGGGCTTCCGCGCGCCGGGTCAAAATAAGGATGGTCGGCAAGGTCGAGACGATCGATCACCTGATCAGCGATATCCCTGGAACGCATGACCTGCACTTCACTGGCAATCGCCCGCTCATCAATCGTACGATTGCCGTCGCCCTGCTCCACCTCGGGCCGCGTGAAAGCGGTCTCCTGAGGCTCGATGATGATCTGCGCATCCGACTGATACTTGGCGTCCGTCACCTGCGTGAAGAGATAGACCAATCCGGTGATCACGATCACGAAGAGCGCAACGCCAAACCTGGCCGACCAGAGTCTGGCCAACAAAAACGCAAGATTGATTTCCTGGGATGATTGATGGGACGCCAACGCTCTTACTCCACGGGTCCAGCACGTACGGTGTGCGCGAAGACTGTGACGCAGTATAGTAATCAAGCGGTTAATCGGCGGGCCGAGACGCCAAAGGATTCCACGGGCCGCAGCGTTTCACGCAAGCCGCAAGTATAGGCACAACGGTTGATTAACCTTGCCACGTTACCTTTGTGGCGTTGTTTGGGACGGGACCTGCGGTCTGACGTGATCCGCTACCGTCTTCGCTTGTGATGTTTTGGTAAGGCGTGGCGTATCATGGGTTTTGGAACGAAAACACGGCTTGTCGGCCTGTTTGGCGCTTTGGCTCTGCTGGCCGGATGCGCGTCCTCAACACCACGACCTGCCGACTTCAATCCGCTTCTTGTTGAACCCTATGCGCTCGATTCAGGAGATTCGCTGCGCATCACGGTGTTTGAGCAGCCCAGCCTAACCGCAGCTTACACGGTCGACGTCGAAGGCATGATTTCGATGCCGCTTATCGGCGATGTACCGACACGGGGCTTGACGACAGATGAGCTCGATACCGCCATCACCACCGCCTTGCGCGAAGGTTATCTTCGCAACCCCGACGTCAGCGTAGAAGTTGCCACCTATCGACCGTTCTTCGTTCTGGGTGAAGTCGGGCAATCTGGCCAGTTTCCTTATGTGGCGGGCATGACCGTACGCAGCGCGATTGCCATTGCCGGCGGCTTTTCGGCGCGGGCGGTTCGCAGCAACGTGGATGTGTCACGCGTGATCAATGGTGAGGTACGTGTCGGACGTATCGATCTTAATGCCGCTGTCCGTCCAGGCGATGTCATCACAGTTCGCGAACGTTGGTTCTGATGCCTGAAGCGGATGGCCGTCCGCTGCGTGTTCTGTTGATCACACGGGCTCCGGTCGGCGGGCTCTGGCGGCATATTCTCGATCTGACAGATGGGTTGCTTGAACGCGGCTTTGAACTTGGAATCGTTGTCGACTCGCTGCGTGCGTCAGAGCATGTTCTCGCGACGCTTGACCGTTTCGCTCCACGCCTGGCGCTGGGTGTCCATACCCTTGATATTCCAAGGCTTCCCGGATGGGGCGATGTGCGCCTGTCGTTGCAGTGCCGCAAGCTCATTAAGCAGTTGAAACCGGACATCGTGCACGGCCACAGCGCAAAGGGCGGTCTCTATGCTCGGTTGTCGGCGTGGCACACGAAAGCCCAAGTGTTCTACACACCGCATGGCGGCTCTCTTCACTATGACTGGTCGACGATGAGCGGCAAAGTGTATCTGTCCGCCGAGCGCGGCCTGGTGCCGCTGACCGATCAGTTCTTGTTTGAAAGCGCCTACAGCGCAGATGGCTTCAAGGAAAAAATCGGCGATACCAAGGGCCGGGATCGCGTTGTGTTCAACGGACTGAGGGGCGATGAGTTTGCCGGTGGACCTGCTCCACTGGACAACCCAACGCATGACTTTGCCTTTGTTGGCGAAATGCGTGCGATCAAGGGCGTCGATGTTCTGCTGGAGGCGCTTTGCCAGGTCCGTCACCCCACCGGACGCCCCTTGAAGGTTCTGTTTCTGGGCGATGGACCCATGCTGGACGATTTCAAAACCTATGCCGACGATCTCGGTCTCACTGAGGAAGTCACGTTTGTCGGACGCCGCCCGCTTCGCGAGGCCCTCGCTGCAACCGACACGATGATCGTCCCGTCACGCGCGGAGTCCCTGCCCTACATTGTGATGGAGTCGATTGCTGCAGGAAAACAGGTCATTGCCACCGATGTCGGAGGGATCGGCGAGATTTTCGGTCCAACGCGCTCCTCCCTGATTCCTTCAGATGACGCCGATGCGCTCGCTTCGGCCATGCGCAAGGCGCTGGAACCCCTTTCGCCTGAAACCCAGGCTGAACTCGATGCGCGCTATGCTTTTGTCGCCGATAACTTCCACGTCGACCGCATGGTCGATCAGATTGCGGAAAGCTATCGGCACCTCGCCGCGAACTGATTTATCCGTAACGTCTACGTCGCTGTTCTTTTGAAGCAACGGCTTGTTCACCACGTCCCTTAAACGCCCGCACATTTTAAGCGTGTAAGCATCGACCCAAGAGCGAGTCGTGCGCCTACCTTGACGCACTCGCGATGCAGGACGGGGCGACCTGGGACAGGGACAAGATTGACGCCATGCTGATTGAGCGAAGCACAGCAGCCCGCGAAGAGATGAAAGCCGCCAGCACAGACGTGTTTGGAGCACAAGGGGCTGGCGCTTCAATGGACAAGGAAACGCCGCTTTCGCAGGCCGCGCGCGATGTTGCCCGCCAGTTGACCACCCGTGCCTTCTCGCCGGTGATCATTGCCGGACTTGTCCGTTTGTTTGAATGGCTCGTGATCGCCGTCACAGGCCTTGTGCTTTACACCGGCTATCTCGGCAATGAACTGGGTTTCTCTGCGTTCTATATGACCATCATAGGCGTAGTTGCGACCGCCGCAGTTCTTATTTTCCAGGCTCTCGGACTCTACACACCCTATGGCCTGCGATCGATTGGCCATCAGGGCATTCGTCTTGTCGCTGGTTGGACGACGCTGGGCTTTGTCATGCTCGCCTTCGCGTTCTTCTCCAATGTAGGCGATGACCTGTCACGTCTGTGGGTCGGCCTCTGGTTTGCCGTCGGACTGCTCACCCTGATGCTTTATAGGAGCCTGGTGATCGCTCTGGTTACCCATTGGACAGCGTCGGGCCGTCTGCGGCGCCATGCAGCTCTTGTCGGCGGTGGTCCGGATGCCGAGCGGCTCGTGGAGGCCCTGCGCGGTTCTGCAACGAGCGACTTGCAGTTGGTCGGATTTTTCGACGATCGGGCTGATGAGCGCAGTCAGGAGACGTGCGCAGGCCTGCCTAAGCTGGGCTCCGTCGATGATGCCGTTGCCTTCACTCGTATGGCAACGCTCGACATGATCATCGTTACACTGCCGGTAACTGCGGAAAAGCGGGTTCTCAACATGGTCCGCAAGCTATGGGTCTTGCCCATCGATGTCCGGCTTTCAGCCCACACGGCCAAACTTCGGTTCCGCCCACGCGCTTACAACTATATCGGTTCTGTCCCGTTCCTGGCTATTTTCGACCGTCCCCTGGCCGATTGGGACTATGTCGCCAAGGCCGTGCTCGACCGGCTGCTGGGTTTTGCCATGCTGGTTGTGCTGTCACCGGTGATGCTGGCGACCGCTATTGCCGTCAAGCTCGACAGCAAGGGGCCGGTTCTGTTCCGTCAGAAACGCTTCGGTTTCAACAATGAGCCCATCGACGTCTACAAGTTTCGCTCGATGTACACTGATATGTGCGATGAGAAAGCGCTGAAAGTGGTCACCAAGAACGATCCGCGCGTGACACGCGTCGGCGCCTTCATCCGCAAAACCAGCCTCGACGAACTACCGCAGCTCTTCAATGTGGTTTTCAAAGGCGATCTGTCGCTTGTCGGACCGCGGCCACATGCTGTTCAGGGGCATCTGCGCGGCACGCCTTTCGAAAAGGTCATCGATGGCTATTTCGCGCGTCATCGCGTGAAGCCGGGCATCACGGGCTGGGCACAGATCAACGGTTGGCGCGGCGAGATGGACACGATGGAAAAGTTCGAACGCCGCGTGGAGCATGATCTCTATTACATCGAGAACTGGTCGATTCTGTTCGACCTGCAAATTTTGGCCATGACGCCACTGGCCCTCCTGACCGACACTGAGAACGCGTATTGAGTGAGACCTCATCCCTGCGGGCTCACGGCGCGGTCGCCGCTTCAAGGACACCATCGCTGGCCGATTATCGTCCTGCGGCTGTTGCCAAACCCCTCACCTGGGTCGGCCAACTGTTTGTCTGGCTGCTGGTGCTGTCGGGCTTTTTCGTGTTGCGTGAACCCGCACCCTATGAGCTTTTGGGTGTCGCGGTAATCGGAACCTCGTTCCTGTTCGGCATGACAATCCCGCGCCCGGTGTTGCCGCTCCTTGCGCTTCTTTCTCTTTACGTGTTGGGCGGATTCATCGGCGTGACGATTGCGCCGGACTTTGAGCGGGCGCGTTTTCAGATCGCCGTTACCACTTTCCTTGCCGGCACAAGCCTGTTCTTCGCCTGCTATCTGGCGCGCGACACATTGCGGCGCATGGCATTGGTGCGCAACGCCTGGCAATGGGGTGCCATGTTGGCCTCCCTTCTAGGTATCGTCGGCTATTTCAATGTCGCTGGTACGGCAGAGATCTTCACTCTCTACGGTCGGGCCAAAGGCAGTTTTGAAGATCCGAACGTGTTCGGGCCGTTCGTCACCGCAGCGTTCGTTTTCTCAGTCTACACAATCCTGTCTCAGCCGATGAAACGGTGGCTGTTTCCGATGATGGTCATCGGCATCTGCACGCTTGGCATCTTTCTGTCGTTTTCGCGCGGCGCCTGGGGCTACACGGTCTACGCGACAGGAGTCATCACAGTGCTCCATTTCGTGTTGACGCCGAACCCGACCGAACGCCTGCGCATTCTGGCTCTCAGCGTATTCGGCCTTGTCTTGATCACGGCCGCGCTTGTCGTGGCTCTGTCCATTCCGGCGATCAGCGACCTTTTCGCACAGCGCGCCAGCCTGATCCAGGAGTACGACGGAGGTGAACTCGGCCGCTTCGGGCGCCATGCGCTTGGTTTCCAGATGAGCATCGAACACCCTTTTGGCCTTGGCGCCTTCGGGTTTTACGAGGTGTTTGGTATCGACCCCCACAACGTCTATCTCAACGCGTTGATGGCGCATGGCTGGATCGGCTTCTTTGCCTATATGACGCTGACTTTCCTGACCGCCTTTCAACTGATCCGTGTCGTTCTCTACAACCCGCCATTCCGGTCCGTTGCGATACCGCTTTTCGCCCTGTTCACCGGGATTATGCTGGTCGGCACGTTCATCGACACCGACCGGTGGCGTCATTTCTTCCTGTTGCTGGGACTTTCCTGGGGCGTGATCGCCGCGTCCATGGCCAACCCGTTTCGCGCCCGGACACCACAACTCAGGTAGCACTCGTTATCGCACCAAAAGCAAGATGCTTTGGCGCTTGCGTTTGATGCAACTGGCAGGCTATGTCCTGCGCGTCGGGGCGTAGCGCAGCCTGGTAGCGCGTTCGTCTGGGGGACGAGAGGTCGTGGGTTCGAATCCCGCCGCCCCGACCATGTCATCACCTTCATCAAAGCCTGGCCGTACCGCACGAAGATCGTGGCGGATCAACGCTTTGTGCTCTAGCTTTCGGTGTCCGTGGGAGGCGACGTCGCACCCTCCGATGCCGGCCGGGCTTGATCCAGCATTGCTTTGCAATCCATCAAAGTGCGTAGCGCCGTCACCAGTGTTTCGGTTTGACGGGCGCAGAGCTTTCCAGGTTCGTCGGCTGTATCAGGTTCAGATGCGGGTTGAGGTTGGGGGAGCGCTTGCTGCCCTGGCGAAGCAACGGACGGCTGCGCGAGTGGAATCGTATGGGGCTGCGCTGCCGGTACCGTTTGCACAGGTGTCGGTGCGTCAGGCTCCGGCTCGCGAACAAAACGTAGCGATGGTGACGGTGGTTGCGGTACCGGTTGCGCCTGCTCTGCGGTGGACGTCTGCCGAGATACCGGTGCAGGTGCGACGGGCTCAGCGGTCATAGAGGGTACCGAAGCCGGTGGT